>NZ_JAZGLV010000025.1:0-82995 GCF_036409085.1 Mycobacterium sp. 050134
CAACACCGCCACCACCAATACGCAAGCACGCCAAAGCCTCCCGCAATACCCTAAATGACGATCACCACCACCACCGACACACATTTTGCGATAACCGTCGACGGCGCCGCAGCCTGCAGCGTGTTGTCCGCATAGCACTCCTGCCGCCCTATCTCCTCATGGTTGACACTCCATGCGCCGTCCGGGCCGGGAGAGCGCCGGGCAGTTCGTCGCGTGAAAGATAGAGGTAGAAGACCTCATCGGCGTCGGGTCTGCTGCCCCGGCGGGTGACGGTTTCGGTCACGCGGTCTCATTGGCCGGTGTGGTCATGCCTCAACGAAGCCGTGGAGGGTCGCTTGGACACACTACGGGGCAACGCTTTTCAGACTACGCATCCCTCATCAACTACCGGCTGCGTTCACTGCTACACAGTGGGAAAAGCCGCCAAATGCCGAGACACTGATACGACTATGTCGTAGATCAGATCGCCGTCTCGGCGAGGAAGGCAGTCCGCTGGTGGTTCGCAGTGGTCGGTGCAGCGAACGAGAGGGCTGGCGGGCTTAGGCCTCGAACCCGTGCCAGTGCATGACATGTTTGATTCGGGTGTAGTCCTCCAGGCCATACATCGAGAGGTCCTTGCCGTAGCCAGAATGCTTGAACCCGCCATGCGGCATCTCGGCTACCACCGGAATATGGGTGTTGATCCAAACGCAGCCAAAATCTAGCTGGGCCGCCACGCGCGCGGCGGTGTCAACGTTCTTCGTCCACACCGAAGACGCCAAACCGTATTCGGAACCGTTGGCCAACGTAAGCGCTTGCTTCTCGTCGCTAAATCGCTGGGCCGTCACAACGGGCCCGAAAATCTCGGTCTGGACCAACTCGTCACCCTGCTGCAGGTCAGCGATCAGGGTGGGCTCGTAAAAGAAGCCGGGGCAGTCCCTGCGCTCGCCGCCGGCAAGGATTCGAGCATATGCAGGAGTGCGGGACACCAGCCCGGAGATGTGGCGCATCTGGTCGGCGTTGTTGATCGGTCCGAACGCGATCTCCCCATCCGTCGGGTCGTAACCGGTCTTGATCGAGGCGACCGATTCGGTCATCGCAGACAGGAACTGGTCATAGATTTGGTCGTGGATGATAAGTCGGGTCGCCGCGGTGCAGTCTTGACCGGCGTTGAAATATCCTGCAGCCGTTACCCCCTCGACCGCGGCGTCGATGTCGGCGTCATTGAAGATAATCACCGGAGCGTTGCCGCCGAGTTCCAGGTGAGCACGTTTGAGGTCATTGGCCGCGTTGGCTGCCACGGCCATGCCGCCCCGGGTGGATCCGGTGAACGACACCATCCGCGGCACCGGGTGCGCGACGAGCGCGGCACCCGTATCACGATCGCCGCAGACTAAATTGCACACCCCGGGTGGGAAGATCTCCTGCATCTTCTCCACCAGCCAATAAGACGATGCCGGCGTCGTCTCGGATGGCTTGAGGACCACAGTGCAGCCAGCGGCCAAGGCTGGAGCGAACTTCCAGACCGCCATCATCATCGGGTAGTTCCACGGAGCTACCTGCGCGACGGGGCCGACCGGCTCACGACGGATCGATGAGGTATGGCCGCGCATGTATTCGCCCTGGGAGCGACCTTCGAGAACTCGCCCTGCGCCGGCAAAGAACCGAATCTGGTCGACCATCGGTGGAACTTCCTCCGACATGGTCACCGAGATCGGCTTGCCGGTGTTCTCGCTCTCGATCGCGACGAGCTCGTCGGCGTTGTCCTCGATGACGTCTGCGAGTCGCAGGAGCGCACGCTGCCGTTCGCTGGGGGTGGACCAGCGCCACGACTCGAATGCCGTCGCCGCCGCCTTGAATGCCTCATCTACGTCCCTGGCAGACGAGTTCGGCGCCGATGCATATACCTCCCCCGTCGACGGGTTGACGACATCCATCGCGCAGCCTTCGGCTGCCGCCTGGACTCGCCCTCCGATGATGTTGTAGTAGGACTTCTTTTCGGGTATCACAATCACCTCGTGGAGTTCGTTGTTCTTATTTGGTGAGTATCTGGGCCGGCGGACCCGTGACTTGTGGGGACACTAAGATCGGTGGTCATGCTCTGCGGGAGCGTCTGCGTCCGAAAGAATTTGGGTCGCAATATCCGCATCACAATCATCAACGTGAACCCGAGCAACAAAATGCCGAAAGCCAGATAAAAGACCAGGCCGATGCCCCCGATGGACGCGCCACTGCCATGGCGGGGGTCGATACTCTCTTGTTCCGAGATCACGAAGACGAGCGCTAGCATAACTCCGCCCAGCAGCGGGAAGAGAAACTTAAATAGTGCGTTGCGGATGCTGTAGAAGAGCACCTTGCGGAAGTACCACACGCATGCGAATGCGGTGATTCCGTAGTACCAGCACACCAGGATGCCAAGGGCGGCAACGGTATCTAGCAAAACTCGCTCAGATAACAATCTGACGATGACGTAGAAAGCACTCGTAATTAGGCCGGCCGCGAGAGTGCTCACGATCGGCACCTGAAAGCGCGGGCTTATCCGTGCGAAGCTTTTGGGGAAAGCCTCGCTGGCGCCCATGGCAAGCATGCATCGTGCGGCAGGCAGGATCGTGGTCTGCACGCTCGCCACCGCCGACGCAAGGATCGCCAAGAACAGCAATTCGCTGCCCCAGCCGCCGAGTACCGGTCGCGCCAGGGCGCCGAATGCGTTGTCGGAGTGGGCCGTATTCCCCAGCCCTAGCCCCTTGGTACCCACGCCGGCGTACATCATTACTGCCACAGCCACCAGCAAGTAGGTAAGCAGAACCGTGACGACGCACAACATCCCGGCGCGCCCCGGCACTTTTTCGGGATCTTTGCATTCTTCCCCCAGGGTGAGGCAGGTGTCCCAACCCCAGAAGGCGAAGACCGAACCAGTGACCCCAATGACGAACGCGTTTATGGTGATCCCTGTGAACGGGTTGAACCAGTCGAAGCTGAACCTGAGGTCGGTCACCCCGTGACCTTGACCAGAACTAACGCTCGCGATGGCCGCAATTGCGAAGCCCACCAGTACCACCATCTGGAAGCACACCAGCCCGCGCTGCAGCCGCACGCTCGTTTCAATGCCGCGACTCGAAATCCAAGTTGCCACCACGATAAACGCTAGCGTGGTGGCAATGTCGATCCATTTGTTCGCCGCAAGATCGGCGATTCCGGGATCATGAAACAGCCCTGCGAGGAACAAGTAGAAGAACCGAACCGCCACCGCCGCTATGTTCGATAGAACGATGATCGTTGCGATCACCATCCCCCACCCGCACATCCATCCCACATAGGGACCAAATGCCTTTGTGGACCATGTAAATGATGCCCCGCAGTCAGGAAAATCGGAGTTCAGCTCGCGGTACGCGAAGGCGGTCAGGAGCATCGGGATAAACCCCGCGATGAATACCGCCGGCATTTTGAGTCCAACCGAGGCGACAATTAGGCCTATGCTTGCCGTCAGCGTGTAGCCCGGTGCGACGCACGAGATACCCAGTATGGCGCCAGAAAACGTCCCCACCGTTCCGGCGGCTAACCCTTTGTCGACCGTTCCGCTGCTAGGACCGGGGCTGATACGAATTGGCGCAGTTGACGTTTGAGGCACTTGCCGGCCGGCCCCCGATTCGGCGGCCGTCATAACGGATCGTTCACCGCAGCGCATCCCCGCTCGGCAAGGTCGATCGCCCACATCGAGGTGCGGGGCTGGCCAGGTTGAGATCGCTCGCGCCACCTGGCGCCGTTTCCCGCTGCCCGCTCCGCACATTACGTAGAGCCGCGGCGCCACCGGAGGGCCGTTCCCTGGCTGGCACGTGGGTCACCGCTCCGCCGCTGATCGTTGATCGACCTCGGCCGACGAGACGATTGCTGTCATGAAACGAAGATAACCGACCACCACCGACCTCGCCACTGATTCAATGGCGATCCAAGGGGCCTCCTCCTGATTCAGTAGTTTAGTGGTGCGAGATCCACGGATTCAGTGCATAATGGTTGATGTGGTCAACTCCGCGGTTCCAACCGGCGACGAACCGGCGCCTCGTTGCGCTCCCGTTGCGCTGAACCACGGCACGGCGGTGCTCGACGAGGTATCCAAAGCGATCATCGAGATCATGCAAGAAGATGGTCGGTCGTCTTACGCCAGCATTGCCAAGGCCATCGGGCTGTCGGAGGCGGCGGTGCGTCAGCGCGTGCAGCGGCTGATCGACTCCCGGGTAGTGCAGGTTGTGGCCGTCACCGACCCGATGCAGCTTGGATTTGCCCGCCAGGCGATGATCGGTATCCGCTGCACCGGCGACACGGGCAAGCTCGCCGATCAACTCGCGGCTATCGACTCGATCGATTATGTGGTGCTGACTGCGGGGTCTTTCGACCTGATCGCTGAGGCAGTCTGCAAAGACGACGATGACCTCCTCGACCTACTCAACCGCAAAATCAGGGCCTTGCCCGAAGTCATCTCCACCGAGACGTTTGTATACCTCAAACTCGTTAAGCAACAATACAATTGGGGAACTCAATGACAAAGACTACCACCAAAGGCGCAAATCACCTGTGGGGTCATTTCGCCCGTCACGGCGCCGGCATCGCACCGCCGGTCATTACCCGCGGCGAGGGCGTGACCATCTGGGATGATCGGGGCAAGAGCTATCTCGACGGTTTGTCGGGATTGTTTGTCGTGCAGGTCGGCCACGGTCGTCGCGAACTCGCCGAGGCCGCCGCGCGGCAAGCCGAGACCCTCGGCTTCTTCCCACTGTGGTCGTATGCCACTTCGCCCGCAGTCGAGCTGGCCGAACGCTTGGCGCACTATGCACCCGGCGACGACAACCGCGTGTTCTTCACCACCGGCGGCAGTGAGGCCGTGGAGTCGGCCTGGAAGCTGGCAAAGCAGTACTTCAAGCTGACCGGTAAACCCGGTAAGTACAAAGCGATTTCGCGAGCGGTTGCCTACCACGGCACACCTCATGGGGCGCTGGCCATCACCGGCGTCCCCGCGTTTCAGGCGCCGTTTGCTCCGATCACGCCCGGCGGTGTCCGAGTTCCGAATACAAACTTCTATCGGGCGCCCGCGCCGTATGAAAACGACCTGAAGGCGTTCGGACAGTGGGCGGCGAACAGGATTGCCGAGGCGATTGAATACGAGGGACCCGACTCGGTAGCGGCGGTCTTCTTGGAGCCCGTGCAAAACGCGGGTGGATGCTTCCCGCCGCCGCCAGGCTATTTCGAGCGGGTGCGTGAAATCTGTGATGAGTACGACGTACTGCTCGTTTCCGACGAGGTGATCTGTGCGTTTGGTCGCCTGGGAGGGATGTTCGCGTGCAACGAATTTGGCTACGAGCCCGACATCATCACCTGCGCCAAAGGCTTGACCTCTGGCTACTCCCCGCTTGGGGCGATGGTCGCCACCGGCAAGCTGTTCGAGCCCTTCAACGACGGTAAGACGACATTTCCGCACGGCTACACCTTCGGCGGACATCCGGTGTCGTGTGCGGTGGCGATGGCCAACCTCGATATCTTCGAGCGTGAGGATCTCAATGATCACGTCCGAAGGGAGGCACCTGCCTTCCGCGCCTCACTGGAAGAGTTGCTTGATCTGCCAATCGTTGGAGATGTGCGCGGTGAGGGATTCTTCTATGGCATCGAGCTCGTCAAAGACAAGGCCACCAAAGAGACGTTCAATGCCGACGAGAGCGAGCGGCTGCTACGCGGCTTCTTGTCGTCGGCGCTCCTCGAGGCTGGACTCTACTGCCGCGCCGACGATCGCGGCGATCCCGTCGTGCAATTGGCGCCCCCGTTGATCAGCGGCCAAAAGGAATTCGACCAAATCACGCAGATTCTGCGCAGCGTGCTGTCGGAGGCTTGGTGTCGGCTGTAGCCGTTCCCGGGTTGCCGACGACACCTCGTGGAATTCCGCCTCTCGCAGGGTGGGGTCGATAAATATTTGACTTTGTACGACAGGCGTGCGAATAGAGCAGGTCTTCTTCGTCCTTGGGACGACCCTTCCATATCTTCTTTAGAGGAGTCATTATGCGCATCGGCGTACCGGCCGAGATCAAGAACAATGAATTTCGGGTAGCGATCACCCCCGCCGGGGTCGCAGAGCTCACCCGACGTGAACACGCCGTCGTCATCCAGGCCGGAGCCGGCGAAGGCTCTGCGATATCTGATGGGGATTTCAAAGCCGCCGGCGCGGAAATCGTTGACACCGCCGACCAGGTATGGGCAGAGGCCGACCTCTTACTCAAGGTAAAAGAACCCATTGAGGCCGAGTACAGCCGGATGCGCCGCGACCAGACGTTGTTCACCTACCTGCACCTGGCAGCGTCACGACCGTGCACCGATGCGCTCCTTTCGTCTGGCACGACGTCCATTGCCTATGAAACGGTGCAGACTGCCGATGGTGCACTGCCACTGCTTGCACCGATGAGCGAAGTCGCCGGCCGGCTGTCGGCTCAGGCAGGCGCCTACCACCTGATGCGCACGCAAGGGGGGCGCGGTGTGCTGATGGGTGGTGTTCCGGGCGTCGCGCCGGCAAAGGTTGTGGTCATCGGTGGCGGCACGGCTGGCTACCATGGCGCCCGCATCGCCAGCGGGATGGGTGCTGACGTGACGATCTTCGACATCAACATCAACCGGCTGCGGGAGCTTGACGCAGAGTTCGGCGGGCGCATTCAGACACGTGTCTCGTCTGCATATGACCTCGAATCTGTGGTCAAAGACGCCGATCTAGTCATCGGAGCGGTATTGGTGCCCGGGGCCAAGGCCCCCAAGCTGATCCCGAACGCCCTTGTCGCGCGCATGAAGCCGGGTTCAGTGCTAGTGGACATCGCGATTGACCAAGGTGGATGCTTCGAGGACTCCCGCCCGACCACACACGATGATCCGACGTTCACGGTGCACGACAGCGTTTTTTACTGTGTGGCCAACATGCCGGGTGCGGTTCCCAGGACGTCGACCTACGCCCTGACGAATGCGACCATGCCTTACGTACTGAAACTGGCAGACCTCGGCTGGCGAGCGGCATGCACGTCCGACCCGGCGCTGGCCAAGGGTTTGTCGACCCACGACGGAAAATTGCTGTCAGAACAACTCGGAGCTGATCTCAATCTGCCGTGGGCCGATCCGGCCGCAGAGCTGGTTTAACGGCTGGAAACCGAATGCCTGGGGCATGTAGTGCGCCACCAGGCATTCGGGACGGCCGGCGTCACCCAGACGCCCAACCCGCAGGTCGGACGGTTATCGGCTCCTCTGACTTCACGGCGGCCGGGGTGAATGGCCACCCCCGCGCGATCGGCTTACACTCGCGCCGTGGGAGGGAAAAACCTGCAGATTGTCACCGCTGAGCTGCAGGCTGCGGCCGCTCAGTGGGCGGCGCTGAGCACGCAACTCACCTCGGTGCCGCCGTCGCCGGGGCACCCATTTCAGCCGACCGCGGCGGCGGTCGGCGCCATCCATGCGGCGGTCGGTGCCGCCTCGGCCTCGTTCGTCGCTCGGACTCAGGCCACCGCCACGGCCATGACGGCGGCGGCCGGCGGCTACACCGAGGAGGAAGCCGCCGCCGCGAGCGAGATGGCGATACCCGTGCCACAGATCCGGATGGTCTAGATGGTCGCCACCCTGTCGCAGATTCACGCGTGGAGCACGGATCACCTGGTCAACGCGGCGAGCCACTGGACCGACACCGGGGACCGCTGGGAAGACACCTTCCTGCGCATCAGGAACCAGTCCCACACCATGACATGGCACGGCGAGGGCGGTGACGCCTTGCGCCAGCGAACCAGTGCGGACCTGGCAACCGTCAGCGCGAAAGCCGATCAACTACGTCAGGCCGCGGGCATCGCCCGAAGCGGGGCCAGCGACATCGGCGCCGCGCAGCGACGGGTCATCTATGGCGTCGAGGACGCCCAGAACGCCGGCTTCGTTGTGGGAGAGGACCTCTCGGTCACCGATACCCGGATGACCAGTGACCCCGTCGAGCGCGCGACCCGCCAAGCGCAGGCCGAGGCGTTCGCCGGCGATCTTCGTGCGCGGGCCGAGCAACTGGAGTTGACGGAAACGAAGGTCGCCGGCCAACTCACCGCCAGCACCGCCGACGTAGACAACATCGACTTCGGGCCCGAGCCGACCCCGAAACCGCAAATTCCCAATGACCGCAACGGGATTCAGTTGGTCGACTTCAAGCAGGACGGCCCCACGCCGGCACCACCGTTGCCGCCAGGCCAGCCGGTCCCACCGCAGCCGCCGGCGATCAAGATCACCCCTCACCCGAACCCGCCCGCCGTCATCAACACCCACGCGGGCGAGAACCCGGTACCCGACCCCGGCAAGCACGAATGCGATGGCTGGGACATCACGAAATACGTGGGCGAGGGGGTCGGAGGGCCGTTGTTGGTGACAGGCTCCGTCATGGGCGGTATTGCCGCCTCACCACTTGGCCCGGCGGAATGGGCCATGGCGATCGGTGGGGTTCTCACGGGCGGGGCAACCACCATCGACGGCTTCAAAGGCCTTGCGGGGTGCGAGTAGTGCACGCCTACGCGCTCGTCGTAGTCATCGTGGGCGGTCTGCTCGGCGCCGGCGTGATCGCGTACGTCCGGCGCGGCGAGCGACTTCGCACCGTCCTGTTCGCGCTGCCCGTGGCGGGGGCGCTCTGGCTTGTGGTCGACTTCGTCATCACACCGGAGGACCGCTGGGTCAATGGGATTGCGTTGGCCCTCGCCGCGGCGGTGGTCGCCGGTGGGTTTGGTTACCAACAGCTGAGGCGGCGGCGCGGCGCTTGAGCGCGCGATCAGGTGTCGGCGTTGCCGGCCTTCCACACCGGCCACGGGATGTTCCAGTCGCCCAGCCCCTCGGTGCCGGACAACGGTGGGCCCACCGTGTTGATCACCTGGACGATGTCGCCGCTCTTGCTGTGGTCGTAGAACCACTCGGCGTTGCTGGGACTGACGTTCAGGCAGCCGTGGCTGGTGTTGGTGTGCCCCTGCGCCCCGACCGACCACGGCGCGGAGTGCACGAATACGCCGCTGTAGGACATCTGGGTGGCCCAGTCGACCTCGGTGCGATATCCGTTGGGCGAGTTCACGGGAACGCCGTAGGTCGACGAATCCATAATGATGTGCTTGAACCGGGCGCCGATGATGTAGACGCCGCTGGCCGTCGGGGTGCTGTCCTTGCCCATCGAGGTGGGCATGGTCTTGACGACCTCGCCGTTGACCCGCACGGTCACCATCTTGGTGGTGTCGTCGGCCGTCGAGATCACCTCGTCGCCGATGGTGAAGTGCGTCTTGACGTTGTCCTCACCGAACATGCCGTTGCCCAGATCGGCCCCGTAGGTGTTGACGGCCACATCGATCGCCGTGCCGGGCTTCCAGAAATGCTCGGGGCGCCAACGGACTTCGCGGTTGGTCAGCCAGTAGAACGCCCCCTCCACCGGAGGGTTGGTGGTGATGACGATGGCCTTCTGGGCCGCGGCGCGGTTGGCGATATTCTCGTCGAAGCGGATGGCCACCGGTTCCCCGATGCCGACGACCTCGCCGTCGCCAGGACTTACGTAGGGCATGGTCAGGTGCGCCGGCGAACTGGTCTGGAACGTCATCTGCTTGCTCGCCGCTCCGCCCAGGCCCAGGGCCTTGGCATTCAGCGTGTAGCGCCGGTTGTAGCCGAGCTGCTCGGCGGTCTGCCAGCGCAACCCGTCGGGGCTCAGCTGGCCGTTGATCGACCTGCCGTTGTCATTGACCATGGTGACCGACGCGAGGACGCCGTCGGCCACGCCGACCGTCACCGGCGCGTCGACGGTGACACCGACGGCGCCGTCGCTCACCGAGGCGGTGAGCTTGGGGACCAGCAGGTCGGCGAACGGCGTGCCCTTGTCGAAGATCACCTTGGCCGGCGCGGCATGCTGCTCCCCGCCACAGGCGACGCCAACCACGGCGACCACGGCCAGCACAACGGCGAGCCACGATCGACGACTACGCGAACGCGCCATCCAGTGACCTCCCCTCTGACTTCCGCTAGTTGATCACCGCT
The DNA here is from genome assembly GCF_036409085.1 of Mycobacterium sp. 050134. Classification (NCBI taxonomy): domain Bacteria; kingdom Bacillati; phylum Actinomycetota; class Actinomycetes; order Mycobacteriales; family Mycobacteriaceae; genus Mycobacterium; species Mycobacterium sp. 050134. The sequence goes on from NZ_JAZGLV010000025.1 coordinate 10,021, forward strand.
GACCACCAAGAATCGGAAGAATTGTAAAGGCTATTGGGCCGGCCCCGAGGCGACATGCGGGGACACACCCGTCCGGGACCCGGCCCGCAACCGGAGCCGACGGGCCGACCGGCACGCGGGGCGGGAAAGGCCTGGTCAGGCCGGCTGGTCGACACACTGGGCGGCTCGTCGCCGACCGCGACGCTCAGCGCAAAACCCACCGCGAGGAAGGCGGCGATGTCCGTATCGGGCATGAGTGACCTGGACGCGGCGTTCGTCACCGACCGAACGCCCTACCGCGGGACGCTGTTCTGATCGTGAAGGCCACGCGGCTCCGCCGGCCGGGCCGTCGCCGAGCCGCTATCCTGGGACGGGTCGGGGATTTCGCCAAGCGACAGGATGCCTGTTATTGTCGCCTACGCGGTTTAGGCCGACAAAAGCGCCGTTAGCTCAGTTGGTAGAGCAGCTGACTCTTAATCAGCGGGTCCGGGGTTCGAAACCCTGACGGCGCACCACACGGATACTTATTTGACCTGCACTGACGCCTATAAGGCTTCGGGTAGGCGCATCCCGCCCCGAGGTTCGGTGTCACCAGGATGTCACAACATCGCCCAAACTCCTCCCGGCGTCACGTAACGGCTTGTCCCCCCTCGACCTCATATCCAGCAGTCAATCGCCAATGCGCCCAAGATGGCTCGGCCCCCAGAACCGTTCGACACGCAATGCTTTGCGGGTTTGCAGGAGATGCTGATTTGCCGTCGGACCGCAGCTGCGTCCGCGTGGGCGTGATGTCGTCACTGCTCGATGCCCTTGGCGCTGACCAACGATAGGATCGCGGCACAGATGTGTGAGTTAGAGGGAGGTTGGAGATGGCGCGCGCCGACTTGCTCCTCGACCTCGTGGATGCCGAGCGTCGCGGTGATCGGGATCGCTTCCGGGTCCTCGTCGAGGCAGTCATCGCCGAGGAACGTGCCAACCAGCACCACCTGCTCGCGGACCGATTCTCGGAGCTCATCACCACTACGGGGCAGAGCCTCATCCGCGACGACCGTGCCGCGGCGATTCGCGACCTAGTGCTGACCTAGTGCAGGAAGTCCTGCCGAACCGTCGTCTGGATGATTTGGAGCTAGCGTCCGCTCCGCGACGGGTGGTGACCGAGCGGATCGAGGAGCAGAAGCGTGCAGAGCTGCTGCGCAGCTACGGAATCGAACCGCATAATCGGATCCTGTTGTCGGGTCCTCAGGGAAACGGTGAGATCCGCGTCGCGGAAGCTATCGCCTCCGAGTTGATGCTTCCGTTTTACGTGATTCGTTATGAGTACCCCGGCGGAGGGCTTCGAATGGCCCTGGTCCGTCTGCCGCTGGATCGAAGGAGAAAACCCGCAGGTCGGCCGACTCACCGACCCCATCGGGCTGGCCCAGGATCTCGCCGCCTTCATCAGTGCCCTGCGCGCCATTGACCCCACCGGGGGGCCACCCGCGCATCGGGGTTCGCCCCTGGCGGTGCAGGACGAGGAGGCGCGCGCTGCGCTGGGAGACCTGGACGGGCTCATCGACGTGCGTGCGGCGACCGCAGCGTGGGAGGAGGCCGTAGGTGTCCCGGCGTACACGGGGCCGCCGATGTGGTTCCACGGGGATTTGTCTCCGTTTAACCTGCTGACCGTGCGGGGTCGGCTGAGCGGCGTCATCGACTTTGGTCTCATGGGTATCGGGGATCCCAGCATCGACTTGATCCCCGCGTGGAATCTGCTGCCCCCACTTGCGCGAGAGCAATTCCGCACCACGCTGAGGGTCGATGACGACGCCTGGGCACGCGGACGCGGCTGGGCCCTGTCGGGCGCGCTCATCGCGCTGCCGTACTACAAGGACACCAACCCGCGGCTCGCGAACAATGCCCGTTATGTCATCGGTGAAATCCTCGCCGATCGCCAGCACGGTAACAAAGCCCTGTGCACCCAAAGCTGACCGCAAGTGCACAGTAAGGCGGCGTGCGATCGCTGCCCGTTTCGGGTGGTGCCCAGAGAAAACGGGCCATGAGCAGCGGATTACCGCGTGCCGCGGTTTGGCACGATCGACTCTCATGACCCGCGCTGACGACGATACGTTCCTAGATGCTGTGGCAGACCGGCTTGCGGGCTTGGCCTGCGTGGGCGCGGTGACGCTCGGCGGCTCGCGCGCTTTGGGCATCCATACCGCCGATAGTGACTGGGATCTGGCGGTGTACTACCGAGGCAACTTCACCCCGGACGACCTGCGCGTGATCGGTTGGACTGGGGAGGTCTTCGAGATCGGCGACTGGGGCGGCGGGGTGTTTAATGGTGGTGCGTGGCTAACGATCGATGGCCGCAAGGTCGACGTGCATTACCGCGACCTCGACGTCGTTGACCATGAACTTGCTCAAGCGCGGCAGGGTCGGTTCCATTGGGAACCGCTGATGTTTCACCTGGCCGGTATCCCTAGCTATTTGGTGGTCGCCGAGCTCGCGATCAGCCAGGTGCTGCGTGGCAGACTGCCGTGCCCGGATTATCCGGAAGCGCTACGCACGACCGCCCCGCCGTTTTGGCGCCACCGAGCGGCCCTGACACTGAATTACGCCAAGAACGCCTACGTGCAGCGTGGACTATTGACGGAGGTGGCTGCGGCATTGGCTACTGCGGCAACGAACACCGCGCACGCCATGCTGGCCGAGCGAGGCGAATGGGTCATCAACGAAAAGCGGCTGCTGCAGACCGCTGGGCTACGCGGTATCGACGCCATTGTGGCCGGGCTAACACCCGACCCCGAGACGTTGGCACGCGCAGTCGCCGACACCGAGGCGTTGTTAGGGCTGGAGGCCACTTAAAATTGTTGGGGTGATCGATCCCAGCCCGCGCCCGGTGTGCCGGTAATGATGTATCGGCGCATGGTCGAAAACTCCTTGGTGGTGTCGTGTCGGTTGGGGACGCGGACAGCCGGCGATTGGGTAGATCCGGCCGGGGAAGTCGGCCGATACTTCAACGTCTTGAATTGCGCCTCGCACCGGTTTGGAGGTCATCGAGGAGCCCGCGGTCGGCGTGGATGGTCAACCGGTCGCGCCCGATGTCCTGCTTGGTGCAAGTCTGACGGAGATCAATACCTCAGCAACCACGGCACTTTCGCGACTGGCGACCATCCACCCGACCACGTAGCGGGAGAAGATGTCCAAGATCACGTAGCAACACCGATCCGGCGTAGCGAAGTGTATGCGTACTCGGGGGGCGTGACTCGTTGTCACGACGTTGTCACAACTCACGAGAAACTCGCCTACCAAAGTCACGCAGACTGTGGCGGACTTCAATGGACCTATAGAACCGAAGTTCGCACGTCAGAGGCTAGACACTGGTGTCAATGGCCACACCTCTGCGGATGCTGATACATTGCCGCGCACGGCTCTTGGCTTACATCGACGTCGCCGACATGGTGGACCACCCAGCCCTGGGCCGACGACCTTCCGGTGCACGTCCAGAGCGGCGCGAAGGTCAGCGGTCCCTGACCCGGCGCACCACCACGATCACGACGACGGACGAGATGCCTACCAGCGAAGCGATGACCACCGGCTTCTTCACGAACTCGACGGCGCGGGCCTTGAGGTCGTCGGCCAGGCGGCGGGGGTTTGCGCGCTCGGCAAGCGAATCGACGGTGGCCGCCAGCTGGTCGCGGGCTTGGTCGATCTCCTGCTTGATGACCTCGGGATCCCGGTCCGCCACGTCTCTGTCCTCCGTCGCCCACTGTCCGACTGATGCACCTGCCGCACTACCCTAGATCAGCTGGCGCTACACCCAACGAACCGGTGAACCGAAAGGCAGAACGTTGACCGAAACCACGCGGCTCGCGCCGGGCGACAAAGCCCCCGCCTTCAGCCTGCCCGACGCCGACGGCAACACCGTGTCGCTGGCCGACTACACGGGCCGCCGGGTCATCGTGTACTTCTACCCGGCCGCCTCGACCCCGGGATGCACCAAACAAGCCTGCGCCTTCCGCGACAACCTGCACGACCTCAACGACGCCGGCATCGACGTCGTCGGCATCTCCCCCGACAAGCCCGAGAAGCTCGCGAAGTTCCGCGACACCGAGGAGCTGACCTTTCCTCTGCTGTCGGACCCCGATCGGACGGTGCTGACCGCGTGGGGCGCCTATGGCGAGAAGAAGATGTACGGCAAGACGGTGCAGGGCGTCATTCGCTCCACCTTCCTGGTCGATGAGAAGGGCAAGGTCGCCGTCGCGCAATACAACGTGAAGGCGGCCAACACGGCGACGAACATTCAGAAGCTCATCGCCCAGGGGTAGCTGCCGGCGGTCCGGATCCGCACACAACTTGTGATCGGTAGCCACACGCGAGCGAAACGATTTCGCGAGTGGCTCGCCGCACCGTGCGGGCTCGATCGCACGAAAGGACCGTCAGATGAGTACACCCCGCTCGTTCGCCCGGGTCATTGCGGGGGCGCTGCTTTCCGGCGGCGTGGCCGCGGCCGGCATGGGCTTGGCCGCGCCCGCCGGGGCCACCCCTCCTTCCTATTGGCACTACTGCCCCGGTCAGAAGTGGGGGTACACGGTTCCGATTCCCCCGGGCTTCGATCTGAACGTCTGCCACTGGTTCGCCGTCACGGTCGAGAGCAGCCCGTCGGGACCGGTGTATCACTTTGCGGAGGCCGATCCGTCCCAGATACCCCCGCCGTCGCCCGGCTTCCCCTGGCCGTGAGGGTGCGCAGCCGGGTTGGCCGCGGCTGAGTTCGCCGATTCGGGCTCCCCCGACACCTGGCCGAACCCGGATCCTTCCGGCCTACCGCGGGGTCGCCGCGAGCACGGACGCCCAGCAGACTCGGCTCGGGGCGGTGTCGACAAGCGCGGACCCGCTGCAAGAGGTGGTCGCCGTGCTTTCGCAACCCGTTCCCTATGGGCGTCACAAGAAAGCCGCAAGGGGCGTGCGCCACAATGACGCGCGCTGCGAACCGAGAAGGAGCCGGCGGTGAACACCACTCCCGACGACCCCGAGCAGTACATCCGCAACCTGGACGGCGGGAGCGGCCGGGCGCCGGGCCCATCTGGCCCGGCTCCGGCCGAGGGAACGTTCCGGCACCTCCTGCGCGATGCCGCCAGGCGGCGGGGACGGGTGGTGTTGGTGTGCGCGGTCGCCGCCGCCCTGGCCCTCGTGTTCGTCGTCGGTCACAACGCCGGCGGCACCACGGTGCACGGCAACCTCATCATGCTCAACAGCGGCGCCACGGACAGGATCGACTGCAACAACGGCAGCCTGAAGCTGGACGGCGACAACAACACCTACACCATCACCGGCCACTGCCGCCGGCTGGAAATCTCCGGCAGCGCCAACCACGTCACCGCCGACAGCGTCGACACCATCAGCATCCTCGGCGACGACAACGCGGTGGTCTATCGCTCCGGCTCACCGACGATCAACCGGACGGGGAACAACGACATCGTCGACCAGCGCCCGGGCGGTCACTGACCGCGTCAGCCGAGGTTCGCCAGCAGCAGCGCCTCCGCGATCGCCGCACGTTCGAGCACGCCGAGGTGAAGGCTCTCGTTGATGCTGTGCGCCTGGGTCCCGGGGTCCTCTACGCCCGTGACCAGGATCTTGGCCGCCGGGAAGGCGGCGGCGAACTCGGCGATGAACGGGATCGAGCCGCCCATGCCCATGTCGATCGGCTCGTTTCCCCATGCCTGGCGGAAGGCCGCGCGCGCGGCGTCGTAGACGGCGCCGCTGGCGTCGATAGCGTACGGCTCGCCCTTGTCGCCGCGTGTGACGGTGACGTGCGCGCCCCACGGGGCGTGCTCCCGCAGGTGGGTGGTCAGCGAGTCCAGATGCGCCGCGGCGTCCCCGCCGGGCGCCACCCGCATGCTGATCTTCGCCCGGGCCCGCGGGATCAGCGTGTTCGAGGCGGCGGCAACCGGCGTGGTGTCGATCCCGATCACCGTGATCGCCGGCTTCGCCCACAGCCGCTCGGGCACCGAACCCGTGCCGATCTCGGACACCCCCTCCAGCACGCCCGAGTCGGCGCGCACCCGCTCCGCGGGGTAGTCGGGGTAGTTCAGCGACGCGACGTCGGTCTCGTGCAGGCCGGCCACCGCCACGTTGCCGTCTTCGTCGTGCAGGCTGGCGAGCATCCGCACCAGCGCGCTGAGCGCGTCGGGAACGACGCCGCCCCACAGCCCCGAGTGCAACCCGTGGTCGAGGGTGGCGACCTCGACCACGCAGTCGACCAGGCCGCGCAGCGACACCGTCAGCGCCGGGACCTCGGTGCTCCAGTTGTCGGAGTCCGCGATGACGATCACGTCGGCGGCCAGCGCGTCGTGATGCGCGGCGAGCAGCCCGCCCAGCGACGGCGAGCCGGATTCCTCCTCACCCTCGACGAAGACCGTCACACCCACCGGCGGCTGACCCCCGTGCGCGCGGAAGGCCGCCAAATGCGTTGCGATGCCAGCCTTGTCATCGGCACTTCCGCGGCCATAGAGCCGGCCGTCGCGTTCGGTGGGCTCGAAGGGCGGCGACGCCCACTGGTCCGGGTCGCCTTCGGGCTGGACGTCGTGGTGGGCGTACAGCAGCACGGTCGGCGCGCCGGGCGGTGCGGGGTGCCGGGCGATCACCGCGGGCGCCCCGCCCTCGCTGACGATCTGCACGTCGCCAAAACCCGCCTGCGACAACAACTCCGCCACCGCCTGCGCGCTGCGGTGCACCTCCGCGCGCCGACCGGGATCGGCCCACACCGACTGGATGCGCATCAGGTCTTCGAGGTCGCGCCGCACCGACGGCAGCACTTCGTGGACGCGTTCGACAAGATCGCTCATGTTCCCGAGGCTAGTGTCGCGCTCCCTTCTTGCGCGAGCAGACGCAAAAGAGGCCACTCACCGGCGTGTCGCGGGACTTTTGCGTCTGCTCGCGGGCGAGGGCAACCCCCTCGAGGACTCTCGCGAGCCCCTCCGTCCACCGCGAGCGTGCGCAGAATGCCACTTCGACCCGGCGTGTCGCGGACAGACACGCACGCTCGCGGTCAAAGGATTAGGGGGCTTCCAGGATGGCGACGGCCGCGGCGGTGTCGCCCTCGTGGGTCAGCGACACGTGGATCGTCACGTCGGCCAGGTGCTCGGCGACGGCGCCGGTCAGCCGGACCCGGGGTCGTCCCCACATGTCGGTGACGACCTCGATGTCGCGGTGGATGGCCTCCGGCAACACCGGCCGCTGGGCGAACCGCGATCCCGACCACGCCTTGATCACGGCCTCCTTCGCGGCCCACCGGGCCGCCAGGTGCCGCGCCGCCGACGAGCTCTTGTCCGACGCGTCGCGCCGCTCACCCGGGGTGAACGTCTCGGAGAACACCGTCCCCGGCTGGTCGACCTGCTCCGCGAATTCAGCGATGGAGACAAGGTCGATCCCGACTCCCACGATGCCCATGGCTGGCCAGGCTAGCGGATGCGTCGGGTCACTCCGGAGTGACCTCGTAGGCGTCGCCATCGCCGAGCCGGGCGCCCGGATTGAGCAACATCGCCGCCTCCTGCCGCTTCTCCGACGCGTCGTGGTCGAAGCGACGGTCGGGTGGCCGCTGGTACATCGGCGGACCGCCGGCGATGGCCGAGACCAGTCGGCGCTGGCCGGCCAGCAGGCGGGCGTCGGCCCGCCGCTGGTAGTCGGCCCGCTCGTCGGGGCTCAGCGTGGCGAGGAACGCCTGCGGGTGCACCAGGGCCACCAGGCCCGAGACGTGACCGAAGCCGAGGCTGGTCAGCATCCCCGCCTTGAGCGGGAACTTCTCTCCCAGCTGCAGCTTCTCGCGCACCCAGACGAAGTGGGCGGATGTGGCCAGCTCCTCATCGACGCAGTCCAGGCTGCGGTTCGGTGGGATCACCCCGTCACGCAGCATCTGGCACAGGCCCATCATCTGGAAGACCGCCGCCCCGCCCTTGGCGTGCCCGGTCAGGCTCTTCTGCGACACCACGAACAGCGGCGCACCCGGCGAACGTCCCAGCGAGTCGGCGAGCCGCTCGTGCAGTTCCGTCTCGTTGGGGTCGTTGGCCAGCGTCGACGTGTCGTGCTTGGAGATCACCGCCACGTCGTCGGCTCCCACGCCCAGCTTGGCCAGCGCGCCCGCCAGCGGCGAGGCCTTGCCGCCCCGGCCCGCACCCAGCGCTCCCAGCCCGGGGGCCGGGATCGAGGTGTGCACACCGTCGCCGAACGATTGCGCGAAGGCCACCACCGCGAGCACCGGCAGCCCCATCTTCAGGGCCAGGTCACCGCGGGCCAGCAGGATGGTGCCGCCGCCCTGGGCCTCGACGAAGCCCAGCCGGCGCCGGTCGTTGGGCCGGGAGAACTTCGAGTCGTCGATCCCGCGGCCGCGCATCATGCCGGTGTCGGCGGTGGCCGCCATGTCACCGAAGCCGATGATGCCTTCCAGCGTCAGGTCGTCGATCCCGCCGGCCACCACCATCTCGGCCTTGCCGAGCCGGATCTTGTCCATGCCCTCCTCGACCGACACCGCCGCGGTCGCGCACGCCGCCACCGGGTGGATCATGGCGCCGTAACTGCCGATGTAGGACTGCACCACGTGGGCCGCAACGATATTGGGCAGCACCTCCTGGAAGATGTCGTTCGCCTTGCTGCGACCCAACAAGTTGCCGTGGTACATCTTCTGCATCGAGCTGCCACCGCCCATGCCCGTGCCCATGGTGTTGGCCACCAGGCTCGGGTGCACGTATCGCATCACCTCGGCCGGGCTGAAGCCGGCGCTCAGGAAAGCGTCGACGGTCGCCACGATGTTCCACACCGCCAGGCGGTCAATGGAACTCGCCATGTCCGGGCTGATGCCCCACACGGTCGGGTCGAACCCGGTCGGCACCTGGCCGCCCACCACGCGCGACAGTTTCGTCTTGCGCGGCACCCGGATCTCGGTGCCGGCCTTGCGGATCACCTGCCAGTCGCTGGAATCGGGCACCGGCCGGGCGACCGTGTGCTCGGGGTCGAACTCGACGAAGGCCCGCGCGTCGGCCTCCGAGGACACCACGAAGCTGAAGTCCTTGTCGAGGAACACCGACACCAGCAACGGCGACGCGTGGTCGGGGTCGATCGCACCGTCGTCGACGAATTCCCGGATGCCGCAACGCTCCACCACGGTGTCGTGGTAGCGCTCGACGAGCTCGGACTCGTCGACCAGATCGCCCGACTGGGTGTCGTACCACCCGGGTTGCGGGTCGTCCTCCCAACGGATCAGCCCGGTCGTCCAGGCGAGCTCCAGGACGCCGGCCGCCGACAGCTCGTTGTCGACCTCCATCTCGAACCGGGTGCGCGAGGAGCCGTACGGCCCGATCTCGGCGCCGCCCACGATTACGACCAGGTCGGCCGGGTCGATGTCGAGGTCGTCCCACAGCGGGGGCGGTGCCGGCGTGAACCCGCGCGGCGGGGACGGCAACGCGGCGATGGTGCCGGTGGCCTCGGGCGCTTCGGCGTCTTCGTCCTGATCCGACGTCGCCTGCTCCCGCGCCTTGGCGGCGAGTTCGGCCATGTCGAGGTTGGCCTCGGCGAGCCCGCCGGTCAGATCCGCCTTGATCGGCGCGCCGGCCGCGGCAACCTTGGACTCCGGGTCGCACAGGTCCAGCAGCATGCCGGCCATCTCGTCGGTCGAGTAGGTGGTGACGCCGGCCTCCTCGACCGCATCCACAATGGCGTCGTTGTGGCCCATCAACCCGGTGCCGCGGGTCCACCCGATCAGCGCGTGCGCCAGGCTGACCCGGGAGGCCCACGAGGACTCGGCGTGCCAGCGGCTCACCAGGGCGTCGAGCGCCGACTTGGCCTCACCGTACGCGCCGTCGCCGCCGAACATCCCGCGGTTGGGCGAGCCGGGCAGCACCACGTGCAGCCGCGAGGCGATGTCACGCTCGGCGCCGATCTTGGACAGACCGCCCACCAACCGCTGCACCGCCCACAGCAGCACCTTCATCTCCATCTCGGAACGCGATCCGGCCTCCGAGAGATCCCCGGCGACGCGGGGCGCCGCGAAGGGGAACAGCAGCGTCGGCGTCTGCGCATCCTTGATGTGAATGGATTGCGGCCCAAGGCTTTCGGTCTGCTCGCTGCCGACCCACTCGACGAGGGCGTCGATGTCGGAGTACGACGCCATGTTGGCCGGGACCACCCACAGGGAGGCGCCGTAGCGGGCGTGGTCGCGGTACAGGCCGCGGTAGAACGCCAGCCGGTCCTGGTCGAGCTTGGACGTGGTCGCGATGACCGTGGCGCCGCCGTCGAGCAGGCGCCCGACGACCGACGCCGCAATCGAGCCCTTCGAGGCGCCCGTCACCACGGCCACCTCACCGCTGTAGCGGCCCGGGTCGGGGTTCTCCGCGCCGGCCGCGATGCGCCCGAACAGCGACGCATGGATCTGCCGGCCCGCGGCCAGCGCCTTGCCCTGCCACCAGGTGGCCTGTGTGGCGACCACGTGCCCCGCGCCCTCGAACCGCTCCGACAGGCTCACCCAGCGGGCATCGATGTCGCCCTCGTCGGCCAGCCACAGCTTGACCAGATCCTCGCGGGCGCTGGCCCACCGGTCGTCGAACAGGACGGCCTTCTTGCCGTCGAACACCGGTGCCACCAAGCGTGGCCAGTCCGATCCGAGTTCGGCGGTGACCAGGTCGATGAGCTCGGCGTCGGTCGCCGTCGGCATGGCGCCCACCGGAGTATCGTGGCCCAGCTGGCCCAGGATCAGGCGGGCCGCCGACGCCAGCACGCCGTCGGGACCGGTGATCTGGTCGGTGAATTCGCTCAGCGCGGCCGCGTCGACGGTCGCGCCGCCCCCGCCGCCCGACGACGGCAGCGCGACCGAGATGCCGTGGCGCGCGGCGACGGCCGTGACGGCGGCGTCGATCACCCGATCGACCGAGGCGCCGTCGGCCAACGCGCCCTCGTGCAGGTGGCCCAGGCCACCCCCGCGCACGCTGGTGCCCTCGCGCGTTCCCAGCGCGACCTCCACGGTGACGTGCTTGGCCCAGCCGTCGCCGAGCTCCCAGGTCTTCTTGACCCGCTCGGCGATGGCGCCCGGTCGCTTGCCCGACGGCCCCAGCACCGTGCGTAGCTGGTCGTTGATCGCGTCGGTAAGCACTGGGCCGTAAGGCTTGTAGGTGCGGGCCAGCTTGGTCACCTGCGCCCGCAGCCCGGTCAGGTCGGCCTCGGCGGCGCCGTCGATGGCGCCCAGGTTGAGCTCCGAGCCGAGGTCGACCAGCAGTTGGTTGCGCCGCGACGACGCGCCGTCGGTGATGGACTCGATGGAGTCGAGCTTCTCGATCTGATCGATGCGCATCTTTGCCGACAGCGCGATCAGCGCGCACGTGGCGTCGGCGGCGTCGAACGCGATGTCGTCGGGGCGCGCGGCCCCGCTCGGCGCCGCGGGAGCGGGCGCCGGCGCGGCCTGCGCGGCACCCTCGGCCGGAGCCGCCTCCGCCACCGGCTCCGCCACGTCCTCCGGCTCCGGCTCGGGATCGGTGTCGGTGGCGAACAGCACCGCCGCGTCGCGCTCGGCGTTGAGCACTTCGACTGTGCTGTGGGCATATTCGGCTAGCTTGAGCGTGTTGGTGGCCAGCCCGGCCACGGTCGGGGCCGACTTCACGCCGATCTCGACGAACCGCTCCACGCCCAGGCCGCCCGCGGCCTCCTCGGTGAACAGCAGGTCCTGCGTCTCGATCCAGCGCACGGGACTGGCGAATTGCCATGCCAGCAGCTCGATCAGCACCTTGCGCGCGAGCTCGCGGGGCTTTTCTGCGCGCCAGGTGTCGTAGTCTGCGAGGATTTCGTCCAGCGGTTCGGCGGGCACCAGGTCCCGGATCTCCTGGACGAAGTCGCGGTCGAGCGAGAACGGGCGCGGCACCAGGTTGGGGATGTAGCGCCCGATGATGATCTCGGGATCCTTGTCGCGGGGCATGACACGCTCCAGCGACCGGCGGAAGTCGGCGACGCCCACCCGCAGCACCCGGGAGTGGAACGGCACGTCGATGCCCGGCACGAGGATGAAAGACCGCTTGCCCCCGCTGATTTCGCGGCGACGCTCGACCTCGGCCTCGAGGGCTTCCAGGCCGCGCACCGTGCCGGCGATCGCGTACTGGGAGCCGCGCAGGTTGAAGTTGACGATCTCGAGGAACTCGCCGGTGCTCGCCGCGATGCCGGCGACGAACGCGGGAACCTCGTCGTCGGGCAGGTCGATCTGCGAGGGCCGGATGGCAGCCAGCCGGTAGTTGGACCGGCCCAGCTCGTCGCGCGGCACGATGTCGTGCATCTTCGAGCCGCGGTGGAACACCATTTCCAACAACGCTTCCAGCTCGTAGATGCCGGTCACGCAGGCCAGCGCCGTGTACTCGCCGACCGAGTGCCCGCACGCGGTGGCACCCTCGACGAAGGCGCCCTGCTCGCGCATTTCGGCGACCTGCGCGGCCGCCACGGTCGCCATCGCCACCTGGGTGAACTGCGTGAGGTACAGCACGCCCTCGGGGTGGTGGTAGTGCACCCCGCTGGCGATGATGCTTGTGGGGTTGTCGCGGACCACGTGCAGCACCGAGAAGCCCAGGGTCTCGCGGGTGAACTTGTCCGCGGTGTCCCATACCTTGCGAGCCGCCTTGGACCGGGCCCGGACCTCCATGCCCATGCCCTTGTGCTGGATGCCCTGACCGGGGAAGGCGTACACCGTTTTCGGCGAACCCAGTCGCGCGGTCGCCGACATCACCAGGTCCGACCCGACGCGGGCGGCCACCTCGAGAACCTCCGCGCCCTGGTCGATTCCGACGCGGTCGACGCGGAAGTCGACCTCGTCCCCCGGACGCACCATGCCCAGGAACCGCGCGGTCCAGCCGATCAGGCGGGCCGGCGGGCGGGCCTGCCCGTCGGTGGCCGTCACCGAGTGCTGCGCGGCCGCCGACAGCCACATCCCGTGCACGATGGGCGATTCCAGGCCGGCCAGCAGCGCGGCGGCGCGGTCGGTGTGGATGGGGTTGTGGTCGCCCGACACGACGGCGAACGGGCGCATGTCGACCGGCGCGGTCATCCGCACGTCGCGGCGGCGACGGCGCGGTGTGTCGGTGGCGTTCTTCGACACCGCACCGCCGGCGCGGGCCGGGTCGGTCAACTCGACCGTGCCGGTGCGGCCCAGGATCGCGAAACGCTCACTGAGCGTGGCGATCACGGCCCCGTCGGAGTCGCTCACCTGCACGGCGACGGGCACGACGCGGCCCATATCCGTGTCGATGGCGGCCGAAGCCGTTGCGGTGACGGTCAATTGGGCCGGCACCGTAGGCAGCGTGCCGACCAGGTGGGCCGCGTGGTCGAGGTGCACGAGGCTGAGCAGCCCTTCCACGACCGGCACCCCAGCGTCGGTGGCGGCCGAACCGATGGCGGCGAACACCGCCGGCCAGCAAGGGCCGACCAGGGCGTCGGGCACTGTGGTCAGGCCGGGAGCCAGCGACGTGGAGAAGGCGGCGGTGACGCCGGTGTGGTCGGCGACCCGCTCGGGGTCCCAGTCCACGGTCACGGTGGCGGTGCCGTCGGTGACGGGGGGCAGGGATTGCGGCCCGTCGACGCCGGCGGCGATCGCGAGGACCGCCCGCATCGCGGCGGCGGCGTCCTCGACGGAAACGACCGGGGCGCCACCGTCAAAGGTGTTGGGCGGCAGCGAGAACGGGATCTCGATCCAGGTCCCGGACACGGGCACACTGAGCACCACCCGCTCGCCGTCGACCTCGAGCCGCGCCCCGGTGGACGGGTGGTTGGCGCGCCGGCTCTCGGGTCCGTCATGCACCAGCCAGTCCCCCGGTTCGGCGAGCCGGTGCACCGGGTTGGTTGCGGTGCGCCCGGCCCACTGCACGTCGGGGGCGTCGAGCACGACGGCCAGCGGCCCGGTGACGTCGGGGCGGCCCAGCCGGCGCGACGGCACGGGCTTGGGGCCCCCGCCGGCGGCCAGCACCTCGTCGACGGCGGCCTGCTCGAACCGGTCCAGCAATTCGCCGACGGGCTCGTCCATGCGGGTGATGCCGGCGACCGCGGCCGTGCCGGGGATGATGCACACCTGGTCGGCGTCGTAGCGGGCGTCGTGCGCCTGCCAGAGCGAGTCGCTGCGCCACCAGCGCCGCACGTCCTTGTCGATGACCGGGACGAAGTTGACGGGCTTGCCCAGCGTCTTGCACAGCGTGACGAAGAACGGGACGTCGGCCGGATGCAGTTGCACGGTGTCGGCGTCGGGGTAGTGCGCCATCAGCAGCTCGATCGCGGCTTCGGGGTTCTCCAGCAGCGCCGAGTCGTCGAACAGCGTCGCGATCGGACCGGAATCCTTGGCGTGCAAGCGCGCCTCGGCGCGCTGCAGCATCTGCTGGAACCGGTCACGCCAGGTGTCCGCCAGCCACGGGCTGCCGGGACCGGCGGTGTCGGCGGTCGAGTCGCCGTCGCCGATGGCCAGCTCGACGTAGCGGCGCAGCCACTGCAGGTAGGTCATCTCCGCGACGTCGCCGAAGTACGGCTTGGCGGTCTTGGCCATCGCCGCGATGATCTCGTCGCGACGCTCGGCAACGGCATCCGCGTCGCCCGCGACCTCGTCGAGCAGCCGGCCGCACCGCGACGCGCTGTTGTCGATCTCGTGGATGTCCGCGCCCAGTTGGCTGCGGCTGGAAGCCATGCCGCCCTGGGCTTTTCCGGCGCCGATCCACTGGTCGGTGCCTTGGGTCTCGACGAGCATCCGCTTGACCGACGGCGACGTGGTGGCCTCCTTGGTGGCCATCGCGGCGGTGCCGACGAGGATGCCGTCGATCGGCATCAGCGGGAAGCCGTACGCCTTCGCCCAGCTCCCGGAGAGGTACTCGGCCGCCCGTTCGGGGGTGCCGATGCCGCCGCCCACGCACACCGTGATGTTGGAGCGTGACCGCAGCTCGGAGTAGGTCGCCAGCAGCAGGTCGTCCAAGTCTTCCCACGAGTGGTGACCACCGGCGCGCCCGCCTTCGATGTGCACGATCACCGGCTTGGTCGGGACCTCGGTGGCGATGCGGATGACCGACCGGATCTGCTCGATCGTGCCGGGCTTGAACACGACGTGGCTGATGCCGACCTCGTTGAGTTCCTTGATCAGCTCGACGGCTTCCTCGAGCTCCGGGATGCCGGCGCTGATGACGAGTCCGTCGATCGCCGCGCCGGACTGGCGGGCCTTCTGGACCAGTCGCTTGCCCCCCACCTGCAGCTTCCACAGGTACGGGTCGAGGAACAGGGCGTTGAACTGGTACGTGCGGCCGGGCTCGAGCAGGCCGGCCAGTTCCTCGACGCGGCCGGCGAAGATCTCCTCGGTGACCTGCCCGCCGCCCGCCAGCTCGGCCCAGTGGCCGGCGTTGGCGGCCGCGGCGACGATCTTGGCGTCCACCGTGGTCGGGGTCATGCCCGCGAGCAGGATGGGCGAGCGCCCGGTAAGCCGGGTGAACTTGGTCGAGAGCTTGACCCTGCCGTCGGGCAGGCGAATCGCGGTCGGGGCATAGCTCGACCACGCCCGGGCCACCTCGGGGACGGCGCCGACGGTGAACAGGTTGCGCTGGCCACCCCGCGTCGCGGCGGGGACGATGCCGATGCCCAGCCCGCGGATCACCGGCGCGGTCAACCGCGTCAGGATGTCGCCTGGACCTAGGTCCAGGATCCACCGGGCCCCGGCTTCGTTGAGGCGCGTCACCTCGTCCACCCAGTCGACGCGCCCGACCAGGATGGACTCCGTCAGGTCGCGGACCAGGGCGACGTCCAGGCCGACCTTTTCGGCCCAGCCGCACACGATGTCGACGCCGTCGGCCAGGCGTGGCGTGTGGAAGCCGACCTCCACCTGGACCGGGTCGAAAACGGGCGCGAAGACGTCGCCGCCGCGCAGCTTGTTCTTGCGGTCGGCCCCCTCTTTCTCGGAGATCTGCCGGCAGTACAGCTCGAAGCGGGAGAGTTGCTCGGGAGTGCCCGTGATGACCACCGAGCGGCGACCGTTGCGGATGGACAGCACCGGCGGCAGCACGGTACGGACGTCTTGCGCGAACTCCTCGAGCAACCGGCCGATGCGCTCGGGGTCGGCGTTGGTGACCGAAACCATCGGTGAACGGTCGCCGAGCACGGAGATGCCCCGACGACGAGCGACGAGCGTCCCGGCCGCGCCGATCAGCTGCGCCAGCGCGAGCAGTTCGACGTCGCGGGCGCCCGCGGCTTTCAGTGCCTCGACGGCGAGCACGCCCTGCGAATGCCCGGCGACAGCCACCGGCGGCGTCACGGCGAAGTCCATGCCCTGGCGCGCCAGGGCGCGGACGGCCGCCATCTGGGTGAGCAGCACACCCGGGATGGACACCGCGGCGGACGTCAGGTGCCGGCCCGCGGGAACGGGGTCCTCGGCCGCCAGTGCACGCACCCAGGCCAACGGCTCGAAGCCGATGGGACGGACGACGACCAGTTCCCGGGCCACCGGCTCGAGCAGCAGCTCGGCCTCGCCGACCAGCGTCGCCAGCTCCGACTCGATCCCGGCCGAGGACACCAGCTCCTCGAGGGTCTCCAGCCAGGCGCTGCCCTGGCCGCCGAAGGCGACGGCGTAAGGCTCACCCGCCGTCAGCCGGTCGACCAATGCATGGGAGTGCTGCGGGCCATTGTTGTCGCGGTCGGCGGACACCCGGTCGTGCTCGTGGATCGTCACCTGCTACATCTCCCCTACGTGCGTCTTTACGTCTTCTGTCGTCCGGCTGGTCGGCTCTGGCAGGCGGGCGCCTCTCCGCCGTCGATTCCGCGTCGAATCACAGCCGGAAAACGGCTGACCGATGTGTTGCCGTTCGTTGTCCAGGGGCCGCTGGCTGCGCCTGCCTCGAAATTCCTCGCCTTCGGCGGCACCGCGGACTGCATCGGATGTACTAAGAGTGTCATAAGGATCAGTGCACTTTTTGCCTGCTGATTGGTTACTGGTGAGTTCTACGCACGGGTAACCGTGTCCTGAGTAACACCGGGTTCGAGCCCCGGCGCGGACGTCCCGAACAAACGTGCTGCATGCAGGTGGTTACGGTCGAGTAGCTATAACTGCGCTGTTCAAGGCCGTATTGTTATGTAATCGTTATGTAAAAAATTTCGGGTCGTAAGATTCGCGAACGCGGCCGCGCGCCGACCGGCAAACCTTCTCGATGCCGGCGAATCAGCGAACGAGTGTTTGCTGGAATGCCGCGCCGTGGCGCCCGGCAGCGACGGGCGAGGACGGAGGCGGCCCCGGGGACGCCCACCGCCGAGATTGCCGCGAGGGTCGCGCCCTGCCGCCGATCACGACCATTGCGGCCATCCGGGTGCCGGATGAGCGGGCGCGACTAGACCCACTGGCCGAATTGGGGCTTGAGGATTTCGTTGATGTCGACCCCGATGCCGCCGACGCTGCGCTTGTCGATCTCGACCTGGTGCAGGTGCGCGGCGGGATGGGTGAATCCCTTCGGCGATCCCCAGTTGTGCTGCCAGAAATAGGAGCCCAGACCATCATGCAGCGCCCAATCGATGGTCTTGGAATTCGCGTACACACCTGTGCGCTGGTGCCCGATCACCGACTCCCACGACCGCAGATACGGGACGATCTGCTGTTTGTACTGTTCGTAAGAGGGATCGTCGTCGATCGAGGCGTAAATGGGGGCCGCCGCCGGGCCGCCCGCGGCGGCGTGCAATTGCATTCCGCGCTGCGCATGCTGCACGCCCGCGCTGGCCCCGCCCAACCAGTCGGCCGTGCTGCCCTTGCCGAACTGGTAGCAGGAGACGATCTTCAACCCGTTGCTGTTCAGGTCCTGCGCCTCGGACACCTGGATGGGCTTGCCCAGCATCCAGTTCCCGCCCGGCCGCCGATCGGACACGTAGCGGATCGAACCGACCGCCCCGGCGGCCCTGATCTGGCTTGCCGGGATGACGCCGGCGGCGTAGTCGAGCAGGGTGCCCAGCGACGCCGACGCCGGCGCCGCGCTCACCGACGCGCCCGCGACACCCAGCCCCACCAAGGCGGGCGCCGCGGCCGCGAATTTCAGCAGGTTGCGTCGCGAAACCGATGGCACAAGCCACAGCGTACGGCGTCGCCACTCCTGACACGGGGACATCATGAGTCACAGCTGCATCACATTGAGCCGGAGTTCGTTTAGCGGTCGGTCCGAGCCCCTCGCCCAGGCAGCACGATGACGCTGACCGCTTCCAGGCCGCGACGGGTGGCCTGCGCGGCGCGATCACCACCTCACGTGGGAGCGGGCGCTCGGGAGCGCTTCCGCTGGCACGTCGAGCCGTTGATCAGCCGTCAGCGGCCAGCAGGGCGATGAGGTCCTCGAAAAGGGTTGCCAGCAAGTCGTTTCCGCCCGGGCTCATCGTGGTCAACAGCTCGGCCGCCTCGCCGCGGCGACCGGCGGACAGCAATTGCACCAGGAGCCGCACCATCACCTGCAGATCGCGGTCGGCCGCTTCCAGGTTCGCGACGCTGGCGGCGAGGACTTCCACCAATTCCCAATCGCGGTAGAGCGCCAGGGACCGCTCGTTGAATGCAAAGGCGGTTACCGACTGGCCACCCAGCGTGCCGCGATAACGGTAGGGCCCCTCCATGTACTCGATCGGCAGACCGTGCGCCGGAGCGGCGACCAGCGGTTCTCCGATGATGTCGAGTTGCAATGCGCGGGATGTGATTCGGTGGCGGTCCGGCATGTAGCGCGCCCGAGCCGGCGGACGCACCAGGGTGCGGACCGCGTCCGGCCAGCGGACGTAGCTGGTGGTCGAGACTTCGACGTCCTCGGCGCATCCGGGCGCCATCACCGGATCCGGATAGCTGGTGGTCGCGCCGGAGAATGGTTGCGGCGCATTGCCGTTGGTGCGATCAAACTGCCGCCAGATACTCATGTCCACACCGTTGTCGAAATTGATGGTGCGCCACTCGTGCGACCGGGACCGCGGGTCTCCGCCCGATCCCCCGCCCCCGGCGTACTTCGGAAACCATTGCCGGTCGATATGCCCGGCGGTCCCGGTGACCTGCTCGACCGTGTCGCCCCAGCGCAGGATGCCGGTCATCGACATCCCGGTTTGGAAGTACGAATACGTGTCGCTCTGGCCGAAGCACGCAATCTTGCCGTTGTAGGTGGAGGCACCCACGGGTGTCGTTGCGCGCGTCGGAGTTACGACGAGGTCCAGCCGCATGGCGCGTCCGTCGCTGTCCCGACCTACCAGGCCGACGCGGTAGGTGAAGGGCTGCAGGTTCCCATCGCTGTCGCGGCAGGCGGTCCAGGATGCGGTGCCGACGCTGCTGCGGTAGCTGAGGTCGAGCTGGCCCACGGCCATCGAGAGCTTGCGCCGGGCCCCCAGCTCCATGTTGGCCGGTGGCATGTCGTAGTCGGTGTAGGTGCCGTAGTCACCGGTGTCGAGGTCGAACAGCGCCATCGTGTAGAAGTCGGCGACCACCGTTCCCCCGGGCCGGTTCTTGTTGAAGATGGTCAGGAAGGCGAACGGCCCTGAAGACGTCGACGCGGCCGTCGCCGCCGCGCCACGCCTTCGACCGCGGACCGTGGCCGCGGGCGACCCATGCTGAGCGGATGGTCAAGGCCGAGCAGCTGGCCGCGACCTACGCCGGCCACGCCGACGAGATGGCCGATCTCATCACCGACGAGATGGGGTCCCCGCGCAGTTTCAGCCGCCTGGGCCAGGGGGCTGCCGCGGCGGGCCTGATGCACCTCGCGCTGGCCGCAGCGCGCGACTTTCCGTGGACCGAACGCCGCCAGGGTGTGCTCGGCGAGGTGCACCTGCGCAGGGCCCCGGTCGGCGTCGTCGGCGCGATCGCGCCCTGGAACGTGCCACAGTTCCTGATCATGCCGAAGCTGATCGCGGGCTGCACGGTCATCGTCAAGCCGGCGCCCGAAACGCCTTTGGACGCTTTGTGGTTGGCGGAGATGATCGAGCAGATCGGTCTCCCCGAGGGGGTGGTCTCGGTGCTGCCCGGAGGGACCGACGTCGGCGAGGCGCTCGTGCGCCATCCCGGGGTGGACAAGATCGCGTTCACCGGCTCCAGCGCCGTCGGCCGCCGTATCGCCGCGCTGTGTGGGGAACAACTGAAGCGCTGCAGCCTGGAACTGGGCGGCAAGTCGGCGGCGATCATCCTCGACGACGCGGACATCGAGAAGACCGCCCGGTGCTGACCGTGCTGCGCTACCGCGACGAAGAGGACGCTATTCGCATCGCGAACGAGAGCGACTACGGTCTGGCCGGCTCGGCGTGGACCGCCGACATCGCGCACGGGCTGGAGATCGCGGCCGGTGTGCGCACCGGCACCTACGGCATCAACATGTACACGCTCGACATCGGAACGCCGTTCGGCGGTTTCAAGCAGTCCGGCATCGGGCGAGAGTTCGGGCCGGAGGGGCTGGACGAGTGTGTCGAGCTGCAGACCTTGGTGTGCAGGGGGCAGTTGCCGCCCCTGAATGCCGGCTGAGCAAGCGCTGTCGGGCCGGTGCGGGGTTCTCCGGTCGCGCCGACCATCTTCAGCGCGTCTTCGTAGGTGCGAAATGTCAGCTCGTAGGCGATCTGCCCGGCAAGATCCTCCTCCACGTACCGGCGGGGCTCACATGACGAGCGGATGCCGGCTGGGCACCGAATCCCAGGTCAGCTCGCGCGAGGCGAAGTACCAGTCACCGCGCTCGTAGATCAGCGAGTCGCGGAACGTTCCGGTGGCGCGGAGGGTGGTGTCGCCGTACATGCTCGCGAAAAGGACGGCGACGCAACGCTGCACGGCGTTGACGCTGTCGACGCGGATCTCATGGTCCAGCGTCACCAACCGCTGTCCGTCGCCGCCGTCGAACGCCGACCGCACATCATGGAAGGACTCCCCGTCACGCGCGTAGGTGGCGCCGGAGTGCCGGAACGTGGCAAGCCAGCGCGCCCGGTCCCCGTCGGAAAACGCCCGATTGTGCCGGGCGTTGAGATCCAGGATGGCGACCCGTGCCGTCGCCGCCTGGAGCAATTGCTGTTCTTGATAGGTCATGGTCATGGTGCTCCGGCCTTTCCGTGGCTACAGCGACGACGAATTGGCGTAACGCTAGCGTAACTTTCCGGCTTTTACGTAACATTAACGTAACTTAACGGCGAACGATATACCCCCGCCCCGCCCGGTGCCACGCGTTCGGGGTCATGCCCCGCACGCGTAAACGTCTTTGCGGATCCCCCCGATCACGTTCGCGGGGAACAGCGCCAAGCGGTCACCGTGTCCGATCCCCAGGTCGGTCAACATGTTCGCGGCCGCGCAGGAACGCCGCCGCATCTGGTCGGAAGTGACGTCCTCGCTGGCGATCGTCGCCATGACGCGGTCGGGATGCTGCTCGGCGCGGCGATCAAGCACGGCCGCCACGGTGAACGCGTCGACGCCGAAAGCACCGGGCCCGAAGCGCTGACGCTGACTGCACATCAGGCCCGTACCACGCCATGCTCGGGTAGGTGCGGATGCGGACGTTGTTCTTGCAGCCGATCTTGCCGTACGGGATCAACGCGTTGGTCTCGTCGCCGCGCCACTGCCAGCCGTGCCAGGGGTCGACGATGTTCTCGCCCTCGACGACGCCCCCACCGCGAGGTTGGCACCGAGATGCTGGCAGTACGCGTCCATCAGATGTACCCGGCCGGATGCGGTGCGGAAAAGCACCAGCTCCTCGCCGAATTAGTGCGCGCGCTTGACCTGACCCGGCGCGAGATCGGAGCCGAAAGCCACGATGAACCAGCCCGTCGGGAAGCGGTAGGACGACAGCGCAATGCCCGCCTGCCCGAATTCGCGCTCCGACGGGTCGCCACCCGGTTCCGAGGCCGAGTCCGAAATCATCTGCGTCACGAACACTCCGTATCTCCGCGCGGCCTGGGCGCGACTGGACGGCCCCTCGCTCATCGCTGTTCGGCGCTCTATTTTCACTATTTTAATCATTGAACGTCAACGTGGGCCCGGCCTGGCGCGCGAGGCTGGGCGGAAGTCCTTGCGATAGCCGCCCGTTCGCGGTCAGGACGGCTGCGTGCCGGGCGCCGGCATGGTGCCGAACGCGGCCATCACCGCCAGCGGGTCGAGGTAGTCGCGCCAGTGCGCGATCTTGCGGTCCCTGATCGTGATCACCGAGACGAATCGGTTGACGTAGGGCGCGCCGGTTTTCACGACGGTGCCGTGCATGGTGTACTCCACCACCACCACGGATTTCTCCGGGTCAAAGTAACGGTGCACGTCGCTGCTGCCGTCCTGCACGATCGACTCGCCGTAGTCGGCGTACAGCTCGGCCAGAGCTTCCCGCCCGACGATCCGGCGCGGATAGGTCGGAACGGTGATGATGTACTCGACCACCACATCCTCGGCGTGCATATCGAAGAAATCTGTTCCGTCGACCAAGCCCCCGACGGCCTCGGCCACCAGCTCGAAGTAGGGCCGCATCGCGGCATACTTCGTCATGTCTCGCGCTTCCATGGGTGTCCTTAAGTTCGTAGGTGCAGTTACTTCGTGTTGTTACGTTGTGCTGCGACCCGGGTGGGTCGGGTGAGGCGGCATGGGTGTTGCCGGCCCTGGAGGTGCGGCTTGAAAGGACTGGCCGCCCGGCTCGCCTGGACTTCTCTGGCCGGCTGATTGAGATCTGCGATGTGATCGCTTGTTTAAGGAAATGCTGGCGGGGTTGTCCGTGGGGATCATGTTGGCAAACAAGCGAAAAGAGGTTTGATGACCGCAGACCAGTTGTGGGCTGGAGTGGATGTCGGCAAGGAGCACCACTGGGTGGCGGTGGTTGATGACACCGGCACAGTGGTGTTGTCGCGCAAGCTGGTCAACGACGAGCAATCGATCCGTGAAGTCGTCGCCGAGATCGATCAACTGGCCGAGCAGGTGTCCTGGACGGTGGACCTGACTACGGTGTATGCCGCGTTGCTGTTGACGGTGCTCGCTGATGCCGGCAAGGCGGTGCGGTATCTGGCGGGACGTGCGGTGTGGCAGGCTTCGGTGATTTACCGCGGGGGTGAGGCCAAGACTGACGCTAAAGACGCCCGGGTGATCGCCGACCAATCCCGGATGCGTGGCCAGGACTTGCCGGTACTGCGTCCCGACGATGAGCTGATCGCCGAGCTGCGCATGCTCACCGCCCACCGCGCTGATCTGGTCGCTGACCGCACCCGCACGATCAACCGGTTGCGCCAACAACTCGTGGCGGTCTGTCCCGCCCTGGAACGGGCCGCGCAGCTGACGCAGGACCGCGGCTGGGTCGTGCTGCTGACGCGTTATCAGCGACCGAAAGCCATTCGGCATAGCGGTGTTTCGCGGCTGACCCGTGTCCTGGCCGACGCCGGGGTACGCAATGCCGCCACGATCGCGGCGGCAGCGGTGGCGGCCGCAAAATCGCAAACGGTGCGCTTGCCGGGAGAAGAAGTCGCCGCCGGGCTGGTCGCCGACCTGGCCGAGGAGGTGGTTGCCCTCGATGACCGCATCAAATCCACCGACGCCGACATCGAGGACCGATTTCGCCGCCATCCGCTCGCCGGGGTGATCACCAGTATGCCCGGCATGGGATTTAGACTCGGCGCGGAATTCCTGGCCGCCGTCGGTGATCCCGCACTGATCGGATCGGCCGACCAACTCGCCGCCTGGGCCGGCCTGGCTCCGGTGTCCAAAGACTCGGGAAAACGCACCGGACGACTGCACAGGCCCAAGCGCTACAGCCGACGCCTGCGCCGTGTGATGTACATGTCCGCGCTCACCGCCGTCCGCTGCGACCCGCACTCCAAGGCTTACTACCAGCGCAAACGAGACGAAGGAAAACGGCCGATCCCGGCCACACTCTGCCTGGCCCGACGCCGCACCAACGTCCTCTATGCGCTCATCCGCGACAACCGAACCTGGCAACCCGACTCACCCCCGATCACCGAATCGGCGGCTTGACTTCTTCATTGAGAGTCCTTTCCTCGTCGGCCTCCCACAGTGTGCGCGACCGGCTTACCCGTCGGTCAACCGCAGCGCCGCTTTGGGGCATTGGTCCACCGCGGCACGCACGTCGATCTCCAGGCGCGGCGGCACCAAGCCATCGGCGATCTGTACCACGTCGGCGTCACCCAATTCGAAGACCTCCGGGGCCAGGGACTCGCAGAAGCCGTTGGCCTCACACAGGTTTCCGTCGACCGTCACGCGCATGAGCTTCCCCTTTACTCCTTTACAGCCCCTTGGGCCGGCTGGGCGACACCACCGGCACCGGCGAACCCGTCGCCGAATACCGTCGCAGCGAATCCCTTGCGGCGGCTCCAGCTTGCGCTCCCGCGCACCGGCGTCGACGAGCAGCTTGCCGCGGTAGGCGCCGGCTATCCGGTCGCTGATCTCGACGACACGCAGCTCCTGCAGCGGTGTCGGCTGGCTGTCGGGCTCGCGCCTCACGCGGCTATTTATACCATTACTGCTAAAATAGCTAAGCCAGCAGATCGCGCGAGGATCGGATGAACGCCTTGGGAATTGGGCAAGACGCCCGTCGCCGATTGTCGGCGCCGCGGATTGCTGAGATCGTAGCCGACGAGCTGCGCCGCCAGATCATCGGCGGCGAGCTCGCCGACGGCGATCTCCTGCCGCGCCAGGAAGTCCTCGTTGAGCAGTTCAACGTCAGCCTCGTCTCCCTGCGGGAAGCGCTGCGGATCCTGGAAACCGAGGGGCTGGTGTCGGTGCGGCGGGGCAACCGCGGCGGGGCGGTCGTGCACGCGCCGGCCAAGACTAGCGCCGCATACATGCTCGGACTGCTGCTGCAGAGCGAGTCGGTCGCGGTCGCCGACCTCGGCATGGCGTTGCAGGAGCTGGAGCCGGCCTGTGCGGCGCTCGCGGCGCAGCGGCCCGACCGCGCGGACACGCTGGTGCCGGAGCTCAAGGCAGTCAACGATTCGATGGCCGAGCACCTCCAAGACGGCCGGGCGTTCACCGAAATCGGTCGGGAATTCCACGATCTCATCGTCCGCGGCTGCGGCAACCACACCATCATCGCGGTCGTCGGCAGCCTGGAGACGCTGTGGACCAGCCACGAGCAACAGTGGGCGGACGAGAGCTCGGCGCGGGGCACCTACCCCTCCCTGGCGAAGCGACGTGCGGTGCTCAGCACGCATACCAAGCTGGCCGAAACCATCGCGGAAGGCGACGTCGACCGGGCTCGCCGCATCGCGGGCCGCCACCTCGCCGACACCCAGACCTACGTGTTGTCCGGTCGGGCCGATCAGCGGATCTATGCGCTGTCCCCGCAGGCGCTGTCGCGTCCGAGGGACGTCCGGCGCCCTTGACTCCCGGCGGGACCGCCCTCGTCAGCGGCGGTATCGGCAAGGGCTGCGCCCGCAGGCTCAGCGTGCTGGGATACGACGTGGGTGACCTCCGCCGCGAGCGCGACGGCATCGCCGTGCACATCGTGACGCCGCGCTCGGCGGAAACCGAGGTGCTGCGGGACGTTCCCTTCGAGATGCTCGCGATTCAGGTGTCCGACGTCGCCGGGGCAGTCGCCCGACTGGATACCGTCCGTCCGTCGACCTGCCGGAGATCCGGCTCAGCGCCGTGCAGCGGGGTCCGTTCGCGCGGCCACCGGTGATTCCCACCGAGGCGCGGAGGCACCAGGGAAGCCCTTGATCACCGACTCGCCGAATTCCCGCAGGGAGTCCGGCGCGGCGAAGTCGGCGAACCAAACGTAGAACCGCTCCACTCCCTGCGCGGCCAGGTCAGCGAAGCGTCGGATCAATTCGACGGCGTCGCCGCAGATCAGCCCGGAGCCCAGGTGCCCGAATCGCCGGGCGCTCAACGCACGGATCGCGTCGGGATCGGCCCCGGACCGGGGGTAGCCGACTATCAGCTGCACCGACACGTGTGCGGCCCCCGCGGCCGGCGCCAGATCCGTCAGCTTGTCGAGGTGGTTCACCGGCAGGTTCCACCAATCGGCATACCTGCGAACGACTCCCATCATCCGGCGCCCGGTACCGCCGACGACCAGGGGGATGGGATGCGATCGGCGGGGCCTGGGGGGCCACCCCGCTCCCGTCGTCGCCCCAGTATTGCCGGATCAGCCCGAGGTGGCGCTCCAGCTGCTCGACCCGGGACACCGGATCATACTGCCCCACAGCGAATCTGGTGAACTCGGCCGGCCAGGATCCCGCGCCCAGCCCCAGCCCGAACCTGCCCTCCGAGGCGTCGGAGAGGGTGACGGCCTGCTTGGCCGGGACGGCGGGATGGCGAAAGGCGTCACACAGCACCAGGTGGCCGATCCGCAACCGCTCGGTCTTGGCGGCCACCCATGTGGCGATGCCCATTGCCTCGCAGATGTTTTCGTCCGGCCGACCCGGCGCCTTCAAGTGGTCGATGAAGTTGATGCCCGAACAGCCGCTGGCCCCGGCGCAGCGCGCCCGGTCCGTCACGTCGCTGACCGACAACCGCACCTGCGGCAGGAACAGATACCACTCTGACCATGCGCCCCCTTTCGATTGCAACCGCGTCGTTAGGTTACGATTTTTATTATGTTAGTTGTCTTATGAATGTCGGTCTGACTTCGGAGCAGTTGTCGCTGCGCGACACGGTGCGCGACATCCCGAGCGCCGAATGTCCGCCCGACGCCGCCCGCCAGGCCTCCGACGGGACGGATCCCGAACGCTAGCGGGCATTGTGGAAGACCGTCGTCGACCTGGGCTGGACCGAACCGGCGAGGCCCGGGGGCGACTACGAGGAATTCGTCGAGGCCACCCCACGCACCGCGGCCACCAAGGTGAATCGCTCGGCGCTGATCGCGGCGCGGGGGCGGCTGAGCGTCCCAGGTACCCCGTACCCGTACCTGCAAGTCCATCGGTTTTTGATGCCGCGACCCCGTCTCCCAGCAAAGGCATTTGTTAGGAACATTTTTCGAAGTTCCATGGGTGTGATGCGCTAGCCAGGGCGTGGTTTGTGGCATATACCCCCCAGGGGTGCTAGCCTGTCCCTCGTTATGCGCCGTGATGCTGTCCGTGTCAACCAGTGGCCGCGCTATGCCGCGGCGGTCGCCGCGTTGTTCTGGACGCTGGGCATGGCCGCCGGCTGCCACCTTCCGCACGCGGCCACGGCACCCATGCACACCGCCGCGGGCTTGACGGGGTCCACGAGCGCCATCGGCCACGACGTCACCGCCCTCGCCGAACATGGCCACCTGGGCCCCGGCTCGTGCGCTCCGATGGACCACGAGTGCAAGTACGTGGCGCAAGCCTGTCCGGCGGCGCCCGATCTGTTGGCACTTACGGTTTTCGTCGCCGTCGTGGCCATGGCCGGCTCGGCGGTCTGGTGGGTCGTGTCAGTATCCCGCGGACCGCCCCGGCGTTCCGGCCTCATCCTCCACCGTCCCGGCCGGGTGATTCTCGCCCGGCACTGCATCGCTCGTATCTGAGAGGTCAGCGCCAAGCCGTCGCGCGTCGTCGCCCCGGCTTGCGGTCGCCGCCCTTATCCCTTGCCGCGCGGACGCGCGGAAATATCCCATGTCGCGCGGAACGCGCGGAGATCAGAAACGAGAAATCGATGAGCTTTGTCCTGTCCATATGTCGTAACGCATTGCGCGAGGTCCGGTCATGACCGCCCGGAACGAGCAGCCGGGCGCGCTGGTGATCGGGGCCGGTGTCAGCGGATTGACCACGGCGCTGATGCTGGCCCGACGCGGCTGGCGCGTCGTGGTGGCCGCCGACCGGTTCGACGCCGACACGGTGTCGACGGTCGCCGGTGCGGTGTGGGAGTGGCCACCGTCGGTGTGCGGTCGCCACCACGATCAGGCGGTGCTGGCCCGCTCCGCCGATTGGGCGCGCTACTCCTACAACCGGTTCGCCCGCCTCGCGGCCGACCCCCGCACCGGGGTGAGCCTACGCCCGGCCGTTTTCTACTTCTCCCACCTCATCGAGGAGGACCCGGCCGAACACGCAAAAATGCTTGCGGTCGAACAGTGCGTTCCTGGCTTCGTCCACGACCCCGAACTCATCGACGCCCACGAGATCAATCCCGCGGCCGGGATGGTCGATGCCTATTCCTATCTGGCGCCCACCATCGACACCGACTGGTACCTGGAGTGGCTGGCCCGTCAGGCTGCTACGGCCGGCGTCACCGTGGCCAGGCGTAGCATCCGCGGGCCGCTCGCCGAGCAGGAAAACGAGCTGATGTCGGAGTACAACGCTCAGCTGATCGTCAACTGCTCGGGACTGGGAGCACGCGAGCTGGCGTGCGACCCGACCATGGAGCCGCACCGGGGGGCTCTGCTGCGCGTGGTGAACGACGGCATCACGATGTCACGCGTGAACGCGGTGCACGCCGTCGCGAACGACACCCGCACCGAGGACCAGGACATGGTGTTCATCGTTCCCCGCGGCGCCAATCGGCTGCTGCTCGGCGGGCTCGTCGAGCCGGGCGAATACGGCACGGACCTGGACCCGGACGGCTATCCGCCGCTGCGGGAGATGTTCGATCGCTGCCGCGAATTCCTGCCCAGCCTGCGGGGCGCGCAGCTCGACGTGGTCGACCCGGTGCGAGTCGGCCTGCGGCCGTTCCGCGAAGGCGGCGTACGACTGCAGATCGAACCCGGCACCCGCATCGTGCACAACTACGGCCACGGCGGCGCCGGCGTCACCTTGTCCTGGGGCTGCGCCCAGGAGGTCACCGAGCTGGCCGACGTCGTCCTCGCCGGCCGGGGGGTCGCCTGAACGAACGCGGCCGACCCGGCTCCCCGGCCGGTGGCGCCGGGTTCGGCCGCCGTCCGGCGGCACAACGAGAAACCAACAAATTCAACGGGATTCAACTTCCCGACCAGGAAGGACCAAAATGATGATGATGGCGATGCCCGCCCCCCAGTGGGTCATACTCGTGGCCTGGATGGTGACCATCCTCGGAGTCGTGGTTGCCGGCGTGATGCTGGTGGACACATATCTGCGCGGCTATCGGCAGCCGCTGCGCGCAATGGAGGCGGTCTGGCCGATCACCGCCGTCTACGCCGGCCCGCTGGCGTGGTGGGCGTATCAGCGCTGGGGCCGGCCGGCCTCCGCACGGTGGCAAGAACAACACGGCCGGCCTCCCCGAATGGGACCGGCCGCCGTCGCCGCCGTCCAGACAATCCCTGGCGGTGCCGTCTCGTTCGTCGGCCACATGATCGCCATGCCCTTGGTGATGTGGACCGGATTGAAGATCGCCGGGCAGGGCGTCTGGCCCATGATGCTGATCATCGCCGCGATCGCGCTGCCACTGCTCATCGCGTTCGAGTACCGCGCGATGTCGGTGGCCTACGGCACTCAGTCTGTGGGCCAGCGCCTTTGGGCGGCGTCGCGCATCTCGGCTCTGGCCATCGTCGCCTTCGACATCGGCATGGGAGCCTCCATGCTGCTCGTGGCGTTCGTGTTGCGCTACTCCCCCACGTCGATGGCCTTCTGGCTGGTCATGTGGGCCGGGATGTGGCTAGGGTTTGCCACCGCCTACCCGATGGTGTGGTGGCTGGTTTCGAAGGAGGCGCGCCGCCCAGCCGACCTGGAATCACCGACCGGTGCCGTGCAGATGGAAGGAGTGCGTTAGTTCGGCCCCGGTCGGGCGGTAACGTCGTTCTCAAAGGTGACCGCTCCGCATCCGAGGAGCTCCGATGTCCGCGGCCGGCCGGAGCGTCGAAGCCGATGAAGCCGACGACCATCCCGAGGTGACGCGCGGCGATCGCTTCATCAAGACCGCCGTCGCGATCCTCGGCGAGACCGGGCGCACGGACTTCACCGTGCAGGAGGTGGTGGCCCGCTCGAAGACGTCACTGCGCGCCTTCTACCAGCATTTCGGCAGTAAGGACGAATTGCTGCTGGCGCTCTTCGAGCGGACCATCGCCCAATCGGCGAAGACCTGGCACTCGGAGACCGTCGGCCTGGATAGCACCGCCGCGCTGAAGCTGGTGATCGACCGCGTCAGTCAGCAACCGGAGTCGAGCACGCAGGACAGCCTCAACCGGGCGCTGACGCTGTACAACCAGCACCTCCCCGAGACCCGCCCCCGCGAGTACGCCCGCGTGGCTCTCCCCTTTGCACCAGCTGATCCGCGACATCGTCGGGCAGGGGATCACCGAGGGGATGTTCAATCCCGGCCTGGACGTCGGGGCGGCGGCCGCCATCGTCATGCAGACGATGATGGGCGCGCAGCGATTGCATTGGCTGGGAAAGGAACTGAACGGGTCGGCGGTGGACTCCGGCCAGCTCTACGAATTCTGCAGCCGCGCCCTCAGCATTCGGGACACCAACGAGATGTCCGCCGCCCCTTGGCCGTCGGAGCTGTTCGCGCAGATCGGCATTCGCCCGGGCAAGGGCGTCTACAAGTAGATGCCGCAGTCGTTCAGCGAGGACCCGGTCGAGGCGTTCAAGCGTTGCGTTTACATCACCCCATTCTGGGAGGACCGGTTCACCGAGATCGTCAAGATGGTCGGCACCGACCGGGTGCTGTTCGGCTCCGACTGGCCGCATCCCGAGGGCCTGAAGGACCCCATCTCGTTCGTCGACGAGCTCACCGACTTCGACGAGGCGGACGTCGCCAAGATCATGCGCCGCAACCTGATGAAGCTGATGAAGGTGTCCGCGCCGGCCAAGAAGCCGGCCGCACCTGACGCGGGGTCATCGCGCCCGCGGCTTCGACATGCGTGCCCGGACGCCGGTGGCGGCGTGGCAGCGGAGGAAAAATTGCCGACGCGGCGGCTGATGCGTCGAGCATCGGGCGCGCATTGATAATCTGAGCCTCGACGTGCGCAGATCTGCGATCGACCTGACATTGAGTCGGCCCGCCGAAATGGATCGGTAGGAGGTACCGCCGGATGGTGGCCGAAAAGGATTGGGACAAGGCCGTTGGCGCCGCCGACGACGTGCGGCGCGTCTTCGACAGCGTCCCGGCCTTGTTGGTCGGCCTCGAGGGGCCCGACCACCGATTCATCGCGGTCAACGCCGCGAACCGCACTCTGAGCCCCCCGATCGACCCCATCGGGCTCTGCGTCCGGGAGGTCTACCCCGAGCTGGAGAGCCAGCTGATTCTGCAGATGTTCGACCGCGTGTACCAAACCGGCGAACCACAGTCCGGGACAGAGTGGCGCGTGCAGGCCGACTTCGAGGGCTCGGGCACCGCACAGGAGCATTTCTTCGACTTCATCGTGACGCCACGACGCGGCGACGACGGCTCGATCGAGGGTGTGCAGCTCGCGTTCATCGACGTCACCGAGCGGGTACGGGACCGGCAGGCCGCCGAATCCCGCATGTCGGAACTGTCCGAGCGGTACCGCAACGTCCGGGATTCGGCCATCGTCATGCAACAGGCCCTCCTGGCGCCGTCCGTGCCCGTCGTTCCGGGCGCCGACGTCGCCGCGGAGTACCTCGTCGCCGCGGAGGACACCGCGGCCGGAGGCGACTGGTTCGATGCGATCGCCATCGACGACCGATTGGTTCTCATCGTGGGCGACGTCGTCGGGCACGGGGTCCAAGCCGCCGCCGCCATGTCACAACTGCGCACCGCGCTGAGGATGCAGATCCTCTCGGGCCGGTCGATCGGAGAAGCCCTCGAGGCGGTCGACCATTTCCACCACCACGTCCCCGGCGCGAACTCGGCCACGTTGTGCGTCGGTTCGCTCGACGCGACCACGGGCGAATTCCAATACTGTACAGCCGGACACCCCCCGCCCCTGCTGGTGGGCGCCGACGGGAACGCACGCTACGCCGAACCGTCGGGCGCGGGTCCGCTGGGCAACGACACCGGTTTTCCTTTGCGCACCGAAGTTCTCGGGGTGGGCGACTCGGTCCTGCTCTACACCGACGGGCTGATCGAGCGCCCCGGCCGCCCTCTGGTCGCCAGCACCGCCGAATTCGCCGATCTGGCCGCCAATGTCGCCTCGGGTCAGGGGTTTGTCATCGACTCCCCCGTGCGAGCCGTCGACCGCCTCTGCTCGGAGACGCTGGAATTGCTGCTGCGCTCGACGGGCTACAGCGACGATGTGACCCTCCTTGCGGCGCAACGCCGCACCCCGCCCGACCCGTTCGCCATGGCGCTGGACGCCACGATCCGGGCGGCACGCATCGTCCGCGCGGGCCTTCGCGAATGGCTGTGCGATGTCGGCGCCGACGATGACGACATCTGCGACATCGTGCACGCCATCTCCGAGTTCGTCGAAAACGCGGTCGAACACGGTTACGCCGGTGAGGATTCGGGCCGGATCCTCGTTGAGGCATCCCTCACCGGGGACGGCAACCTGCGCGCCACGGTGATAGACCACGGGCGGTGGAAGGATTACCGAGAGGGCGATAAGGGACGCGGGCGTGGGCTTGCCATGGCGGAAGCCTTGGTGTCTCAGGCGCAGATCACCAATTGCGCCGGCGGAACGACGGCCAGCGTGACGCACCGCCTCTCGAGGCCGGCCAACTTCGTCACCGATGCGCTGGTCGGCCGGCCCACGTCGGCGCGGTCGGCGAGCAACGAGTTCGCCTCGGTGATCTCGGAGGGCCGCATCGTCGTCAGCGGCGATGTCGACTCCGTCTCCGCACCGACCCTGGACCGGCAGATCGCCGTCGAAAGCCGTGCCGGCATTGCACCTTTGACCATCGACCTGAGTGGCGTCACCCACCTCGGATCGGCCGGCGTCAGCGCGCTGACCGCCGCCCGTCACCGGGCACGCCGGCAAGGTTCCGAGTGCGTGCTGGTCGCCCCGCCGGGCAGCCCCGCACATCACGTTCTGTCCCTGGTCCAGCTCCCCGTCTCCAGCGGCAAAGCCGAAGGCGTGCTCGCCCAGGAGGAAGGGGAATCGGACAGCGGTCAGCTGGTTTGACCGTGCCGCACCTGGCTGAAGAGCACCCCGCGATCGGGGGCGTGTTCCCGCGGGAAACCCGGCAACCGTTCACCGATGACATTGCGGGCCATCTCGGTGGTGCCGCCGCCGATGGCGACGGTCTGCCGGGACAGGTAGCGCAGCCCGGTTTGCAGGCCTTCGCCGGGTTCGCCCACCACGCCGGCACTTCCGGCGATCGCCAGCGCGGTGTCGACGTCGAGGGTCACGGTCTCGGAATGAAACAACCGGATCAGCGTTCCGGCGGCAACGCGCCATCCCGGACGCTTCGGTAGACGTGGCCGATCAGTCGCTCGGCCACGGCGCGGTTGACCAGGGCGCGGCCGGCCATCTCGCGGACGCGTTCGCTGCTGCCCTGGCCGGTCTTCTCGGCGAGGGCAACGAAGTCGACGGGAATCGCGTTGCCGCCCTCGCTGCCGCTGCCGCTGGCGAACTCCGACCCCTGCCCTCCACGCGCCGCTCGTGATAGAGCTGCCGTGATGCCACCGCCCAGCCGCCGTTGACGTCGCCGACCACCGCACCGTCACCGATGTCGACCTCGTCGAGGAACTCCTCGCATAACTCGGTCGAGCCGCTGAGCATGGTGATTCGCCGCAACGTGATTCCGGGGTGGTCGATGGGCACCAGGAACATAGTGAGGCCCTGGTGCTTGGGCACGCCCCAGTCGGTGCGGGCCAGGCACAGCCCGTAGTCGGCCGCGAATGCGCTGGTGCTCCACGTCTTGGCGCCGTTGATCACCCACAGGTCGCCGCGGCGTTCGGCCCGCGTGATGACTCCGGCGAGGTCCGATCCGCCGCCGGGTTCGCTCAGGAGTTGCACCAACACCTCGTCACCGCGCAAGGCGGCGCCGATGTGCCGTCTCTTCTGCTCATCGGTCCCGGTGTCGAGCAGCGTGGCGCAGCAGATCGTGAACGTCGGGGTGTTGAGAATCAGCGGCACATCGTAATTGCGGGTCTCGGCGTCGAAAGCCTGCTGATACTCGTAGTCCAGACCCAGCCCCCCGTACTCGGCCGGAAAGCAGATGCCGGCGAATCCCCCTTCATAGAGCCGCTTTTGCAACTCGCGCGCTCGTTGCCAGGATCGCTCGTCGTCGCGCGGAGCGGGCGGCGGCGACTCCGGGTCGATGACAGGCCGGTTGTCCGCCAACCACGCTCGGGCCCTGGCGGCGAACTCGGCGACGGATTCGCCGCGCGTCATCCGTTCACCCCCGTCGACCGGGCGGCCTTCTCGGCCTCGTAGACGCGCAGGTTATGTTCCTCCGGCGTGCCGAAAGTCGAGCGATACAACGTAACCCGGCGCAGGTACAGGTGCAGGTCGTGCTCCCAGGTGACGCCGATCCCCCCGTGCATCTGCACGCAGTCCTGGACGATCCGGCCGGCCAGCTCCCAACATAGGACTTGGCGACGCTGGCACTGACGCCGGCGCCCGGTGACCGGGCGGCGACGTCGGCCACGGCGGCGGCCGTGGCCGCGCGGCACGCCTCCAGCCAAAGCTTCATGTCGGCGAACCGGTGCTTGAGCGCCTGGTAGGACGCCAGCGGGCGACCGAAGCTGTGCCGGTCGGTGGCCCACCCGACGGTGAAGTCGAACACCGTCTGCAGGATGCCGACCACCTCGGCGCACTGCAGCACCTGGGCGATCTGGCTCTGCCTGTCGATCAGCGCGGCGGACTTCCCGGGGTGACCGACCTGTGCGGATGGCTCGACGAGGACACCGTCGAAATCCACCCGGGCGTACTCTCCGAGACGCTGCCGCCGCCCAATTCCTCCGGTACCAGCAGGCCCGTCCAGCCCAACTCCGCGGCGCGCCGCCACCAGGCCCGGTCGAACGACTGGCCGGCGGCATGCAGTTCCCGGACACGGCGCACCGGCGCTTCTTTGTGGAGAAAGGCTTGGGTGGTGGAGGTGAAGAGTATCTTTTCGGGAGAGTCGACAGCGGTCATGATGCCGGCGGGATCGTTTTCGGCCGTCGATCGCCGCCGCGGAAGACGCAAGGGAGAAGGGTGGGGTGGGTGATCATCCGCCTGATCGGTCCTGGTCGTCGCAGTTCGCTGACGGCTTCGATGTTAGCAACGAGCGATACGGTAAGAGATACCGGAGTGCAGTCGATAATGATCCTGACGAGCGGTGATCGCGATGGCTGAGGCAGACGACCACCCGGAGGAGACGGTCACCTCGAAGGCCGACGCCCTGGCGTTGATCGCCGAGGCCGAGGCGGAGGCCGCGGAGGCGGAGGCGCTGGCGGCCGCTGCCCGCGCCCGCGCCCGGGCCGCCCGCCTCCGGCGCGAGGCGCTGGCCCTGGCGGAGGGCGCCGAGGACTACGCCGACGCGGCCCTGGCGGCCGCCGACGCGGAGGCCACCGACGACTACGACGAGACCGCCAACGAGGAATACGCCGATGAGGACGACGCCTACGGCGAGGAGTACGAAGAGACTGCCGACGAGGAATACCTCGACGACACCCCGCCCAAACGGGCGGCCAAGCGAACGGGGTGGCGGCGCTGGGTGCCATCGCTACCGGCGGCCGCCGTCACCGCCGCGCTCATCCTCACCGCCGCCTTCGCCGCGGCGAGCGCCCACATGGTGCTGCAACATCGCGATGCCAATCAGCGCAACCAGCGCGATGCGGCGTTTGTCGCCGGCGCAAAACAGGGCGTCGTCAACATGATCTCGCTCGACTTCACCCGGGCCAAGGCCGACGTCCAGCGCGTGATCGACAGCTCCACGGGCCAATTCAAGGTCGACTTCCAGCAGCGGGCCAACGACTTCATCAACGTGGTCGAGCAATCCAAGGCGATCACCGAAGGCACGGTGAACGCCGCCGCGGTGGAGCGCGTGGAGGACAATTCCGCGGTGGTTCTCGTGTCGGCTACCTCCCGGGTCACCAATTCCCCACCCGGAAAAGACGAACCGCCCAAGATCTGGCGGCTCAGGGTGACCGTTGCCGACGACGGCGGACGCTACAAGATGTCGAAAGTTGAGTACGTACCGTGACCAACGATGTACGCGACACCGCTGCCGATCCCGACGAAATCGCCCCCGCCACAGGCGGATCCGCCGAGCCGGTGACACCGGACGACGAGGCGGTGGACGAACCTCCCGCGCCGCGCAGGCGCCGGCGCGTGCCGCCGGGGGTGCGGACGGCTCTCTACGTGCTGGTCGCCGTGCTGTTCCTGACGTCGGGCGGGGTGGCCACGTGGCTCTATTTCAAGCAGTACCGCCCCGACCAGCAGACCGACCCCGACGTCAAGCGGGCGGTGGCCAGTTCCGCATCCGACGGCACGACCGCGCTGCTGTCCTACTCGTCGGACACACTCGACCAGGACTTCGCCAACGCCAAGTCGCACCTCGCCGGCGAGTTTCTGAACTACTACAACGACTTCACGCAGCAAATCGTCGCGCCCGCCGCCAAACAAAGGTCGCTGAAGACCACGGCAAAGGTGACGGGGGCCGCGGTGACGGAGCTGCAACCCGACTCCGCCGTCGTGCTGATCTTCGTCGACCAGTCGACCACCACCAAGGACAGCCCCCAGCCCGCGGTGGCGCTGAGTAGCGTGCTGGTGCACATGGCGCGCGTCGACGGCAAGTGGTTGATCACGAAGTTCAACCCCGTCTAACGGCGCACCCTACATCGCGAAAACCCGCCGAAGCGTCGGCGCATGCAAGGCGCGGTTCTCCTGCGCAACAACCCATTCGGGGACCAGGGCATCGAAGCCGTTGAATGTCGCTGCGATCACGTGCAACTCGGTGTGGACGTAGGCGTGCAGCAGCCGAATGGCGTAGTCGATCGCCTCGTCGCGGCACGGGTCGATCTCCGAGCAGCTGATGAACGTGGGCGCCAGGCCCTCCAGGTTCGCGCGGTGGGCCGGAACGTGCTGGCCGGTCGCGCTCGCGTCGCCGAGATAATGACCCCATGCGCGGCTCACGGCGGGCCGCCCCGGAACCGGTTGTTCGTGTCCGGCTCCAGCCAGTGGTCGAGCAGCCAGTCGTTCCCACCGGGGGCCTGGTACCACTGCTGCTCGACGTCGGGGGTGGAGCGCAGCTTGTGGTGGGGTACCTGAGAATCACCGCATTCGACGCTTGGCTCCAATCCTGTGCCCATTACGGTAACCACCACAAGCCGCTAAGCTTCGTTGCTATCTATACTATGATAGCGACAATCCAGACGGTACCCACTTGCCCTGCGGCTGCTCAGAAGGAGCGCAGATGACGCTCAGCACCGACCAGGACGGCCAGCCCGTCGCCCTCGATCTCACCGGTGAAACCAGCCCTTACCCGTTCTTCGAGTATATGCGGCGGACCGACCCCGTCTGGCACGGGTCGCTCACGGACAACGCGCAGATGCCGGAGGAGCTGCGGCCGAACGACGAATGGGTGCTGTTCGGGTACGACGGGGTGTTCCAGGCCTTCCGGGACGACCGGGTCTTCACGTCCGCCGCCTACGACAAGACCATCGGACTGGTCATGGGGCACACGATTCTGGCGATGGGCGGCCGGGAGCACCACGACCACCGCGGCCTGGTCGCCAAGGCCTTCCGCGCCACTGCGCTGGAACGCTGGGAGCCCTCGGTCGTCGGTCCGGTCTGCGACCAGTTGATCGACGAGATCAAAAAGGACGGTCAGGCCGATCTGGTGAAGGCGCTGACCTTCGAGTTCCCGACGCGGATCATCTCGGTGCTGCTCGGACTGCCGCCCGAGGACCTGGACCTGTTCCGGCGGTTGTCCCTCGATCTGATCTCGATCCCGACCGACATCATGGCGGGGCTCAACGCCGCGGCCGAGCTGCACGGCTACTTTCTCGACCAGGTTGAGCAGCGGCGCCGCAAACGCACCGATGACATCATCGGCGACCTGGTCGCCGCCGAGATCGACGGCGAGAAGCTCAGCGACGAGGCCATCATCGCGTTCCTGCGCCTCCTGCTCCCGGCTGGATTGGAGACCACGTATCGCTCGTCGGGCAACCTGCTCTACCTGTTGCTCACCCACCCCGAGCAGCTGGCGATGGTCTCCCGGGACCGGTCACTGATACCCGCCGCCATCGAGGAGGGGCTGCGGGTGGAAACCCCGCTGACCATGGTCATGCGGACCACCACCGAGGAAGTCGAGATAGGGGGCAAGACGATCCCGGCGGACGCGCAGATCGACCTGTGCATGGGCTCGGCGAACCGCGACGAAAGCCGCTGGCCCGATCCCAACGCGTTCGACATCACTCGGCCGCGGCACGCCCATACCGCGTTCGCGAGCGGCATCCACATGTGTCTCGGCATGCACCTGGCCCGGCTGGAAACCCGCGTCATGCTCAACAGCCTGTTCGACCGGCTCCAGGACCTCGCCTACCTGCCCGACGATGGCACGGGCGAGGAGTCCCGGATCGTCGGGCTCACCTTCCGCTCGCCCAACAAGCTCCCGGTCACCTTCTCCCCCGCCCGATGAGAAGTCGCGCCGCGATCCTGCATGACGTCGGCGGCTCGTGGTCGGTCGAGGAGTACGAACTCGACGCGCCCCGCGCGGGCGAGGTTATGGTCGAGATGGCGGCCGCCGGACTGTGCCATTCCGACGACCACATCCTCAAGGGAGACATGGCGGCGCCGAACGACGTGATGCGAAGGCTGGGGCTGCCGACCATGTCTCCCACCATCGGCGGCCACGAGGGGTCGGGCGTCGTGCGTGAAATCGGTCCCGGCGTACCGGTTTCGCCGTGGGTGACCACGTGGTGATGTCGTTCGTCGCCGTCTGCGGACAGTGCCGCTGGTGCGCGACCGGCATGGAATACCTGTGCGACGTCGGTATCGGCACCATGGTCCCGGGCATGCCCACCGACGGCACCTCCCGGCACCACACGGCCGACGGCCGGGATCTGGGGCATATCGCCAAGATCGGCGCGTTCGCGGAACACACTGTGGTGTCCACAAATTCGCTCGTGAAGATCGACCCCACCTGCCGCTCGCGCCAAGCGCGTTGCTGTCGTGCGCGATCCCGACCGGTTATGGTTCGGCGGTCAATCGTGCCGGCGTGCGCGGCGGCGACACCGTCGTCGTCCTCGGCGTGGGCGGCATCGGGACCGGCGCGATCCAGGGGGCACGGATCAACGGGGCCGCACACATCGTCGCGGTCGATCCGGTTGAATTCAAACAGAAGTCGGCGCCGCAGTTTGGCGCGACCCACAGCTCCGCGACGGTCAACGAGGCCTACACGAACTTACTGAACGGTGAAATCGTCAGGGGAATAATCGATTTCGGCGGCTAATCCTCTTTCGCCGCCTCCCGCTGGCTCTTGAGCTCCCGCAGCCGCTTGAGCCGCATAAGCCGTTCCAGCTGACCGTACGCGTCGATCGGGCTGTGCAGCGAGAGCCCGCCGTCGGCGTGCACTAACTGTCCAGTCACCCACGGTAGTTCGAGGACACCCACGATGGCGCCGGCCACGTCGACGGCCTCCCCCAGTCGACCGAGCGCCGTTCGCCTGGACAGGCCGTCGACCCACCCTGGCCACGCGTCCGGATTGGGCAGCATCGGGGTCCGCGTCACGCCGGGACCGACCGCGTTGACCCGGATGCCGTAGGTTCCCCACTCCGCGGCCGCGACCTTGACCAGCATGTCGACGCCGGCCTTGGATACGCAGTACGCGCCCATATCGCGGTCGGCCACGGTGCCGCTGATGCTGGACACCGCGACGATCGAGCCCTGCACCTCGGCGTCGACCATGGCCTGCGCGGCGGCGCGCAGCGTAAGCCAGGTGCCGGTGAGGTTGATCGACAGCACCCGCTCCCAGTCGGCGGGCGATTGCTTCAGCAACAGACCCGACGGGCCCGACGAGCCGATGGCGGCGGAGGCCACCACCCGGGCGGGCACCCCGTGCTCGCGCACCGTTTGTTCCATGGCCGCCGCCACCGCGTCGGGATCGCTGATGTCGCAGAGGATGTCGGCATCGGCGAGATCCCACACCACGACGTGGTGCCCCGCCTCGCGAAGCAAACCGACGACTTCACGCCCGATTCCCGACGCGCCGCCGGTGACCAAGGCGGTCGATGCCGTCATTGCGGGGAGCCGATCAGCTCGACCGGCACGCCGTCAGGCGCGGTGATGATCGCCATCGCGACCGCCTTTCCGCCCGGAGCGGCGACCCTGATGCGCCGGACGCCGTCGTTGAACCCCAAAGTTTCGCGCGCCGAGAGCGTCTCGTCGACGTCCCGCTGCAGTGCGAGCAGGAAGAATCCATGCCGCGGGCCATCGGTCCCGGGTCGCGCCTCGGCGGCGCCGGGCAACTCCACGAGCTCCACGATTCCGCTCTCCGGCGTGCCCGGGTCGCCGAGGAAGATCGACCTCAGCCATTCGGTTTGCGCGCCGAATTGCTCCGGCCAGCCACCGCTGGAGCGATGGTCGAACAACTGGCTCAGGCCGAGGCCGTCGCGCCAGAATCGCAGCGAGCGTTCGACGTCGCTCGTGCAGATCGCCGAATGATGAACACCTAGCACGAGCTGCAATGCTAATACCCGGGCTCGGCGCTTTGACCCGGTGGCCGGGCCGGGTGTTGTCAGGCCCTGACGCGACGCAGCGCGCTGACCTGTTCGGCCAGGTCCGACAATGCCCGCGCGGTCGCCAACTCCTGGCCGGTCTCGCGCGTCAGGCAGTCCGAGGGATGACGGTAGGCGACGCCTACCCCGGCCAAATGCGCTCCGCCCAAACGTAACTCGGCCTTGACACACGTGCGTCCGCCGCGTTCGTCGATCGCCAGGGAGACCATCGGATGCAGGGTATCGGCCGGGCGGATGTTGCGGTGCATGCGATACGTCTCTCGAATCATGCTGCGGGGCAGTGTCACGTTCGAGCCTAGGCATGCGCCGGGCGCTTCCTAGGGCCTTTGGTCCCCGGAGACCCGCCAATGGACACCTGGGCCAGTGTTGTCAACCCAGCCTCGCCGAGGTTCGATCCCACAGTTCGCGGGCCAGCTCGGCGTTGTAGGCGGCGCGGTTGGCCCTGCCGACCCTGCCCTTGGAGTAGTACTCCCCCGCCGCCCAATCGACGCCGGGGGTGGTGGAGGCCAGCCAGACAAGCTGGTCGGCACCCTCGTCCGCGGTCGAGGTGAAGCGGGCAGTTATCGGTACGTAGTTCTTCATGAAGAGCAGCATCCGCGAGCCGGAGGCGTCACCGAAGTTCGAGTTGACGTAGCCGGGGGGAAACGTCGCGGCCGACAGACCACGGGCCCAGTAGCCATCGGCGGTGATCTCGACTTCTCGACACATGCCGCCGGCGTTGTTGGCCAAAACGTCGATGCGCGGATACTCCGACCGGATTTTGTCCGCCACCGCCCGCACCTGCGTCAGATCGGCGAAGTCGACGA
This sequence comes from Mycobacterium sp. 050134, assembly GCF_036409085.1. Taxonomy (NCBI): domain Bacteria; kingdom Bacillati; phylum Actinomycetota; class Actinomycetes; order Mycobacteriales; family Mycobacteriaceae; genus Mycobacterium; species Mycobacterium sp. 050134. The sequence continues at coordinate 51,148 of NZ_JAZGLV010000025.1, forward strand.
CGAAATAGTCGGCACCCAATTCCGCGGCGACCGCTTTCGTCTTGCCCTCGGACCGGCCCACCACCACGTTCTCCCCGCTCCGGCTCAACCGGCGGGCAGCCGCGGCGCCGATCCCGTCACTGGCACCCGCGATAACGATCGTCCTATGCGTCATTGCGTAGTGCTCCACCGGGGAGTGTAGCGATCAACGCCGAATTCTCGGTCTTCTCTTGCTCGGCCAAAATGCCCACGAAATAAGCGGATCGCTCACTTGAGTGAATACCGGACAGGCAGGTGTTTGAGCCCACCGACGAAGGTGGTGGCGACGAGTTGCGGATGCCCGGCCAGTTCGATCGAGTCGAGCCGGGGCAGTAACTCGGAGAAGAAGCTGTTGACCTCCATGCGCGCCAGCGCCGCACCCATGCAGAAGTGCACGCCGTGGCCGAAGGCCAGGTGCCGGTTCGGGTCGCGCCCGACGTCGAACCGGAAGGGCTCGTCGAACACGTCCTCGTCCCGGTTGGCCGACGCGTAGGACAGCAGCACGGAATCCCCTGCCGCGATGGGGGATCCCCCGACGGCGGCGTCACAGGCGGCCGTCCGCATGAACTCCTTCACCGGGGTGACCCAGCGGATCATCTCCTCGGTAGCCAACGGCATCAACCCGGGGTCATCGCGGAGCCGCCGGAGCTGGTCGGGATTCTCGATCAGCGCCTGCAGCCCGCCGGAGATCGTCGCACAGGTGGTGTCGTGTCCCGCGGTGGCGACGATGAGGTAGTACGACGCGGTGTCGACATCCAACAGCGGCCGGCCGTCGATGCGGGCATTGGCGATCGCCGACGCCAGGCGGTCGGTCGGATGTTCGCGGCGGGCCGCGGTCACCCCGTTGAAATAAGCAAACATGTCGAGCAGCGCAGGCAGCTGATCGGAATTTGTACTGCCGCGCCTGAATTCGGCGTCGTCACTGCCGAACAACTCCTGGGTCAGCTTGAGCATGCGCGGAAAGTCGTTCTCCGGCGGCCCCAGCAGCGACATGATCACGTACAGCGGATAATTGACCGCGACCTCCTGCACGAAGTCACATTCCGGGCCCGCGGCCATCATCTTGTCCACATAGATCTTCGCCAGGTCGTCGATGCGAACCTTCAACGCCCGCATCGCCTTCGGCCGAAACCAGTCAGGGCCGATGGCACGCACCCGATGCTGGGGGTCGTCGAGGTGAATCAGGGTTCGCACACTCGCGGCGGCCTGCATCTCGTCGCCGTCGGCGGTCGTCAGTACCGGGCGCGGCCAATTGGTGAGCAGCTCGTTGTCGCGTTCGATGGCCATGACATCGGCGTGCCTGGTGATCGCCCAGAGCGGGCGGTAGTTCGCCACGTCCACCCACGACACCGGGGCGGCGGCGCGCAGCTGCGTCAACGCCGCGTGCGGCGTTGGCTCGTCGGTGTAGGCCAGGGGATCCGCCAGCAGCCTGGCGGCCTCGTCGATCGTCGCCGCGCTCACCGGCGAAAGTCCGTCAACGCGGCGTCAACGCACGCCCGCGCCGCGGTCATGAAGATCGGCAGCACCCTGTCGACCGAGCCCTCGCAGCGCGCCCGCAGGCCGGCCGCGACCGCGTCGACCGGGCCCGGCCACGGCGAACGATTGGGAATGCCCCCGTCCGGCACGAGGCGGGGGCGCTACCCATGCGGGCACCTTTACAGTAAGCAACCCAGTATGTGACCCTGCTCTTTCTGGCCGCGCGTTCGCACCGCATGAGGTACGACATCAGCATGACAAAAGCCCCTGATTGGCGGGAGACACTCGACGACCTCAACGATCGCCGTCAGCGCGCGAGGGCCATGGGTGGGCCCGAGCGGCTGGAGAAGCACCGCGCCCGGGGCAAGCTCGACGCCCGCGCGCGGGTGGAACGACTCCTCGACCCGGGCTCGTTCCGGGAGATCGGCACGCTGGTCGGCGGCGACGTGGCCGCCGATGCGATCGTGACGGGCGCGGGTCGCATCAACGGCGTGGCCGTGATGGTGGGCGCCGAGGACTTCACCACGCTGGCGGGGACCATTGCGCCGGGCAGCAACTCCAAGCGCTACCGCATCGCAGAGCTGGCGCTGCGCGACAGGATTCCGCTCGTGATGCTGCTCGAAGGGGCCGGATTTCGCCCCACTGGAGTACATTCCGGGCGGACGCCGACCGATCTACTCGCCCAGGCCCGGTGCTCCGGCCGGGTGCCGACGGTGACCGCGGTGCTCGGCCCTTCGGCCGGGCATGGCGCACTGGTCGCGCCGGTGTGCGACTTCACCGTCATGAGCCGCCAGGGCGCGATCTTCACCGCCGGGCCGCCCGTGGTCAAAGAGTCGACGGGAGAAGATATTTCAAAGGAGGAGCTCGGCGGCCCGGATGTGGCCTTGGCCAGCGGCGTGATCCACAACGTCGCCGACGACGATCCGGCGGCGCTCGCCATGATCCGCGGCTACCTGTCGTATTTCCCGCCGAGCGCGTGGTCCTACCCACCGGTACTGCCGCCGTCCGCGGCGACCGGGCCGCGTCCCACGCCCGAGCTGCTCGACATCGTCTCGCGCGACAATCGCCGCGTCTATGACATGCGGTCGGTGCTCGACGTGGTGTTCGACGATCCCGACTGGTTCGAGGTACAGCCGCGCTTCGGCCGGGCGATCATCTGCGCGCTGGCACACCTCGGCGGCCATCCCGTGGCGGTCGTCGCCAACCAGCCGCAGGTGCTGGCCGGGTCCATCGACGCGGACGCCGCCGACAAGGCGGCGCACTTCATCATGGTGGCCGACTCCTTCCACCTGCCGATCGTCTTCCTCGCCGACAACCCCGGCATGCTGCCGGGCAGCCGATCTGAGCGCGCAGGCGTCTTGCGCAGCGGCGCACGGATGTTCGCCGCGCAGACCGCGGCCACCACGCTCAAGCTGCACCTGACGATGCGCAAGGCCTACGGTTTCGGCTCGATGGTGATGTCGCTCATCGGCTTCGACCAGCAAGTGGCGACGTTCGCCTATCCGGGCGCGACCATGGGCGCCATGGGCGCTGGGGCGTTGAGCCGCGCGTCGCATGCCGACGAGGATCTCTCGGCCAAGCTGCGCAACGCCGAACTGCAGGCGTCGTATCGATCGGCCGAGCAGATGGGCTGCGACGAGCTCATCGATCCCCGCGAGACCCGCGACGCGCTGCTTTTCGCGTTGCAGCGCGGCCTGTCCAGCCGCCAGGCCGCCGCGGAGCCGGTGGCCCGGACCGTCATCATGCCCTGAGCGCCTCGCCTCCTAATCCGCGAGCGTGCGTGTTTGTCCGGCGACACGCCGTCATGGCCGTACATCTGCGCACGCTCGCTGGCCTAACCAGCCGCGCGATAGGCGGCGGCGCGCCGTGACGTCACCCGCAGCGGGGGCGGCGGCTCGGCGTGCGCGCCGTCGATGCCCAGGGTCGCCAGTTCTTCCGCCGCGGCCGTGCACCCGCCGAGCGGACGCAGCGCCCCGGGGTTGCCGCCGAGGATCGAAAAGCCACTCAGGGCAAGCTCGTCCAGCATGACCTCACCGAATTGCCGCACGCCCCGCCGCGAGAGCGGAACCCAGCCGGTCGACTGCCCGAGACCGGCGACCGTGCGCGGCACCCGCAGGCCCGCCTCGCGGGCCACATCCCTGGTGACACCCAGCCCGCGCATCACCCTCGACATGACCAACGCCCAGGCCGAGGCAGTGCGACCGGATGCGCGTCGGCCGATCCAGTCATCTCACTCCTTGCCCGCGGGCCGGCCCGACCGGCCGAAATTTATACTGTAACCACCTTAGTATCTTCCCCCGCAGGCAGACGCAGAATCGGACTCACAGGGCTTCCGGAAGCGATTTTGCGCCGGCTCGGCAACGCTACTCGAGGTCGATGTGTCGCTACTGAGCACGGCCTGGTGCCGTGAGTCGTTAATGGTGTACCAGCATGTTCGGCCGTGCATCCCGCTGTGAACACGTCGAACGTGGGGGAAAAGTACAAACCACCAACACTTTTCCTCCATAGGGCTCACGCTCGGAAACAGGAGCGAAGGCTGCACCCGAACCAATGACTCAGGACACTGGTAGGCGACGGGCGCGAGAATGACGCAGGGCATGGAGCGGGCGAGGTCCTGCGCAATGCGATGCCGGGATCCGGCGCATCGGTGGATCCGTTCATGGGCAACTACCTGACCTCCGACGGCGGCACCATCAACCTCGACATTCCCGAGGCCGCCGACGACCCACACTTCGCCGACGCGGCCGCCGGACTGATCGCGAAGGCCTTCGCGGCCAGGCCGTTCGACTACTGGCGCCGGCATCTGAAGACGATGATGGGACAGTGGGCGCCGCTGGGGACGTTCAGGGCGCCACAGGCCTCGGAGCACACCGAACTCGTCCCAATGGAACTCGGCATGGACTGGGACCGAATCCCCGAGCTGAAGGAGTCGGGCGCGATCGCGTGACTCCGCCCGCGCGACTTAACCACGTTAAGTGCATTCGCGGAGTCGGCCGGGTAGCCGCCGAGTGCATGCGCGGCAACGCCCGGGTTAAATAACGGCCGCAGCGGAAAACAAGACTCCGAGTCTCGCCGTCCCGACTCGTAGGCTATCGCGGAAAGCCCGGCTTACCGTCGATGTCAGGAGTTGCGTTGGCCACAACCGAGTTTCCACCAGGACACGCCCCGGTATTCGGCGGCGAGGATTTCGCGGGCATCCACGCCAGCCCCGAGTTCGCCGAATTGCGCCGCAGGTTGCGGCGTTTCGTCTTCCCGATGACGGCATTGTTCCTGGCTTGGTACGCCGCTTACGTGTTGCTAGGCGCCTTCGCGCACGACTTCATGGCCGTCAAGGTCTTCGGCAACGTCAATGTCGGGTTGTTGATCGGTTTGGGGCAATTCCTGACCACGTTCCTCATCACAGGTCTCTACGTGCGGTTCGCCGACCGGGAACTCGACCCGCGGGCGGCTGCCATCCGTACGCATTTGGAAGGTCGGGAATCGTGACGCGCCTCGCCGCCGCGCACGACACGATCGGCAATCCTGTTGCAAACATTGCGATTTTCGCTGTGTTTGTGCTGATCACCCTCTACGTGGTGATCCGGGCCAGCCGGCGCAACGCCACCGCGACCGAATTCTTCACCGCCGGCCGTGCCTTCTCGGGACCACAGAACGGCATCGCCATCGCGGGCGATTACCTGTCCGCCGCGAGCTTCCTCGGCATCGCCGGCGCGATCGCGGTCTACGGCTACGACGGCTTCCTGTATTCCATCGGTTTCCTCGTCGCGTGGCTGGTGGCCCTGCTGCTGGTGGCGGAATTGATCCGCAACACCGGCAAATTCACGATGGCGGACGTGCTCAGCTTTCGGCTCAGGCAGCACCCGGTTCGGCTGGTCGCCGCCGTCTCGACGATGACCGTCTCGCTGTTCTACCTGCTCGCCCAGATGGCCGGCGCCGGGGGCCTCGTGGCCTTGCTGCTCAATGTCAAGGGACGCCTTGGCGAATCGATCGTGATCGCGGTCGTCGGGGTGCTGATGATCGTCTACGTTCTCGTCGGCGGCATGAAGGGCACGACCTGGGTGCAGATCATCAAGGCGGTGTTGTTGATCCTCGGCGCCGCGGCGATGACGGCGATGGTGCTCGCGAAGTTCGGCATGAACTTCTCCGACATCCTGGGATCGGCGCAGTCGGCGGTCTCGCACGCGACGACCAAAGGGGTCGCCAACCGCAACGTGCTGGCGCCGGGCGCGCAGTACGGCGGGTCGACGACCTCGAAGATCAACCTGCTGTCGCTGGGTCTCGCGCTGGTGCTCGGCACCGCGGGCCTGCCCCACGTCCTGATGCGCTTCTATACCGTGCCCACCGCGAAAGAGGCTCGCCGCTCGGTGGTATGGGCGATCGGTCTGATCGGCGCCTTCTATCTGTTCACGCTGGCCCTGGGCTATGGCGCCGCCGCCATGGTCGGTCCCGACCGCATCCTGAAGGCCGCTGGAGGCCAAAACTCGGCGGCGCCCCTACTCGCGTTCCAACTCGGCGGGGTCGTCCTGCTCGGCGTCATCTCCGCGGTCGCGTTCGCGACGATCCTCGCCGTGGTTGCCGGCCTGACGATCACCGCGTCGACATCGTTCGCGCACGACATCTATGCCAGCCTGATCAGGCGTCATCAGGTGACCGAGACCGAACAAGTCCGGGTGTCCCGCATCACCGCCGTCGTGCTCGGCGTATTCGGGATCGCGCTCGGCATCCTGGCCAACGGCCAGAACGTCGCGTTCCTGGTGGCGCTCGCGTTCGCGATCGCGGCCTCCGCCAACCTGCCGACGATCCTGTACTCGCTCTATTGGCCGCGGTTCAACACCCGCGGCGCGTTGTGGAGCATGTATGGCGGCCTGATCTCGACCCTCGTGTTGATCGTGTTTTCCCCCGCCGTGTCCGGCTCCAAGAGTTCGATGATTCCGGGCGCGGATTTCGCCTGGTTTCCGCTTTCCAACCCGGGAATTGTCTCGATCCCATTGGCATTCCTACTCGGCATCGTCGGAACGCTGTCGTCCCCCGACCGCGGCGACCCGGAACTCAACGCCGAGATGGAGGTTCGCTCACTTACCGGCATAGGCGCCGAGAAGGCCACCACCCACTGACCGTACGGCAATATGAACCGAATGGACCCGTCGCGACGGCCGGCGGCCGAATTCGTGCTTTTCGGTATGCAAAACGGTTGCGGCGAAACATCATCGCGCAACCCGGTGCGCAAAAGGTGAAGGCCCGTGCGCACGCGCACAAAACCCGGCGGCCCCGGTGGGGAAAAATCACGTCTGGCCCTCGGACAGACCAATGGAAAGTGAGCCCGTGCGTGATTCCTGCCGCTGGTGTCTTTTCGCCATGGTTGCCGGCCGGTTGAGGAATGCCGCGGATGAATGATGTCCTCGACCCCGAGCTCGCCGCCGCGGCGGCCGCCCTGCCCAGGATGGATCTGTCCGATCTGGCGGCAGCCCGGGAGAGTGGGCAGCTGTTGTTCGCGCAGCCGAGGTACCACGCCGCCATCCCGCTGACCATCCGCGACGTCGCCGTCCCCGGACGCCACGGCGAATCGCCGATATCCACGCGCGTCTACACGTCGGGCGAGCACTTCACCCCCTCACCCGTGTTGCTCTACCTGCACGGGTGCGCGTTCGTCATGGGCGGGCTCGCGATGGCCGATTTCACGGCGCGGCTGCTGGTCGAATGGGCGGGCGTGTCCGTCGTGACGATCGATTACCGGTTGGCGCCCGAGCATCCCTACCCGGCGGGCCTCGAGGACAGCTACTCGGTCCTGCGCTGGGTCGTCGGCAACGGCACGGAGTTCGGATTGGATTCCGAGCGTGTGGGGGTGCTGGGCGAGGGTGCGGGCGGCGGCCTGGCGGCGGCGCTCACGATGCTTGCTCGGGATCGCGGCGGTCCGAGGGTGGCGGCCCAGTTCCTCGACGCACCGCTGATCGACGACCGCTTGGGCACCCCGTCTATGAAGACACTCGTCGATACGCCGATGTGGCGGCCGGTCGATTATTCCCTTGGCTGGTGCCATTACCTGCGGGGCACCGCACGACCGGGAAGTGTCGATGTTCCGATCTATGCCGCCCCGGCACGCGCCGAGGTTCGCGATCTGGTCGGGCTCCCACCGGCGTTCGTGACCGCATACCAGGTCGACCCGACCAGAGACGAAGGCCTCGCCTATGCGAACCGCCTCATGCAGGCGGGCGTGCCCACCGATGTGCAGCACTACGCCGGGGCGTTCCACATCGCCCACGCCATTCCCGGCACCAACATCGGAGTCCGCATGATCAGCGACCGCGTGAAGGCAATCCGGCGGTTGTTACTGGTCTAGAAGCCTCCCCAGCCGGTTATGTCGGCCCGCTCGGTTCAATCCCCGGCGGGCCTGGACACAGTCGTTGTCGCCTCCACCGACCATCCGGTTGAACCGCGGGGATCGCCGTCTCGTACCTAAAGAAGCGACGAATTAGCCAAGCCTTACCGAACGTCGCTGCAAGTTCGGTGCTGGGCCGATTGTTCTTGGAGAGAGGGGGAACACCGTGGCTGGGTTTCCGCGCGGAGCGATGGGGCTGGGCGGAACGCATTGAATTCACAACTCGGGGGTAGCTCAGCGCCTTTCGGCGCTACGACGCATAACGGATCTCCTTGTCCGGCGAGGGAAGCACTCGGATCACACGCGATGACATCGTTCGGTGTGGAACACGTATCGCGCCAGTCTCTCTCGGCTCGACGGCAACCCATCGGTCGTGGTGAACGGGGCGCGACCCACAAACGTTGAGCACGTCGACGGAGTTGCCCGGGCGGCAAGCACCGACGGTGCGGTGAGTCGCACGCCGGTTCGACCGGCGACGCGACCCGGATGGCAGAAAACCAATAACCCAATGGAGTGCCTCACCTGGAGGCACCACGACGATGGAGCAGGTTTCAGTGAACGCATACATCACGGCGACGGGAATTTTCCTTCCGGGCGAGCCAGTGCCCAACGAGGAGATCGAAGACTACATTGGCACGGCGGGGCGCTCGACAAGCGACCTGAAGGCGATCACGCTGGCGAACTGCGGCATCAAGACGCGTCACTACGCGATCGACAAGCAACAGCAGACGGTCATATCGAACGCGGCGATGGCGGCCGGCGCCGTTCACAGCGCCGTACAGCGCGCCGGGCTCGGCCCCGATGACATTGAATTGCTCTGCGCTGCAACATCATTACCAGACCTGGTAACCCCGGGGCTGGCCAGCATGATCCACGGCGAGCTGGGTTATGGCCCCCTCGAGATCGCCACCGCCCACGGTGTCTGCAGTTCCGGGATGATGGCGCTCAAGAACGCCTACCTGCAGGTGGCGATCGGTGAGAAGCGCAACGCGGTCAGCGTGGCCAGTGAGTCGATCTCGCGGTGGCTCAAGAGCTCTCGCTATCAAGAGATGGGACCGGCCGCCGAGGACGGGGCGTTGCCGCTCGAGGCCGCGTTCTTGCGTTACATGCTGTCGGACGGCGCCGGCGCGGTTGTGGTCGAAGACCGACCTGCGTCGTCGGGCATCAGCCTTCGCATCGACTGGATCTCACTGCGGTCGTACGCAAACACCGAGACGGCCTGCATGTTCCTGGGCAGCAATGAAAGGACCTGCACCAAGACCTGGGTCGACTACCCGACCGCCGCGGACGCCGCAGCGGACGGCGCGGTGGTGCTGCGCCAAGACTTGTCGATACTGCCGCACGTGGTCGAGATCGGGGTGGACGAGTTCGAGCGCCTGAGCCAGCTCGGCAAATTCGACCCCAAAGCGCTGTCGTGGGTCCCCGCGCACTATTCCAGCGAACGGATGAAGACGCTGGTGCTGAACGAATTCTCCAGGCGCGGCATCGAAGTGGCGTCCCGTCCGGAGATTTGGTACAGCAATCTGACCAGCGTCGGAAACATCGGCAGCGCGTCGATCTACATCATTCTCGACGAGATGATGCAGCAGGGCCTCATCCGGGAGGGCGAGACGCTGCTGTGCATGGTCCCCGAGTCGGGCCGATTCGCCATCTCGTTCATGCACCTGACGGCGGTCTCGGGGACGGCCCCGGAGGACGGTCGATGATCAAATCGGTCGGGGAAAGCTCCGCGACCCGGCGTCGCTACTCCAAGGCGGTCGTTTACCTGTACACGCAGACGGGACAACTGCGGGAGGTCACCGAGGCGTTGACCGGCCCCCTGCAAGCGCGCGACTGGAGCGTTCGATGGGTCGATGTCCAACCGCGCAAGGGCTTTCCGTTCCCCTGGCCGGTTCGGCGATTCTTCGGGGTGTTCCCGGAAGCGGTGAATCGAAAGTCGCTCGTCGACCTTGTCGAGCCGGCCCAGGGATTCCACTCGGCGCCCGACGAGCTGGTGGTCTTGGCATACCAGGTGTGGTACTTGGCGCCGTCGATTCCGGTGCGGTCGTTGCTCGCCGCACACCCCGAGGCGGTGCGGGACCGCGACGTGGTCACCGTGATCGCCTGTCGCAACATGTGGTATTCCGCGGCGATCGAGATGTGCGGCCTGCTGCGCGCCGCGGGTGCGCGCAGCGTGGAGGTCGTTGCCGCCACGGACACCCGTTCGTCGACGACGACGCTGGTGACCACGTTGCGCTGGCTGCTGACCGGACACCGCGAGCCGTTTCTGTGGTTCGGCAAGGCCGGTGTCGGCGAGGATGAACTCGGCAGGGTGGCCGATGTGGGTCGCTGCCTTGCCGAGTCCAAGCCACGGCCACCGGGGATGGCCCCGGTGGTGCCGGCGCTGGCCGCCGCCGACATCATTGCCGGACACTCGTTTCGCAGATGGGGCGCGATGGCCGAGCGCGCACGCACGCACGGCCGAGCGGCCGGCGCCGCCAGCTTGACGGCGTTCGTGTTGGTGCTGTTGACGGCCATTGCGTTGGGTTTGCCGCTGGCGGCGGCCGCGCAGGTGCTCGGCGGGGCGCGCCTGCAGGCCTGGATGCGCGGTTTCGTCTACCACCAGATCACCTATGGGCAAACCATCTTCCGTGGAGCGGACCGAACGATGAGGAGCTTGAGCACACTATGACGACGACGGTCAAGACGATCGACCACCAGGCACTCGCCGACTGGCTGATCGATGAGGTCGCCAGGCTCGTCGGGCTACCGACCGATGCCATCGGCGTCGACACGCCGCTTGCCGACTACGGCCTCGATTCCGCGGCCAGCCTCGCCCTGTGCGCGGACTTGGAGGACGAACTGGGCATCGTCGCGGAAACGACGGTCGTGTGGGATTACCCGACGGTGGATGCCATCGCGGAACATCTTGCCGGACAGGGAGGGTCGTCGTGACACCCATCGCCACGCCCATCGCCGTGGTGGGAATCGACTGCCGCTTTCCCGCCGCACCCGACAAAGAGGCGTTCTGGCGGCTGCTGCTCGACGCGGCAGTCACCGACACCGAGGTCCCTGCGGAGCGCTGGCGCGTCGACGCGTACTACGACCGGGGCGGTGCGCCCGGCACGATGAACACCAGGCGCGGCCATTTCATCGACGACGTCGACGCGTTCGACAACCAGTTCTTCGGCATCGCACCGATCGAAGCGGCCGGCCTGGATCCCCAGCAGCGCCTGCTGCTCGAAACCTCTTGGCGGGCAATCGAGGACGCGGGCATCGATCCGCGCTCGCTGGCTGGAACACAGACTGGGGTGTTCGTCGGCATCATGTCCAGCGAGTGGAGCAGCCTCCAGCTCAACGACTTCACCGGCGTTACCGCGTTCCGCGGCACCGGCAGCGGGTACTTCATGGCCGCGAACCGGATCTCCTACCACCTGGGTCTCAACGGACCAAGTGTCGCCATTGATTCGGCATGTTCGTCGTCGCTGACCGCCGTCCACCAGGGTTGTGCCGCGTTGCGCTCGGGGGAGGCCGACCTGGTCATCGCCGGGGGTGCGAATTTGATGCTCACCCCGGCACTGTCGATTTTCTACACCCAGGCGGGACTGTCGGCCCCCGATGGCCGATGCAAGCCCTTCGGTGAGGGCGCCGACGGCATCGGCCGCGGCGAAGGGGTCGGAGCGGTGGTGTTGCGCCGCCTAGACGACGCCGTCGCGGCGGGTCAGCCGATCTATGCCGTGGTGAAGAGTTCGGTGGTCAATCACGACGGTCGCAGCAACGGAATCACCGCACCGAATCGCCACACCCAGGTCGCGCTGATGCGGCGGGCGCTCGACGCCGCCGACATCGATGCCGCGGACGTCGACTTCGTCGAAGCGCACGGCACCGGGACGGTCATCGGTGACGCGATCGAGGCCAGGGCGCTGGGCGAACTCCACCGATCGCGGCACGAGACGCCCTGTCTGTTGGGTTCGGTGAAGGGAAACATTGGACACACGGAGGGCAGCGCCGGAATCGCATCCTTCATCAAGACGTGCCTGGCCCTGCACCATCATGCGCTGCCGCCCACCGTCTTCGGCCAGGAAGATCACCGGGGCCTGCGGCTCGGCGAGCTCGGGCTGCAGCTGGCGGACGGGAAGTGCCAACTGCCAGCCGAGGGGGCAATCGGTGCGGTCAGCTCATTCGGTCTCGGCGGGAGCAACGCGCACGTCATCGTGGAATCCGCACCGGCGATGCCGCCCCCCGCCGCGGGTCGACATGGAGCCCTGACCATTTCCGGGTCGTCGCCGGAGTCGTTGTCACGCAATGCCGCCGCGATCATCCCCGTACTGGAGGCGCTCGAACCCGCGCGGTTGGCCTCCTGGTGTCGGTCGACCAACGTGGTAAAACGATCGAATCGGCATCGCTTGGCCGCGCACGGAGACCGCAACGCACTTCTGAAGGACCTCCGCCAGTTCGTCGCGGGCACACGGCCCGACCTGGCATCATCGACCCCACCGCGCAAGACTCCGGCCAGCTTCGGGCTGCTCTTCTCCGGGCAGGGGACGCAGTATCCCGCCATGACGCGGCCACTCTACGACGCGAATGCGGTGTACCGGCGCAATCTCGAGTCGGCCGCCGCCGCCGTGAACGAGCACCTGCGCGTCGACCTGCTCGCCGAGCTCTTCGAGCGCAAGGCCGGCCTGGCGGACGCCGGCATCGTGCAGCCGGCATTGTTCGCCGTGTCCTATTCACTGGCGAAGACGCTGCGGGAAAGCGGAATCGAGATCGCATTCGGCATCGGCCACAGCCTCGGCGAGATCTCCGCGGCGTGCCTGGCCGGCGTGCTGACCTTGGCGGACGCCGCCAGGCTGGTCACCGCGCGCGGGCGGCTGATGGAGTCATTGCCGCACGACGGCGCGATGATCTCGGTTGACCTCAGCCCCGCCGAGGCCGAAGAGGTTCTCGACGGGGAAACGGGTTGTGCGGTGGCGGCGGTCAACGGGGAGCATGCGTTGACCATTTCGGGGCCCACCGAATCCATGGAGCGGATTCACACACTGATCAGGCAACGGGGCCGCAAAGCCACGCGCCTGAACGTGTCACAGGCGTTCCACTCACCGAGCATGAGGCCGATCGTCGAGGCATTCCGCCGCGAACTGTCGGGGCTCGAGCCGGGCGACGCCGAGTTTCCCATCTTCTCGACCGTTCTGGGCAGGCAGGTCACGGGCCAGGAAATGGACGCCGACTACTGGGCCGAGCAGATCCTTGCACCCGTGCGGTTCGCCGACGCCGTGCGGGCGGCCCTGAGTTGGACCGTTCCCGCCTATCTGGCCGAGGCCGGCCCAAAGTCCGTCTTGCTCAGTCTCGCCGGACAGTCCCCGGTGGCTTTCGAGGCGCGGATGCTGGCACTGTGCAGTGGCGCGGAATCCCGGGGAACCGAGCTACTCGAAGTCGCGGCGGCGACGATGCGCGACGGGTATGCACCGGCTCTCGATGCGCTCTATGGGGGTCCGATGGGTCCGGCGCTCCGGCTGCCGCCGTACGTTTTCGATGCCTCCAACCGGTACTGGCTCGACCGCGCGGCAACCCCGAGCCAGCGCGTCTCGGTGATCCGGACCGCGGGCAGCGCGGTGTCGGGCGAATCATCCTCACCCGAAGGTGATCTCGTCACGGCCGGGATCGTGGACATGATCGCCGACGTGGGGGGCTACCCCAGCGGCACGCTCGACCTCTCCAAACGGCTTGTCGAAGACCTGGGATACGACTCGTTGCTCCAGCTTCGTCTGCTCGAACGGCTGAGGACCCAGTATCCGCCACTGAGTGACGTCAATGTCGCCGAAGTCCTGCCCAGCATCGGCAGCGTCGGTGACCTGGTCGGCTTCGTCACCCAACGGCTCAGTCTCAGCGGTGAGACGGGGTAATGCCAACGACCGTTGCGCGGCAACGGATTCCCAATGTTCTTCACGGTCGCGTGCCGACTGCGGTGCCTGCCGGCGCGAGCGACTGAACGACGAAAGGACGACCTCGTGAGCATGCTGACCCGCCAGATTTCCGCTACGGCCACATCGTCTCCGCGGGGGCTCACCGGCGGAACGGTGGCGAGCCCAATCCGACTGAGCTGGGGGGAGGTCCAGGAGCGAGCAACTCGGATGGCGACCGGCTTGGCCCATCAAGGGGTTAAACCGCACGGTTCGGTGGCGGTACTCGCCGGCGACGCGGCCGACGTCGCAGCGCTCGCCCAGGCGACGTGGTTCCTGCGTGCGGCCCTGACCATGCTTCAGCAGCCCACACCCCGCGCCCACCCGGCCGTGTGGCTGGCCGACACCGTGCGGGCGATCCGTTTGATCGAGGCGGATGTCGTGGTCGTTGGCGACGCGTTCTTGGTGGCGCTGGACCAATTGGCCGGCCAGGGCGTGCAGGTGTGCACCGTCGATTCCCTGCGGAGCGCAGCACCGGCCGCGCTCGATGCCGACGACGCGCACAACGGGGATATCGCCCTGCGCCAGTTGACGTCCGGGTCGACGGGCGTACCGAAGGCCGTCGAAATCAGCCACGCCAACCTCGCAGCCAACGCCGTCGCGTTGTTCGAGGGAATGGACGTCGATCCCGGCACCGACGTCATCGTCTCGTGGTTGCCGCTCTCCCACGACATGGGGATGGTCGGCTTCGTCTGCGCGCCCATGCAGATGGGGGTCGAGACCGTTGTGGTGCCACCGCAGGAATTCCTCGCACGCCCGATAGTCTGGGCCGAGCTGATCCACCGGCACCGCGCGACCATCACGTCGGGCCCCAGCTTCGGTTATGGCGTGCTCACTCGCGCGTTGCGCCGAGTCGAACAGCCGGGCCCCATCGATCTCTCCTCACTGCGAGTCGCGATCGTCGGCGCGGAACCCGTAGATCACCGCCAGCTGACGGAATTCGCCGCCGCGGGTGCCCGTTTCGGCCTGCGCCCGGCGGCATCCGTCCCCGCCTACGGGCTCGCCGAAGCAACCTTGGTGGTTTCGCTGGCGGTAAGTCGCGACCGGCCGGTCGTGGACACCATCTCGAGGCGCGAGGCGAGCGACAATCAGCGGGCCCTGCCGCTCGCCGACGAAACCGACGATGCCCAACACGTCGTGTGTCTCGGTCCGCCCGTGCCCGGGACGGACGTCCGCATCACCCGCGCCGGAATCGCCCTCGGCCCGCGAGAAATCGGCGCAATCGAGATCCGCGGGCCCTCGGTCGCCGCGAGCTATCTCACGTCGGACGGCGTCACCCGCCTCGCGTCCACCGACGGGTGGTTCGGCACCGGAGATCTCGGCTACCTCGATGAGCGGGGCCGGATCTACGTCTGCGGCCGAGCCAAGGAACTCATCGTCGTCGCCGGCAAGAATCTCTATCCCCACGACATCGAACGCGCCGCCGAGGAGGTCGCAGGCGTGCGGACGGGATGCGTGATCGCTCTGCGGATCGACGACGAGGTGGCCGGGGAGGGTTTTGCGGTGCTCGCCGAGGTGCGCGACGTCGACGACGAGGCCACGCGCGTCCGCATCAGTCGAGACATCACCGCCCAGGTGAGTCGCCACGTGGGACACCTCCCTCGCCAGGTTCGCCTCTTTCCCGCTGGGGCGCTGCCGAAGACGTCGTCGGGCAAGCTCCGGCGGACCTCCGCCCGCGAACTCCTGCTGCGCTGATCCGGGACCGGCGCCGCGCTATCGCGCTCGCGCCTCGACCAGACTCATCGGGGAAATAGTGGGGACCACCCGCGTCATCCGCAACCCCGCGGACTCGAGCAGACGCCGGTACTCGGCAGCGGTCCGCTCGCGCCCGCCTTGCATCACCAGCATTTCTAGGTCGGACCAGTGCCCCGGGTGGTCCCGGTTGTGCTCTGGGACCACATATTCGACCGCCAGGATGGTCGCCCCCGACGGGGCCGATGACCGGACATTTTCGAGGATCCGGATGGCATCGGCGTCCGGCCAGTCATGCAGCACTTGCTTGAGCAGATACAGGTCTCCACCCCCGGGAACGGTTTCGAAAAACGAACCCTCCGAAATCTTTACGCGGTCGGCGACGTCTCTGCCCCACAATCGTGGTGCGGCGCCGGCGACCACGGCCGGCAGGTCGTGCAGGACCCCCCGGGATGCGGGTGCCGCCCGCAGCACGGCTGCCAGCGTCTGGCCGGTGCCGCCGCCGACATCGACGATGGTGGGATAGTCGCCGAACGGATAGGCGGCAACGAGTGAACCGCTGACCATCTCAGTGATGTCGGCCATGCACTTGTTGAACACTTCGACGCGCTCCGGATCTTGGTTCAAGTACTCGAAACCATTGCTGCCGTGCAGAACCGCAACCATTCCCGATCCGGACCTGATCGAGTCCGCCAGATGGCTCCAAATTTCGCGGTGTTCCGGCGAACCGAACATACGGGCCGGACCGGCGGCCGAGAACCGTGCGTCCGAACGCAACGCGTCGCCCAGTGCGTTCAGCTCGTAACGCCCGTCCCCGCGCAGCCGGAAAATGCCGCGGCCCATGAGGGCACGCATCAACCGCCGCACCGCATCGGGGTCGGCCTCGACCCGGCGCGCCAGCTCGGGCAGCGGCAACGGACCATCGCCGAGCGCATCGGCGATGCCGAGCTGCACGGCCGCCGTGATCGCCTGCGCCGTCCAGCCTTCCAATAGCATCTCCAAGATCGCCACATGGGGCGGGGCCGTTCGCTGACGAACCTGTGACAACACGTCCCGCGCACGTTCGACGACGCGAATTACCTTCGGTGAGATCTGGACGGTCATGGGTACAGTGGCCTTTCGTCGGTGGGTTCGTCACCCCGTGTGTCGGTCATGCGTATGTGGGGACTCGGTCAGTGGGGCGGCTGCTTGTCGGCGAGCACCGCGTCCGGGTCCAGCTCCTCGGGCCATTCGTCCGGGTTCACCTCGAGATGGACATCGTCGACCGCACGGCACAACGCGACGTCCGTCCCGTTCGGGTCGTGAAACCACAGCGCGGTAACGCCGCCTTGACGGGTCGCCCGGTAGGGGTGGGCGTTTTGCTGCCCCAACCGCCGCACCGTCTCACGGATGTCTTCCAACGCGCCGTAGACCAGGGTGATCGCGGTGACGCCACAGGCCTCGGGGTGGTAGTCAAGCGCATTCTGCGAACCCTCGATGACTACCCGGAGGCGCGCGGATGTGACGACGGTCGTCTTCGCGCCGAACGGCTTCGGGGACTCGCCGAGCAGCGCCGACCACCAAGCCGCCATCTCGAGCGGCCGGTGGCTGAGCAGCCGCAACGAGATCGGCGCCGAATCAGCGTGGTTCACCAATTGGGGCCTCCGCTCCTGACGAGGCGTCGACGGCTTCCAGCGCTCTGCGCATGAGCGTGGCGCCGTCCCCGCCGGGGGGCAGCACTGCCGCGATGTGGCCGTCGGGTCGCACGATGAGCCCGTCCGCGGCGGACGCCACTGAACCGGTGTGGAATACGGTCCGTGCCGACTCGTCGACACCGACGACCGAGATCGGAAGCGCCGCCGCCGCATGGGCCCAGCGAGCCCGACTGTCGTCGGGGACCAGCATCGTCAATCGATTGCGCTCGACCAGATCCAGGGTGGAGACGCGGCGTCCGCGGTCTTTCACCCAGGCGTGCGGAAGCCGTCCCCCGGCGCGGACATGTGGCGTGTAGAACTCGGGATCGGCTGGCGCCGTGCGCATTCCGTCGGGCACGAGGGCGCCGCTCGAGTAGATCACGCCGAGGTCGCTTCCCCAGCTGCGGTAGTGCCGCCCCTGTCTGCCGATCGCGACCGCCGCCCTGCGCCGCAGGTATTGCCCGGCCAACCCCGGCGACCTCGCCACGTCAAACGAGCGAAATCCCTGCGCGGAAAGGCTTCGGACCAACGTGCGCACCGTGCGCCGTGGCGCCCATTCCGGAAGCGCCGCGACGGCGCGAGGCAGCAGCCGGCCCACCACCCGCGGCAGGCCGAGGGCGGCGACCACGTCGAGCAACCCGTCGACATTGGCGACGGAGTGGTCGGTGGCGCTGCGTCCAACCGGCCGGCGTTCGCATTCATAGGAATCCAAGAGGTCTTCGCGCGCACGGTCGGTGCTGACCCACGCGATCTTCCACGCCAGGTTGTGCGCATCGGCGACTCCGGTATTCAGGCCCAGGCCGCCGGTGGGCGGGAACCTGTGCGCGGCATCTCCTACCAGAAACGCCCGACCCACCCGGTAACTGGCGGCGACCTGAGCGTTCATCGCCCACGACTTGATCGAGTGGATATCGATGCCCACAGTGGGATCCCCGATGGCGTCGTGAATGTGGTCCCGACAGACCGCGACCCCGAAGTCCTCCAGCGACTCGGCCGGTGGGAAATAGGGAATCTGAAACACCAGGTCTTGCGGTGGACGGTGCACAATCAGAGCACCCACGCCCTTGCGGCTGTGTGTCCACATCACCGGGCCGCGGCGGCCTCGCCGGAACTTCTCGAGATCGGCGGAGAAGTGGACGCTGATCATGTTCTGCAGGGTCGGCCCCTGCATCGCTATCCCCAGCGCTCTTCGCACTGCGCTGGCCGCGCCGTCGGCGGCGACAAGGTACCGACCCAGGACGGTTCGGCGGCTGCCACCGTCGACGTCACCGACAGTGACTTCCACCCCGTCGGGCCGGTCCGTGTGCGCGACGTAGCTCCATCCGCTGCGCAGGTCGATGTGGGCGCTGTCGCGCAGGCGTTGCCAGAGCAGGGTTTCCAGGCGATTCTGCGGCAAATGCGCATTGCGCGTGGGACTGATCGAATCGATGACCTCCAGCTGCGTTTCGGGCAGCTCGCCCAACGGCACCCGGCCCAGCTCCGGGCCGGCCAACGTGGTGCAGTACGGGATGCAGCGCAGCTCGTATGCCCGCGCGCTCAAGCCGCGGAGGTCGCGGTCCAACCCGATTTCACGCCATATCTCCATCGAACGAGTCGACAGCACGTGTGCGGCCGGGTGGCTCTGCGGGCGATTCCGTGGCTCCACCACAACACATTCGACTCCGTGGGCCGCGAGCAGCAACGCTGCCGTGGCCCCGACCGGTCCGGCGCCAACGATCACGACATCGCAGGTGTCAGCCATCGTCGCTGGCTCCTCTCCCGCGGCCTGTTTCGTCGCCCGCCCGCCGATGTGCTGATTGCTGATTGCCTTCGCGCGCCGCCGGCGTCCGCCGCGCAAGCGCCGTATCGCTTGTACGAGCCCCGGATGTCCTCAACCCCAGCGCAGTGATCCGCATCACGTCACGCCCGGCTTGCGTGCGGGGATGGTTCACCGGCTCGACCGACCCCACACTGACATCGCGACCACGGCCAGCAACGCAACGTTCAACACGATCATCGCCGGTTCACGGCGACGCGCGTGAATCACCGCTGCGCCCAGGGAGACGACGATCAAACCCGCGGCCGCGGCCGCGAGGGACCATCCCTGCGGAATGCTCACGATCACCGGAACGAGGATCCCCATCGCTCCCACCAATTCGGTGAGGCCCACGAACCTCACCGTGCCCGAGCCGAAGTCGGCGGCCCAACTCGCGCCGCGCAGCGCGAGCTGACTCCTGGACAGCACCAATTTCATGGTGCCCGCCGCCGCGAAACCGGCAGCCAGCCCCGTGCTCAGAACCAACAGCGCCACACCCATCGCCCCGCCCATCGCCTGCCCACCCGTTGGGCTCTGCGACCCGCTCAATGTGCTGCCCGCCGGGCGGACACACCCATCCGACGCCGAGTTCCACATGAAGTGAAACGAGCGTCGACGGGGCTTGGTTCACTGCGCCGGTTCGGGCATGCCGATCGCCGACCGAACTTTGGCGCCACTCAGGGCGATTTGCGCAGCGGCGGCGAGTAGTTGGGCTTGCCCAGGCCGAGGACGTAGTGCCCGATCATGTTGCGGAACACCTCCAGCGTGCCGCCGTAGATGCCCACCAACGGGGCGAACCGGTAGGCGTACTCGGCGCTGCCGTCGTCGGCGGCCCCATCGATCCCGGATGGGAGCGTCGACAGCGCCTCGAGGATGTCCATCAAATCCGGCGAGATGTCGCGCATGGTCTGCGCGATCGCAACCCGGCCGAAGATGCCCGGGGCGGACAGGGCGACCTCCAGGCGGGCGACGCTGCGGCCGAGCCCGTATGCGACCGAACCGTCGTCGATGAGCCGGCGCCCCCGGGCTCGACACGGGTGACGCGGGCGGCCGCACGGTCAACGGCCTCCGCCAGGAAACCGGCCTGATGCATCATCATCGACGTGTCCTGCAGGCCGTCCGGCGCCGCAGCGACGGCGCCGTGTTCGACGTTCAGCGGCTGGCGCAGCACCGTCCAGCCCACGTTCACGTCGCCGAGCCAATACCTGTCGTCGACGCGGACCTCGCTGCAGTAGACGATGTTGGTGCGGTCGCCGTCGACCGTGCGGATCCCCTGGATCTCGATCCCGGGCGAGTCGAGCGGAACCAGGAACATGTTCAGGCTCTTATGCTTTGGCGCGTCCGGGGCCGTGTTAGTGATCAGGAACACGTGCTGGCCGTGCCGAGGAAAGCGCCGGCGCGGAACCCCCGGCCGCGGCTGGTCAGCACGATGACGCGGACTGCCGGGTCGCGTTCGGCGCGGGCGACGGCGGCGTAGAACCCGGCCCTGATGTCGGGCCCCCAAGGCGTTGAGGGTCCGGGCGATTGAACGTGAGGATCGCGACACCCCCCGCCGCGGTTTCGTAGAGCACCGGTTCGCCGGAAGCGCCGGGCATCTGCTGCGGCACCTCCTCGCGCGTCGCGGACCGGACAGGCGCTTTGTACGCATTACTGTATACCTATCGGTACCGCGTTCCACAAGCATGGTCGCCGCGACGCGAACCCGCTTCCGGCAGCGGATTTGGTGGCCGGACGCGCGTCGGCCGCGGCTAGCGGGAGACGCCGCCGCGGGTGACCAGTTTGACGATCCCGAGCAGGATGACCGCACCGAGCAGACAGGTCAGGAACGAAAACAACAGCCCGCCGCCGGATACGTTGACGCCGAAGCCCCGCAGGAGAAAGCCGCCGATCAAACCGCCGACGATCCCGACGACGATGTTGAGGACGATTCCCATCTGCGCGTCGGTGCCCATGATCTTGCTGCCGATCCAGCCGGCCAGTCCGCCGATGATGATCCAGCCGATGACACCCAATGTGAGCATGTGTGCGATCCTTTCGAAAACCCGGCAAACGACTCAGCACGTATGCCCGTCGCGCGTCGGTTGTAACCCAGGGGCGCCCGCGGACCGCCAAATGGCTGGTTTCCGGTCATCTTCACCCGTTCGGCCGTGGGTGTCAAAAAGCCTACGATAGGGATTACAGTAGCAAACGAAGGATCGCACGAAAGCCGCCCCAGCAACCCGCCCGAGACAACCGTACGGCTGTCCAGACGTGTGATCGGATGGCCACCGGTAAGGTTAACGGTCGGAGCCCGACCGCGTCACTGGACCGCCCAGGACAATCGTTGATGGAGGTGCCCTCAGTGGCCAAGCAGGCGACCGCCGACAAGCGTCAACGACGCGAGCGTGGGTCGATCAACCCCGACGACATCATCACTGGCGCATTCGAACTCGCCGAGCAGGTGTCGATCGACAACCTGAGCATGCCCCTGCTGGGCAAGCACCTGGATGTCGGGGTCACCAGCATCTACTGGTACTTCCGCAAGAAAGACGATCTCCTCAACGCCATGACCGATCGGGCGTTGAGCAAGTATGTGTTCGCCACCCCCTACGTCGAGGCCAGCGACTGGCGCGAGTCGTTGCGCAACCACGCGCGGTCGATACGGAAGACGTTCCTGGGCAACCCCATTCTGTGTGACCTGATTCTGATCCGCGCGGCACTGAGCCCGAAAGCCGCGCGCCTGGGCGCCCAGGAGATGGAGTTGGCGATCGCCAACCTGGTGGAGGCCGGGCTGTCGCCGGAGGACGCCTTCGACACGTATTCGGCGATGTCGCTGCATGTTCGCGGGTCGGTGGTGTTGCACCGGCTGTCAGAGAAGAATCAGTCCCCGGACAGCGAATCGCGCACCTTCGAAGACACGATGGCGATCGATCCGGGGAGCACCCCGCTCCTCGCCCGGGTGACCGGTCAGGGACACCGCATCGGGGCGGCCGACGAAACGAATTTCGAATACGGCCTGGACTGCATCCTCGACCACGCCGCCCGTCTGATCGAGGCCGGCGCCGAAGCCCCGCCGCCGCGCCAACGCCGCACGGCCAAGTCCCCGGTTCAGCGCAGCAGAAGCAGGGCGGCCGTTCCCAAGTGACGCGACGCCAGGCCTCGCGGCAGGCGTTCTGCGCGCATTTGAGCGTGAACCGGCGTCAGGGCACCCGCGTCCAGGGCTGACAGTTCTGCGACTCGAAGGCCTTGACGCTCGAGTTGATGTTCGCATACATCGGGCCGATGGAGGTATTGGTCTGCAGGACATGGTCCTTGGCCGCGTCCGGCGTGCTGTAGGTGAACCACGAGCACATCGAGTCCTGGGTCGGGACGTTGTTTATCCACACCCCGAAGACGGACGCCGATCCGCCGGTGTGATACAGGCCCGGTGCGATGTCGGGCCCCACGACGAAGACACCATTTCCCGGGATCGGGTCCATCGGATCGGCTTTCGCCGGCGCGGCAACACCGATCGTCACCACCGCGGTGACCAGGACGGCCCCTGCGCGATATGAGGGCATCACTTCTCCCTAGCGTCGCCCCCTACCGGGCAGCGTAGGCCTGTCGCGGTCCGCGCTCAAGGACGGTCGCCGTCGGCGACGACCACCCCGCGAGCGGTCAGGTGGTCGATCAGCGGAACGGCCCCCGCGGCAAGATGTTCGGACATCGCCGCTCGCGCCGACTCCTGGTCGCGGCGCTTCAGCGCCGACAGGATCCGCCGGTGGTCCTTGATCGACTGTTCGGGCCACCCTTCGATGGTCGGGAATACCGATTCCGGTGCGTATCGGGTGATCTGAGACATCAGTTGCGCGAGCTTGGGCGAGTCCGCGGCGACATTGATCGCGCGGTGGAACTCGTGGTTCAGGCGGACCGTTCGCTCGCCGTCCTGACCCGCGTAGGCGTCCTCCAGCCGGGCCTGAATCTCCTTGATCTCGCTCAGTTGCGCCGCGGTGATGTTGGTCGCCGCGCGCGCGGCCAGTTCGCCGCCCACGTGGGCCTGCACGTTCGCGACATCGGTGACGTCGCGCCCCGTCACCGGCAAGACCACGAATCCGCGCCGCGGCTGTTGGTCGATCAGGCCCTCGGCGCGCAGGGCGAAGAGCGCTTCGCGCACGGGCGTGACGCTGATCCCCAGCTCCGCGGCGAGCTGGTCCATCCGGATGTAGGTGCCGGCGGCATAGGTGCCGTCGAACACCCGCGTGCGGATCAGGCGCGCGACGTCGTCGGAAAGCTGTGGGCGGACGGCGAAGTCCGGGGCGCTCATGGGATTTACACCTGGTACTCGGCGAGCAACCGCTTGCTGATGATGGACTTCTGAATTTCGCTGGTCCCCTCGCCGATGAGCAGGAAGGGTGCGTCGCGCATGAGCCGTTCGATCTCATATTCCTTGGAATACCCATACCCGCCGTGGATGCGGAAGCTCTGCTGAGTCACCTCCGAACAATATTCGCTGGCAAGGTATTTGGCCATTCCGGCGGCGACGTCGTTGCGCTCACCCGAATCCTTCAGCCTTGCCGCGTTGACCATCATCAGATGCGCAGCCTCCACCTTGGTCGCCATCTCGGCCAACTGGAATGCGATGGCCTGGTGCTCCGCGATCGGCTTGCCGAAGGTGTGCCGCTGCTGGGCGTAGCGGACCGCCAACTCGAAGGCGCGGAGCGCGATGCCGCATGCTCGCGCCGACACGTTGACTCGGCCGACTTCGATGCCATCCATCATCTGGACGAACCCATGCCCCGGTGCGCCGCCCAGGATGTCATCCTCGCTCGCTCGGTAGCCGTCGAAGATGAGCTCGGTGGTGTCGATGCCCTTGTATCCGAGTTTGTCGATCTTGCCCGGGATCGTCAGCCCCGGCGCGACTTCGCCGAATCCGGTGGGCTTTTCGACGAGGAAGGCGGTCAGATTTCGGTGCGGCTTGTCAGCGTCCTCGTCGGTGCGCACGAGCACCGCGACCAGGGTCGAGCTGGCGCCGTTGGTCAGCCACATCTTCTGGCCGGTGATCGCGTAACCGCCGTCCGGGTCGCGCTGCGCACGAGTCCGGATCGCCGCCACGTCGGACCCCAGCCCCGGTTCCGACATCGAGAACGCGCCGCGGCACTCGCCCGTCGCCATCCGCGGGAGGAATCGTTCCCGCTGCGCCTCGGTACCGTGCTGGCGCAGCATGTAGGCCACGATGAAATGCGTGTTGAGCACACCGGACACCGCCATCCAGCCGCGCGCCAGTTCCTCGACGCACAACGCGTAGGTCAGCAGTGACTCCCCGAGGCCGCCGTACTCCTGCGGGATCATCAGCCCGAACAGGCCCATGTCCCGCATCTGGTCGACGATGTGCTGGGGATAGCTGTCGTCGCGCTCGAGTTCGGGCGCGGTGGGGATGACCTCTTTCTCGACGAATTGTCGTACGGTGGCGATGATCTCGGTCTGCAGTTCGGTCAGGCCGAGGGTTTGGGCGAGTTTGGTCATGCGCTGTCCGTCCCTATCGTCTTGGCGCTCGCCAGACGCGCGATGTCCGCGGTCGTGAACCCGAGGCGCTCGGTGAGCACCGCCGCGGTGTCTTGCCCCAGCGCCGGCGCCGGCACACTTGCAGGATGGTCGCCGTCGATGGCGATCGGCGAGCCGGGGGCGAGGTAGTCCCCGACACCCGGTTGGTGCAGGCGGGAGAACAGTGGATTGGTGGTCACCTTGGGGTCGGCGGCCACCTGCGCGAAGGTGCGGTAGCGCTCGTACAGCACGGTGGTGACCGACAGCGCGGTGGTGATCTCGTCGGCCGTGTGTTCGGCGAACCAGGTGGCGAACAGCCCGGACAGCACGTCCCGGTAGCGATACCGGTCGCCTTCCGAGCCGAAGTCCGCCCCGAGCGCGTCCTCGAGCGCCGACACGGCCGCGCCGGTGCCCGTCACGTCGACCAGGTCGCGAAAATGCCGCCGCGTCAAGGTGACGACCATGAACCGCGTCCCGTCGCGACCGGTGAAGTCCTGGCCGTACTGGCCGTAGATGGCGTTACCCAGGCGCTCGCGCTGGGTGCCGTTGATCTGGGGCTCGGTGAGCAGTCCCAGGTTTCCCGCGGTGGCCAGCGCGACGTCCTCGAGGGCCAGGCTGATGCGGGCGCCCGAGCCGGACAGGTCGCGGCGGCGGACGGCGGTGACGACGGCCAGCGCCGCATACAACCCGCAGCACACGTCCCAGGCCGGGAGGACGTGGTTGATCGGGCCTCCGTGGTCGGCCGGTCCGGTGACGAGCGGGAAGCCCACGCCCGCGTTCACGGTGTAGTCCACCCCGGTCGAGCCGTCTCCCCGCCCGAGCAGCTGCACGTGGATGACGTCGGAGCGCCGCGCCGCAAGGCGGCCATGGCTGAGCCAGGGCAGGCCGGCGGCGTTGGTCACCACGATTCCGTCGCCCTCGACGATCAGCCGCTGTACCAGCTCCTGCCCCTCGGACGAACGCAGATCCACGGTCGCCGAGCGTTTCCCCTTGTTCAGGCCCGTCCAATAGATCGACGTCCCGTCCGCCGCGAGCGGCCAGCGCTGGACGTCCGAAGCGCCGCCGATCGGGTCGACCCGGATCACCTGCGCCCCAAGCTGGCTCAGCGTCATGCCGCACAACGGCGCGGCGACGAAGCTGGAGACCTCCACCACGGTGAGCCCGGTGAGCGGCAAGTCCGGGTTCATGCCGACGCAACCCCCTCGAAGATGGCGGCCAAGCCCTGGCCGCCGCCGATGCACATGGTCTCCAGCCCGTACCGCGCCTGGCGCCGGTTCAGTTCGCGGGCCAGACTGGCGAGCATCCGACCGCCGGTCGCACCGACGGGATGCCCGAGCGAGATGCCCGAGCCGTGCACGTTGGTGCGCTCGAGGTCGGCCGCCCCGAATCCCCATTCCCGCATCACCGCAAGCGCTTGCGCGGCAAAGGCCTCATTGAGCTCGATCAGATCGATGTCGCTCAGCCGCAGGCCGGCCTTGACGAGCGCCGCCTCGGTCGCCGGCACCGGGCCGATGCCCATGATCTTGGGCGCCACACCCGCCAACCCCCAGGACACCAGCCGCACCAGCGGCGTCAGGCCGAGTTCGGCCGCCTTCTCGGGCGTCGTCACCACACACATCGACGCCGCATCGTTCTGGCCACTGGCGTTGCCGGCGGTCACTGTCGCCTCCGGATCCTCTTCCAGTAGAACTGGTTTGAGTCTACTCAGCGACTCCACCGTCGTGTCGGAGCGGGGATGCTCGTCGGTGTCGATCGACTCTTCGCCGTGCCGCCCGCGGACCGTCACCGGAATGATCTCGTCGGCCAGGACGCCATTGCGCTGCGCGGTGACCGCGCGCTGGTGCGACCGCGCGGCCAGCTCGTCTTGCTCCTGGCGCGAGATCCTGTAGTGGCGGCGCAAATTCTCGGCCGTCTCGAGCATCCCGCCCGGCACCGGATGGTGCCGTCCACCCGCGGTCGTGCGTCCGCGCGCCAGCCCATCGTGCACCCGGACGCCGCCGCGGGCGCCGCCCCAGCGCATGTCGGTGGAGTAGAAGGCGACGTTGCTCATGCTTTCGCAGCCCCCGGCGACGACGAGATCTTGATCGCCGCTGACGACCTGCAGGCACGCCTGGATCACCGCCTGCAGCCCGGACCCGCAGCGGCGATCGACCTGCATGCCCGGAACCGTCACTGGCAGGCCGGAATCCAGCGCCACCACCCGGCCGATCGCCGGCGCTTCGCTGCTCGGATAACAGTGACCGAGGATGACATCGTGCACCGCCTCGGGCGGGATGCCGGTGCGCTCGAGCAGACCTTTCAGCGCGGCGACGCCCAAATCGACTGCCGCCAGGGACTTGAACATCCCCCCGTAGCGGCCGATCGGCGTCCGCACCGGTTCGCAAATGACCGCCTCGCGCATGACCCGCCGCACTAGATGTGCCTGCCGCCGGTGACCTCCATGACGGTGCCCGTCATGTACGAGGAAAGGTCGGAGGCCAAAAACAGCGCGACGCTGGCGACCTCGCTCGGCTCGCCGGCGCGGCCCATCGGGATCTCGGCGACTTTCTGATCCCAGATGCGTTGCGGCATGGCCTCTGTCATGGCCGAGCGGATCAGTCCGGGGGCTATCGCGTTCACCCGCACCCCAAGGTGGGCAAGTTCTTTGGCCGCCGCCTTGGTCATGCCGACGATGCCCGCCTTGGCCGCCGAGTAGTTGGTCTGGCCCACCATGCCGACCTTGCCCGACACCGACGACATGTTCACAATCGCGCCGTGCTGCTGTTGGCGCATGATGGCGGCGGCCAGCCGGGTGCCATTCCACGTTCCCTTCAGGTGCACGTCGATGACCTGATCGAACTGCTCCTCGGTCATCTTGCGCATCGTCGCGTCGCGGGTGATCCCGGCGTTGTTGACCATGATGTCCAAGCCGCCGAAGCGTACGACCGCGGTGGCGATCAGCGCCTCGACGTCGGCGGCGTCGGTGACGTTGCAGCGCGCCGCCACGGCGACGTCGTCACCACCCAACTCCCTGGCCGCGGCCTGCGTCGCCTCGAGGTTCAGGTCCCCGAGCACGACCCGCGCGCCCTCGGTGACGAATCGCTGCGCAATGGCGAAGCCCAGGCCCTGTGCGCCTCCCGTGATCACTGCGGTCTGACCGGCTAGCAACGACACCGTGACTACGCCTCCTTGGCTCGGCTTCTCGACGGGAACCCCACGATCGCCAATATCATATTTCATATAGGATCTGACCCCAATCGGGGTCGGCAGGGAGCGCTGGGGACTCCTCCACAACGGTTGACCGGCGCCCGCGCCAAGAGGAGCGTCTGCCACATGACCACAACCGAAGTCCAGGAAGTCACCGACGACGACTTCGCAGAGATCGCCGCCCAAACCCGTCACTTCGTCCGGACCGCGGTGGTTCCGCGCGAGCAGGAGATCCTGGCAGACGATCGGGTGCCCGACGATCTGCGGGAGCAGGCCAAGAAGATGGGCCTGTTCGGCTACGCGATCCCGCAGCGCTGGGGTGGCCTCGGCCTGAACCTCGTCCAAGATGTCGAGCTGGCAATGGAATTGGGCTACACCTCGTTGGCGCTGCGGTCGATGTTCGGCACCAACAACGGGATCGCCGGGCAGGTGCTCGTCGGGTTCGGCACCGACGAGCAGAAGCGCCGCTGGCTCGAACCGATGGCGTCCGGGGAGGTGACCGCGTCCTTCGCGCTGACGGAACCGGGTGCCGGGTCGAACCCCGCCGGACTGCGCACCAAAGCCGTCCGGGACCCAAACGGCTGGGTGATCTCGGGGCAGAAGCGCTTTATCACCAACGCGCCCATCGCGAACCTGTTCGTGGTGTTCGCGCGCACCCGGCCGGCGGACGAGAGCAGCGCCGGGATCGCGGTCTTCCTGGTTCCGGCGGAAGCCGCGGGCGTCCAGGTGGGCGCCAAGGACGCCAAGATGGGCCAGGAAGGCGCATGGACCGCCGACGTCGGCTTCGATGATGTGCGGGTCAACAACGACGCGCTGATCGGTGGGGCCGAGGACATCGGCTACCGGGCGGCGATGACGTCGCTGGCCCGGGGGCGTGTCCACATCGCCGCCCTCGCGGTGGGCGCGGCGCAGCGCGCGCTCGACGAGTCGGTGTCGTATGCCGCGACCGCCACCCAGGGCGGCACGCCCATCGGAAGCTTTCAACTGGTTCAAGCGATGCTGGCCGACCAGCAGACCGGCGTGATGGCGGGCCGCGCGCTGGTCCGTGACGCCGCCCGGTTGTGGGTGACCAATCAAGATCGGCGGGTCGCGCCCTCGGCGGCCAAGCTGTTCTGTACCGAAATGGCCGGCAAGGTGGCGGATCTCGCCGTGCAGGTGCACGGCGGCAGCGGCTACATGCAGGGCCTCGCGGTCGAACGCATCTACCGCGACGTACGCCTGCTGCGCCTCTACGAGGGCACCAGCGAGATCCAGCGGCTCATCGTCGGGTCGAACCTGGTCAAGGCAGCGCAGCGACGGTGACGGGCCGGGCAGGGCCGAACTGATCGCGTTTATCGGGAATACGTTCGCCGCGCCGGGAGATTGAAGGCGACATGAGAAGCTTCAGCGAGACCGAACGTCAGGAGTTCCTCGCGGACACGCACATCGCCGTGTTGAGCGTGGCCACCACCGATGGGCGCCCCCCGGCGAGCGTCCCGATCTGGTACGACTACTCCCCCGGCGGCGACATCCGCATCGCCACGGGCGCGGCCAGCAGGAAGGCCCGGCTCATCGAGCAGGCCGGCGCGGTGACGCTGGTGGTCCAGCGTGAGGAGCCCCCATACCAGTACGTGGTCGTGGAAGGCACCGTCGTCGAGACGACCAGGCCCGCTCCGCCCGAGGCGCTGCTGAACGCTGCGATCCGGTACCTCGGCGAGGAGGGTGGCCACGCCTTCGCAAAGAGCATGGAAGGCGTCGACGAGGTGTTGTTCACCGTCCGCCCCGACCGGTGGCTGAGCGCGGACTTCACCGGCGACCTGTAGGCCGATCCGGCTAGGTCCTGTCTATCAATTGCGGGCGCGGTAGTGGGTGATGATCGCGACCAGTCGGGCCCCCGGCGATGTAGCTCAGGGCGTATTTGTCGTATTGGGTAGCGATGGCACGCCAGTGTTTGAGCCTGTTGAAAGAGCGCTCAACAGTGTTGTGGTGCTTGTAGATCCTCCCGGAGAATGCTGGTGGCCGTCCGCCTTTGGAGCCTTTGGCTTTGCGACGGGGCTACCTGATCACTGCGCTCGGGGATGGTGTTAGCGATTTTCATCTGGCGTAACCTGGCCCGGGTGGAGTCATGCGAGTAGCCCTTGTCGGCCAGCAGGCGAAACGTGCGGCCCCCGGTGTTGTGGGCGGCCGGCAGCGACCACAGCATCGGGGTTGTCGCCGGCTTGCCCGGCCGATAACACCATCGTGACGGGGCTGCATGCCTGATCAGCCAGGGCGTGGACCTTGGTGGTCAACCCACCACGAGAGCGTCCAACGGCGTGGTGATCGGCCTACCTGCGGGATAGCGGACGTGTCAGCCCGGTGGGCTTAGTTGGCAAGTACCCATCAACGACCGCTGACAAGAAACGAAACCCGGACCCCCGTTGGTCCGAGGCGGCCTCGGAAGCCGAAACGTCACAGTGGCAGCTCGCGGGGCGGTAGTTCGACGAAGCTGAGGGCTATGGCCACTCCTCATCGTTTGGGCTAGAGACAGCGCCGGGCGCATGCTCCACGAGCACCGAGAACCCGAAGTACACGTGCGCCAGCGTCGACATCGAAGTGAGAAACCCGAACATGTGATAGGCCCGCATTCCCGTCCTCAGAGTTGATCAGCTGCCCGGCGTTGTCGCCGACGTGGAGGAAGTCGCCATAGAAGTAGGTGTTGAATAGGTCTTCGGGGCGAAGGTTTCCGAAACTGACGAAGCCGTCGGGCCCAGGCCCCTCGGGCAGCAGCGTGTCGCAGATGATCGTGGCGATGGTCCGGTTCAGCAACGCGGCGCGGGCCCTCGATGAGGCCGGGTTGCGGTTCATCGTCGGATCCCGCCTCACCAAGGCGCCGGGCGATCTGGCATCCCACTTCCATTGGCACGGTGAGCTTTTCACCAACGGCCAGATCATCGACACCGTCACCCCACGCGACCAACGCGGCACCACCACCAAGAGCAGCGACTCGAAAATCAAGGCCGAACCGGTCTGGAACGCGAACACACACCCGAGATCGAGGCGGGCGGTGTGGGCCTACTCGACCAAACGTGCAGTGCGCGATACCAAACCGCTGAACCTGCAGGAACACAAGGCCCGCGCCGTCGTCGCCGGCGACAAAACCGCCCGCACAACGCGATTCGTCACCATCCGACTCGGCTCCCGCACACTCGACGAGGTCTCCCTGCAGCGGGCACGCCATCTGGCCGGGCTCAAAGGCTACGTCACCAACATCGAGGCCACACTCATGCCCGCCACGGAACTCATCGCCAGCTACCACGACCTATGGCGAGTCGAACAGCCGTTCCGGATGTCGAAATCCGATCTTGCCGCCCCGCCGATGTTCGCCCGCACCCGCGACGCCATCGAAGCCCGCCAGACCATCGTATTCACCGCCCTGGCCGTCAGCCGCGAAATCCAAACCCGAACCCGACTGTCACTGCGACGGTTCCTGCGTACCCTCAAGCCCCTGCACAACGCCACCATCGACATCAACGGCGTCATCGCCACCTACCCACCCGCACTCAATCCCGAGGTCGAGGCGATACTCCACACCCTCAAACCCACCAAATCAAGGCACTAAGCCAAATGACCCAACTCGGGGCTGCTGGCCGGCGTTCCGGGCCTAGAAGTTTCCAGTGATGGCGATCTCCCGCAGCGCGTCCATCTCCAACTCGGCATCGGCCAACAGCCGCTTGAGGGTGGCGTTCTCGCGTTCGAGGTCCATGAGACGTTTGGCGTCCTCGGTCCTCAGCCCACCGAACTGGTTGCGCCACCGGTGATAGGCAGCCTCCGAGACACCCAGTTCGCGGCAGACCGCCGCCGTGTCCTTACCCTCGGCCAGAAGTCGGTCGGAGGCGGTCAGCTTACGCACAATCTGCTCCCATAAGCCATGGATCAACCGATCGGGGTCAGGCCACACCATCGTCATCACTTCTCGCGAGTCCTACCGGATACGCAACGCCGACCACAAGAAAGGAGCCGCCAAGAGTTAGCCAATCACCCGCTCAGGCGCAGTGGACCCCGGGAACGTCTCCGCCGACCCGGCACCACTTTCCACCGGGCTCACCTCACCGCCCGCAGCCTCCAAGCCCTGAACACCCTCAGGCGCAGTGGACCCCGGGAACGTCTCCGCCGACCCGGCACCACTTTCCACCGGGCTCACCTCACCGCCCGCAGCCTCCAAGCCCTGAACAC
>NZ_JAZGLV010000026.1:0-76034 GCF_036409085.1 Mycobacterium sp. 050134
TAAGTAGCGCGAGCCCATCGGCTCTCTCGCAAAACGCCCATTGCGGAAACGCCTCACACGGGCGAGAGCGCCAACAAGCGATCAACGCTGTGTGAGTGGTTTGTGAGTCCACATGATGGACAGGGCCGCACACGGTCGTGTGCGGAGTGGCCCGGCTGCTGAGCACGCGGTGACCGCCGTCAGCGAATCGCCTGCTGCCAGGAAACGA
The DNA here is from genome assembly GCF_036409085.1 of Mycobacterium sp. 050134. Taxonomy (NCBI): domain Bacteria; kingdom Bacillati; phylum Actinomycetota; class Actinomycetes; order Mycobacteriales; family Mycobacteriaceae; genus Mycobacterium; species Mycobacterium sp. 050134. The sequence goes on from NZ_JAZGLV010000026.1 coordinate 209, forward strand.
TGCGGTCGGCGAGTTCGGGACCGCTGTCCTCCTGGATGAAGTGGCCGGCGTTGATCCGGGCGTGCGGTTGGCCGGCCGCGCCGGGAACGTGCTTGATCAGGGGGCGGTCCGCGCGGCCGAGGATCGGGTCGCGAGAACCGAAGATAGCCAGGAGCGGCTTCTCCCAGCGGCCCAGTGCATCCCACGCCGCTCGATTGGCAGGAATTGCCGGATCGTGCGGCGAGGTGGGCACCAACTGTGGGAACGCGCGAGCCCCGGCCTGGTACCTCTTGTCCGGAAACGGCGCGTCATAGCCGGCCCGCACCTTGGGCGGGACCCTGCGCACAGTGGCCGTGGCGACGATGCGGCCTGTCGGCAGCACGGGGGAGTAGCGGGCGAAGGCACGCCAGAGGTAGAAGGCCGGCGGAGTGGGCCGCCGTGCGGTGGGCAGGAAGCCGTTGGCCACCACCAGGCGCGCGATGCGATCGCCCTGTTCGGCGGCGATCCGCAGCCCGATCAACGCCCCCCAGTCCTGCACGAACAAGGTGACGTCCGTCAGGTTGAGGCGCTCGAACCACGACGTGACCCACTGGACGTGCCGCAGGTACGTGTAATCCTCGGGCCGGGTGGGCTTGTCCGAGCGGCCGAAGCCGATGAGGTCGGGGGCGAGCACCCGATTGCCGGCGTCGGCCAGCGGCGGGATCATCGTGCGGTACAGATAGCTCCACGTGGGCTCGCCGTGCAGGAGCACGATGGGCGGCCCGTCTTCCGGGCCCTCGTCGAGGTAGTGCATGCGCAACGGCTGGCCGTCGCCGGCCGCCACGCTCAGGTAGTGCCCTACGAACGGGTATCCCTCGAGGTTTTCGAATCGGGAGTCTGGGGTTCGCAGCACATCCATATTCAGCTCCTCAGGTGAGCGGGCACCGGGTAAGCCTCTCTCCCCGTCGCGATTTCGTCTAGGGGCAGTTTCAGCGCATCCGGCGGGCTCGCAGGGGGCCGCAAGTCAGGGACATGAAAACATGCGATTTCGAGTGGTTTTGGCCTAGCGCGCGTCGGCGAGGGCCCGGCCCATGCGGGATACGGCCTCGGTCAGAATGGCTTTCGAAGTCGCGAAGTTCAGCCGCACGTGGCCGGCCCCACCCGTTCCGAACACATGGCCGGAACTGAGCGCGACGCGGGCGTTGTCGAGAAACCAGCGGGCGGGTCCGGAGAGATCGGCCACCACCGCGAGCTCGTCGGTGTGGGCTTCCTCCCCGATGCCAAGCAGCCGGCAGTCCAACCACGCGAGATAGGTGCCCTGCGGCCGTTGCAGTTTCACTTCGGGCAGGTGCTCGGCGACAAGTTCGGTCAGCAGCGTTCGATTCTCGTCGAGGCCGCTCAGCAGCGCGTCGAGCCACCTTGCGCCGCTCCTGAAGGCTTCGGCGTGCGCGATGACGCCCAGGTGGCTCGGGCCGTGGCTGACCTCCTCGGGCAGGCGGGCCAGGTCCGCCGCCGCCTCGGGACCCGCGATGGCCAGGGCCGCCTTGACGCCGGAGAGATTCCACGCCTTGGACGCCGACGTCAGGGCGAACGCGTCTTCGCCGCCGGGAACGGTCAGGTAGGGGACGAACCGCGCCCCGGACAGAATGACCGGCGCGTGGATCTCGTCCGAGACCACCCGGACGCCGAATCGCCGCGCCAGCTCGGCTACCCCACGCAGCTCCTCGAGGGTGTGCACGCAGCCCGTCGGGTTGTGCGGATTGCACAGCAGGTAGGCGACCTTGCCAGCCGCGGCGCGGGCGCGCGTGAACGCCTCCTCCAGGGCGCCGAGGTCGATGCGGCCGGCCGACCCGAGCGGTGCCTCGATCAGGCGCCGGCCGTCGTGCGACACGAACGCGTAGAACGGTGCGTAGACCGGCGGGTTGACGACGACGGCGTCGCCGCGGTCGGTGACCAGGCGCAGCGTTTCGACGACGCCGAGCATCACGTCCGGGACGACCGCGGTGCGGTCGATGTCCAGGTCCTGCCACTGCCAGCGGCGAGCGGCGAATTCGCTGACGGCCTCGGCGAGTGCGGTGCCGCAGGGATAACCCGTGTCGCCGCGGTCGATCGCCCGGCGCAGCACCTCGGCCACCGTCGGCGGCACCGGCACGTCCATCTCGGCCACCCACAACGGCAGGACGTCGGCCGGGTGCGCGCGCCACTTCATGCTGGTGCGGAGGCGCAGCTGGCTCAGCCTGAGTTCTTCGAGGGGGTTCGGTGTCACCCCGGCAGACTAAGCCGCGCGCCTGGCGAGTTCGCGTCCAACGTCGGGTTGACGCGTCCGAATTGGCGCTCTCCACCCGGCAACTCGACGCAGCCTGACTGCGGGCGCTAGGGAGCGCTGATGTCGACCAGGACCGCGCCGTCGGGACGGTTGCCCAGCGTTTGCAGCGCGACGTCGTCGCCCTGGGCCGTGAGGCGCACGATCTCGGCCAATTGGCCGGGGGCGTCGCACTGTAGGTAGTGGTCGGCGCCGGGCACCACCCAGTACCGGTTGCGTCCAGGCTTGTTCTTCAGGTATGTCTGCCACACGTGATTGGGCACGCGCAGGGGCGCGACGTTGTCGTGCAGCCCCCAGACCACGGTGGTGTTGACGGGGCTTGCGGAAAGCGCCTCGAGCCAACTGGTTTCGTCGGCGGCCCGCTCGTGGAGGTACTGGATGGTGTCGGGCAGCACGCGGACCCCGTCGTTGTGCGCGAAACACTGTGCCAGCGCCGCAATCTCCGGATCGTCCAGCGTGCGGCGCGGCATGAAGGTGCTGGCGCCCATGCCGGCCGCCAGCATCTCCGGTGTGGTCGCCGCCGCGGTGGGCCGCGCAGTCGCCGGGTCTAGCAGCGCGGCCTGGAACGCGGTGAGATTCGACAGCGGAAGGTAGACGTTGCCGTTGGTCAGGATCAGGTCGAGCGGGGCGGCGGGCGGGTCCAGCGCGGCCAGCATGCCGAGGGTGACCATGCCGACGCTGCTGCCGCGGTCGTGGGTGAGCATGCGGAAATCGCCGAGCTTCCACACCTGGGTGATGGCGTGGACGAGCAGGCGGGCGTCGTCGTAGAGCGAGTACACGTATGGCTCGGGCGGTTTGTCGGACAGCCCATAGCCGGGGAAGTCGAGCACGTAGATGTCGAATTCGGGATGCAACTCCTTGGCCAGCGCGAAGTAGTCGATGCTCGATGTCGGGAAGCCGTGCACCAGCACGAGGGCGGGCGCCCCGGGGGTGCCGCAGCGGCGGCTGAACACCGCCACCTCGCGACTTTCGTTGGCGGAAGTCGTCGACCGCCAGCGAAGTTCGGTGCCGCCGCTCTGCCATTCCGCGAAGATGTCCAAGCCGTCAGCATCGCAGACGGGGCCGCAATCGGACAACGGACGGGTGGGTGCCGCTGCTTCACAAATTTTCCGGTCTGTCTCATCTGCCCGCCTCGAAGCGACAACCGGTGGCGTGGGTACCCGCGCGCCCGACGTTGTCGCTATGAGGCGGGCAAAAAGCCGGCCCTCTCGCGGGGGGAAGTGTGGCGAGTAATCCGCCGGGCGGCAGCGGCTTTCAGGGGCAGTTCACATGGATGCCGAACGTCACCGCGTGCACGTCACCTTGATTGGGCGAGACGCCCTGGCCCGTCCCGGTCACCGTATAACTCTTGCCGTCCTTGGTGGCCTGCACCTGGGTCGCCGACTGGGGCGCCTGATAGGGCAGCCGGTATTCCCCGGAGCTGACCTTGAGCGAAATTCCGAAGCCGTCCACGCTCGGCGGCTTCTCGTCCGAGATCGCCATCGACACCGACGCCGACTCGTCCTGGACTTCGATGCGGGTGGTGAGGTCCCCCGACTCCGCCGGCGTCGCGTTGGGTTGCGCCGCCGCACTGGTGCACTTCACCGGCACGATCATCGTGTGCTTGTTCCCGTCCATCATGACGGTTGCGGTCACCGAGGCCGTGGTCGAGCTGGGAGCGGACGTCGGGTTGCCGCCGTTGCCCGAGCAGCCCCCGACGAGCACCACCCCGACACCGGCCACCGCGAGGACGATCCGCCTACGGGGCAGGCGAGGGCCCGAATTCGTCATCACACCTCCTCTGGTAGAACGCCGCGTGGACTATAGGTCGTGTTCGTGTCCGCAAGTTGCCATTTCTCCGGCGACGAATCAAATCGAGAACTTACGGCCGGGCCTCCCAGCTGACCATGCTGCGCAGCGGCCCGGCGAAAACGGGCCGCACGGCGCCCGATCGCCACCGCTCCTTGACGTGGGCGGCGAGCGCGCCGGTCGTGGTAAGCGGGTCGCCGTCGAGGTAGACGACGGTGATGTACTGGTGATCCGTGCTCCAGCCCGTGGGCAGATGGGTCCATCCGGCGCTGGAACCGAACGTCCGCTCGACGGGGTCGCCGACCAGGTAGTCCACCGCGTTGCCGACCTGTCCGAGCGGCCCGTCGGCCGCCAGGCGGTGGCCGGGGTAGTCGCCGTCGGCTATCCAGCGCGGTCCGTGCACGATGCCGGGCAGCTGGTACCGCTCGGGCATGTGGTCGAGCAGGTGCCAACGCAGATAGCCGCCGTCGTCGTCGGCCGGTGCGGCTGCGGTCAGGCTGAAGATGCCGGTCTTGACCCGATTGGTGCTCATCCCTGCATATATCCTCCGGCGTCGACGGGGATGGATTGTCCCGTGATGGTGCGGCTCTCGTCGCCGGCCAGGAACAGCGCCAGGTTGGCGACGTCCTCCGCCGACGAGATATCTTGCAGCGCAACGCCCTTGAAAAGCCTCGCGCGCAGGGCTGCGAAGTCGACTCCCTGTTCGTCGGCGCTGCGTTGCACCCATCGGCGCCACAGCTCGGTATCGATGGCGCCGGGCACGATGCAGTTGCAACGGATTCCGTACGGGCCGACCTCCAGCGCGACCGCCTTGGTGAACGCTCGAAGCGAGGCCTTGGCGGTCACGTAGTGCGTCTTGCGGACGATGCCGGCGTAGCTGGCGGTCGACGAGAAGTTGAGGATGACACCGCTGCGGCGCTGCAGCATCGACCGGTTGAGCACCTCGCGGGTGCACAGCATGGCGGCGGTGACGTCGATGGCGAGGGTCGCGTTCTAGTTGGCCAGGTTCTGTTCCCAAATCCAGCGATCCTCGCCGGGCGCCGCGGCGTTGTTGCACAACACGTCGACGTGGCCGAACTCGTCGACCGCGCGGCTCACCAGGGCGGCGACGTCGGCCTCGTCGGTCACGTCGGCGCGCATCGCGATCGCGTCCGGACCGGCCGCGAGGGCCGCTTCGCGCACCAGCTCCTCGCGCCGCGCGGCCAGCAGCACTTTGGCGCCCTCCCGCGCGAACACCGCGCCGAGTACGGGCCCCAGGCCGGTACTCGCACCGGTGATGATGGCGACCTTGCCGTCGAGCCGGCCCGTCATTGCGGCAATGCTACCGGGGCGGGGCCGCCGGTCGGCGCGCGATAGCCCGGAGGTAGATTCGAACAACGCTCGAATTCACAAATGGGGAGTGCCCGTGCCCGCAGCGAGCAGGCAAGTCGCCGTGCCGGCCGCAGTGCGGCGCGCCTACGGTGAGCTGGACGGCGCCGAAGTGGTGGCGGCCCTGCGCAACCTGGCGAGCCGCGTCGGCGTGCACGGTGTGACGATGCGGGAGCTCGCGGCCGAACTCGGCGCCGCGGTGCCCTCGGTCTACTACCACGTGCCGGGGAAGCGGGCGGCTCTCGAACTACTTGGCGCGTCGGTGCTGGACGACATTCCCGAGCCCCGCGGTGGCCGCTGGGACGCGCGGCTGACGAACCTCTATTGCGAGGCAAGGGAAGTCATCCTGAGCGTGCCGGGTGTGGCGGGCATCCTGCAGACCAGCGGCGAGACGGAGGCCGCGCGTCGGCTCGACCGTCTCAGCCGCTCGTTGATCGCCGAGGCGGGACTCGCCAAGTCCGAGGTGGCCGCGGCGCATGCGGTCCTGTACACCTACCTGCTGGGCTCGGTGAGCCTCGAGGAATCACGTCGGAAGGCCGGGGCACTACATGGCAAACGCCAAGGAATGAAACGATTTCGGGCCGGACTTCAGGTGATCGTCGCCGGCATCGAGTCATTCGCGCAGGAATGAGCGGAGGACCGATGAACGTTCCCAAGCCGACGCTGGTGGGATCCGTTGTCGCCGAGAACCTGACCAGCCGCGCCGACCGCGACGCCGCGGCGGTGCTGGACCCGGACACCTTCGTCAGCGGCGCGCCGTTCGAGGCGCTCACCCGGCTGCGGGTGACCTCGCCGGTGCACCCGGTTTCACCTTCCGGGCCTCCCCAGGGTCTGGCTGTTGACCAAGCACGCCGACGTCCGCTCGGTCAGCCGCGACACCGAGACCTTCACGAGCAGCAGGGGCAACACCCTCGTGGAGGTGGAGGCGACATCCAATTCCGCGATGCTGCCCGGCATCGACCCGCCCCGCCACGTGCACTACCGCAAGCTGATCAATCAGGGCTTCACTGTCCGCACCGTGCAGCGCCTCGAGCCGTCGATGCGTGAGGTCGCCCGCGGCATCGTCGCCACCATCGCCGACAAGCGCGACTTCGACTCCGTCACCGAGATTTCTGCCGAGATGTCGGGGTGCCCGCCGCGGACCGCATGGACGTGTTCCGGTGGAGCAGCGCCATCGGAAGCCTGGGCATCGATGATCCCGACTACGCGCCCACGCCGCAGGCGCTGGGCCAGGCCGCGGCCGAGATGTTCGCCTAATGCGGCGAATTAGTGGAATGCCGGCGCAAGCACGGCCTCACCGACGACATCCTGTCGGCGTTGCTGGCCGCCGAGGTGGACGGCGAGAAACTCAACCGCGATCAGCTCAACGAGTTCTTCCTGCTGCTGGCGATCGCCGGCAACGAGACCACCCGCAACACGCTCAGTCACGGCATCCTCGCGCTTTCCGGCCATCCCGACCAGCGGGCCTTACTGGCAGGCCGGCCCGACGCGATCAAGCCGGCCGTGGAGGAATTGCTGCGCTGGGCAACTCCGGTGATGGACTTTCGCGCTCATGCACTACCTGTCGGCCAACCGGGACGAGGAGGTGTTCGACGCCGCCGAACGGTTCGACGTCACGCGCCCGGACGCGGGCCACGCCGCATCCGGCGGCGGGGGTGCATTTCTGCCTCGGCGCGCAGCTGGCCCGTCTCGAACTGCGCGTGCTGCTGGAGGAGCTGTGTCCGAACGTGCCGGCTCTGACGGCCACCGGGCCGCCGGACCGGTTGCGCTCCTCGTTCTTTCATGGCATCAAACGCCTGCCGTGCAGCACGGGTTAGCTCCTGGCCGGCTCCCGCGCCTGCAGCCACGCGTGGATGCGTTCGGCGACCCCGGACCACCCCCGCTCGAGCATCATGTCGTGGCCCATGTCCGGGACGATTTCCGCCTCAGCCTGGTAGGCGGCCGCGGTCTTGTGGACCTCTCGCGCCGAGAAACAGGTGTCGTGCTCGGCTCCCAGGACGAGCACGGGGGCGGTGACGAGGTGTGGCTTGGGCAGGTCGAACACGAGCATGTCGAACACGTGCCTGCCCACATATTCCTCGCCGAAGTACGTGGCGAACCGGGCGACGTCGGCCTCGGGTGTCCCACCCGAGAAGAATGCCTCGCGAGCCAGGTCGGGCGTGCCGCAGATGCTGCGTTGCGATCTGCCCCGGGCCAGGTCGAGGCCAAAGCGCCAGGGGTGCATCCGAAATCTGCGGCCAAGGAACAAAGTGATGCCGCTCGGGGGGACCGCCGCGAGCAAGACGGCCGCCGGCGCGTCGTGGGACTCCAGATACTTCTGCACGACGAAGCCGCCCATGGAGTGGCCGATGACGACGGGCCGCCGGGGCAGGCCGTCGGCCACCGACGCGACGTCCTCGACCAGATCGGCCATCGAACAGAGCCGCAGCGGCTTCGGTGCGGCGCTTCGTCCGTGGCCGCGAAGACTTACGGCGACCGACCGGTAGCCCCGCCCGGCGAAGAAGTCGAGGAAGTGCTCGTCCCAGCACCAGGCGCCGTGCCAGGCGCCGTGCACGAAGAGCAACGGCGTTCTGTCGGATTCGGTGCGGGGTCCTTTGTCGATGACTTCGAGCATGCGACCGGCTCCTTCGGTGGTCACCTCTACCGCCGCTGAGACTAGCTGGAAAGACCTCACGAAGAAGAACAATCGGCGGCATCCGGTCGCACCCCGGGGAGATCGGTCGGGACCTCGGGCTCTGCGGCGTGTTACTTCCGGCCCTCGTCGCCGGCACCGACCCGGTGTGAGACTTCGGCGGTGACCGGTAGATCGGCGGAGAGATTCTTCACGTACGGGTTCAGCGCGCTGGCGGCCGCAATGTTCATGACCGCGGCTATGGCCCACGCCGACGACAAGGATGCGGACTTCGCGAACTACCTGGCCGAGCACGGGATCCACCTCGGTACGGCATCCCAGACCGGGAACATGGCGCGCACCATGTGCCAGGACCTCGAGGCGGGTTACAACCAGTCCGACGAGGTGAAGCAGTTGACGGAACACCAACTGAGTCAGGCCCAGGCGGAGTTCTTCGTCGGCGCCGCGACCGCGGAGTACTGCCCGAAATACCACAGCTCCAGCCGTGGCGGCTCCTGATCTATTCCGCGCCCCGACTCACCGGTCGGCCCGCGTCCGCGCACCACTCGGACCATGATCCCGGATACAGCGCGGCGTCACGGCCGCTGGCCGCAAGGGCCGCGATCGCGACGGCCGCGGTGACGCCCGACCCGCAATAGACACCCACCTCGCCGTCGTGATCGATGCCGCGCTCGGACAACAGCTTCCCCAGCTCGCCGTCGCCGACGAATGTGCCGTCGCCGGCCAGCACCGCGCCACTCGGCAGGTTCCGCGCACCCGGGATGTGCCCGGCCACCGGGTCCATGGGCTCGACGTCGCCCCGGAAGCGTTCGGGCGCCCGGGCATCGAGCAAGGCCACGCCGCCCGCGTCAATCCGCGCAGCCGTCAACGTCGCTCGTCCCCCCGCGTACAGATCGTCATGTGGCACAACGACGTTGCCCGGTTTCGGATTGACCGGGCCGTCGTCGAGCCGCCGTCCGGCCGACCGCCAGGCGGGCAAGCCGCCGTCCAGGATGCGCACGTTCTCGAGCCCAGCGGCCGTCAGCACCCACCAGGCGCGGGCGGACCCGGCCCTGTTCCAGTCGTCGTAGACCACCACCAGCTCGCCCTGCCGGACACCCCACCGGCGCGCCGCCGCCTCCAGGCTGCGCCCAGAGGGCAGCGGATGACGGCCGCGGCCGGTCAGTGTGTGGTCGCTGAGTTCGTCCTCGAGCGACACGTAGACCGCGCCCGGGAGGTGGCCCTCCAGGTACGCGGCGCGCCCGTCGGGCTCGTCGAGCCGCCAGCGGACGTCGAGAATGGTCACCGGGCGGCCGAAGTCGATGAGGTCGGCCAACTCAGTGGCCGAGATCAGCACCCGATCGCGAACATCCACCGCCGAAACCTCCCTAAGACAAAGTTAAACTCCAACCGAACTAAACGTTAACGGCATGTGCAGCTTTGGGTTTCCACGAGCATGCCCCGAGCGGGCTATTGACCGTCGACCCGCTCGCACGGAAGTATTACGCACATCCGGGGGTAATTCCTCGGACCTTTGTGTTGGGTCCGAGCTGACGTGGAGCTTCGGGGAGTGATGAGCGAAATGACCAAGAAACTTGCAGCGTTCGCCGTTGGCGTGGCACTGGCGGCCATGGCGACCCCCTCGACCGTGGCGCGCGCCGACTCGACGGACTCGGACTTCGTCCAATACCTCGAGTCGCACGGCATCCACCTTGGGAATGCCGTCAACATGGCGCACGTGATGTGCCAGGACCTCGACGCCGGCTACACCCAGAAGGACGAGGTCGACCAGCTGACGGGTTCGGCCAAGCTGAGCCAGGCGCAGGCCGAGACGTTCATCGGCGCGGCCACCGCGGACTACTGCCCCGGCAAGCACAGCCCCAACAAGCCCAGCTGACCCGCCGCCGCTCTACGCGGTGTGTTCGGAGCCGTCGGGCCGATCCCCCGGCGCGCCCAGTGAGGCCAGCATCCCCGCCGCGGCCCGGTGCCAGGTGAAGTCTTCGGCTCGGCGCCTCGCGGAGGAGCGACGGTGATACTCGGGCCGGCTGACAATGGCGCCGACGGCGTGCGCGATGGCGGCGGGGTGGTTGTCGGCCAGCTCGCCGCTGTCCGGGGTGACGATCTCGCTCAATGCCGACGTGCGCGAGACCACCGCGGGCGTCCCGCAGGCGAGTGACTCGAGGGCGGCCAGCCCGAACGTCTCGTGGGGGCCGGGCGCCAGCGTGACGTCGGCCGACGCGAGCAGGCCGGCCACGGTGTGGCGGTCGTTGATGAAGCCGGTGAAGTCGATGGGGAGCCGCGCCGCCTGGCGCTCCAGCCTGGCCCGCAGCGGACCTTCACCCACGACGACGAGCCGGGCGTCGACGCCGGCGTGGTAAAGCGCCCCCAGCGCGTCGATGCTCCGATCGACGCGCTTTTCGACGGACAGCCGGCCGCAGTGCACCAGCAGCATCTGCGTCGGGGCGGCCCAGCGCCGCCGCACCAGATGAGAGTGCCGCCGGGGATGGAAGGTCTGCAGGTCGACCCCCAGCGGCACGGTGACGGTGTTGGTGGCGCCGATGCGGTCGAATTCCTCGCGCGCGAAGGCGGTGGTGCACACGACGGTGTCGTAATCGGCGGCCGTGCGCGCGTTGGCGAAATCGGCGAACTTCTGCGCCGGCCGACGCGGAAGCACCTGGCCCACAAGGCGATCCAGTCGCTCGTGGGAGATCATGACTGTGGTTGCGCCGTATTCGCGGCCCCACCGCCCCAGCGAGCGCAGCGTGAGCCGGTCGGACACCTCCAGTGCGTCGGGTTGCAGCGCTTCCAGCAGCGCCTTCACCGGCCCGGGCAGCACCGCCCGGTAGCCGCCGGTGAACGGAATCAGCTTTGCGGGCAACGTGATTCGCACCACACCGCTGTACAGGCAGGCGCGCTCGGTGCGCTGACCCGGGACGATGAGGAACACCTCGTGCCCGTTGGCGCAGTATTCGGCGCCGAGCCGGTCCACCGCCGTGCGAAGCCCCCCGGAACGTGGGCCGTAGAAGTTGGCGACCTGCACTACACGCATACTGGTGAGGACACGCGGCGCGCATGTGCAGTCAACGATGGTGGACCGACGCGTGCCTGAACACTCCATGAAATTTCGCCCGCCCACGCCCGGGGCGCGGAGCTAATCATGTCCTCATGACGGGGTTGCGCGATTCGCCGCCGGCAATGGTGGAAGCGCGCTCGCCTGCGTCGCTCCCGGATTCGCTGTGCCGGGAGGAGATCCGCTGGTGACGTGGACCTAGTTCGAATCCGGTTCGCGGCTGCTGCCTTCGGCCTTGGTGATCAGTTCCGCCAGGTCGGGGCGGGACAACTGGGCGCCTAGGAATGGGCCCGAGGTCGGCAGGCTCAGGTGCAATTGGGAGGCTCCGCTGATGGCGATGGTGCCGCGATCGAGCGCGAAGTCCAGGATGTGGCCGCCGGCGGTGCGCTCGTCGTTGAGGAAGTGCAGGTGGTAACCGGCCACGGAAATGCCTTGGTCGAAGTCGGGGGTGCGGAATCCGACCGCCGTGCCGGACACGTCGGTGAAGGTGGTCTCGGCCTGCTCCTGGATCGCCTGCATCACGGGAGGATAGGGCTGTTGTTGCGCCATCACCGTGCGGGTGCGTAACTCGGCGAAGTGTCCGGTGATGCGGACGACGTAAATCAGGTTGGGGCTCTCGATTCGACGGTCGATCGCCGCCATCGCCGCGGCGCGGTCGGTGCGGGTGTCGACGGCGATCTCAAAGTCGCTGTGAAACCGCGTGACCGCCGCGAACGGAGTGCGGTCGGTCGGCGCGGCGCGCCCGGCGCTCCCGTCGGCGCGCAACCGGTAGCAGACGCCGTCGAGGATCACCATCTCGCCGTCGAGCTGGTTGAAGGTGCCCAACCCGAAGTCGCCGTGGCGCAGGATGTCGGCGACGGTGACGTCGCCGTCGTAAACGCCTCCAAGCAAAGCGCCGATCGTCGAGAACTGGAACACTTCTTCGCCGTCGTGGTGGCGGAGAAGCGAAGTGGCCCAATGCCGGAAGCGTTCGTACGGGTTCGGATGCGTGTCCATGATCCTCATTCGAAGGGGTCGTCGTGCAGGTGGGCGGCCAGGTCGGTGTTGCGGCTGTAGTCTACTGCGACGTCGATCAGCGAGGGCCCGTCTTCGGCCAGCGCCTTTCGCAGGGTCGCGCTGAATTCGTCGAGGGTCTGCACGCGATAGCCCCGCGCGCCGAAAGCGGCGGCGTAGGAGACGATGTCGTAGTCGGCGAGTTGCACGCCGGACTTGCGGCCGTACTTGAGAACCTCCTGGAAGCCGACCATGTCGTAGCTGTTGTCGCGGAAGATCACGTGTGTGAACGTCAGGCCGAGCCGGGTCGCCGTTGCGAGTTCCTGGGCGGAGAACAGGAATCCGCCGTCTCCGGAGACGGACACTACGGGGGTGCCGGGACGCACCAGGCAGGCGGCCATCGCCCAGGGCAACGCGACGCCCAGGGTCTGTTGGCCGTTGGAGAACAGCAGCCTCCTGGGTTCGTAGACGCGGAAGTGGCGTGCCATGTAGATGTACACCGAGCCGATGTCGCATGCGACGGTGGCGGTGTCGTCGAGTGCGTCGCGCAACCGCAGTACGACGGCCACCGGATCGAGGCCGGGGCCCTCGGGCGGGTGATTGCGCGCGGTGTCGAGCATGTCCGCCAACGCGTTTCGTTGCGTGGCGATCTCTTTCTGGTAGTCCTCCCTGAGGGTGAGCCCGATCAGGATGTCGGTCAACCCCGTGAGCGTGGCGGCGACGCTGCCGAGCAATTCCAGCGCCGGCTGGTAGTGGTTGTCGACGTCGGCCGGGAGCGAGTCGATGTGCACGACGGTGCGTTCGGCGTCGTTGTTCCACAACTCCGGGTCGTACTCGACGGCGTCGTAGCCGATCGTGACCAGCACGTCGGCCTGGCTGACGATGATGTCGCCGGGCTGGTTGCGAAAGAGGCCGACCCGGCCCAGGAAGTTGGCCTCCAGCGCGCGGGAGATGACCCCGGCCGCCTGGAAGGTCTCGACCACGGGCAGCCCGGTGGCGGCGACGAGGGAGCGCAGCGCCTGGCAGCTGTCGCGGTCGGCGCCCCGCATGCCGACGAGCAGGGCGGGGCGGCGCGCGGCGCGAATCAGCTCTCCGGCCTTGGCGATTGCGGGCGTGGGCGCGGACGCCAGCGGGGGGATCGGCAGCCGGGCGGTGATGCCCGCCGTGGTGGGGGCGGCGAGGACGTCGGCCGGCAGCACCACCGCGGCGGCCCCGCGCGGCTCGCCGGCCGCGGCGCGGAAGGCGCCCACGGTGGCCTCGGCGGCGTTGTCGGGATCGTTGATCTCGCCGGTGAACTTGGTGACCGTCCTGAGCAGGGCCGCCGCATCCATCGACTGATGGGTGCGCTTGAGCCGGTCCTCGCGGCGCACGGCCCCGCACAGCGCGACCACGGGGTCCTGTTCGGTGTTGGCGGTCAGTAGGCCGGTGGCCAGGTTCGCGGTGCCGGGCCCGGACGTCGCCAGCACCACGCCCGGGATGCCGGTCAGGCGGCCGACCGCCCCGGCCATGAATGCGGCGTTCTGCTCGTGGCGGCACACCACCAGCTGCGGGCCAGAGTCGGCCAGGGCGTCGTAGACGGCGTCGATCTTGGCGCCGGGCACGCCGAAGACGTACTCGACACCCTGCGCCGTGAGCACGTCGACGATCCTCTGCGCGCTACGTACGGGTTCGTCGCGGCTGGTGGGGGCCATCCGGCCAGTCTGGCCGATTGCGGCGCTACGCGCCCACCTCGGCTCCCCACCAGCGTCGCAGCGCCGCTCGCAGGCCGGCTTTCTGTTCCGGGCCGATGGCGTCGGCCGCCCAGGCGACGTATCCGTCGGGCCGGATCAGCAGCGCCGCGGCGGGCGGGTCGGCGGCGCTCGCGGTGACGACGTCGACCCGGTCCGCCCAGCCCCGCGCCGTGGTCCCGACGCCGGCGCCGAGGTCGAGCAGGACTGGACGCGCGTCGCGCAGCAGTTCGGCGAGCCGTCGGCCGTCGGCCAGGGTCAGCTCGGGAGCCGGCCATCCCGACAGCCGGTGATCGTCACCGACGTCGTACCGCACGTCGGAGCCGGCGAGTAGCGCGGCCATGTGCTCGGCGGCGGCGGGCATGGTGAACAGCTCGCCCAGCAGCGTTCGCAGCGCGGTGATCTCGGCGCCGGGTGCCACGAGCGCGGTCTGGGCGAGCGAGTGCATCATCACGCGCTCGCCTACGGGGCGGCGCTCGGACTCGTAGGTGTCGAGCAGTCCCTCGGGCGCCTGGCCCGTGGTGTGGGCGGCGAGCTTCCAGCCCAGGTTTACGGCGTCCTGCAGGCCGAGGTTCAACCCGGGCCCACCCAGCGGGCTGTGCACGTGGGCGGCGTCACCGAGCAGCAACACCCGCCCGGCGCGGTAGCGGTCGGCGTGGCGGGTGTTCAGGTCGTCCATCCGGCGCAGGGCATGCGGCCCCGGCCCTTTGGGCTCCTCGAACGGGACATCGACGCCGAGCACCCGCCGCACGCTTTCGTGCAGCTCGGCCACGCTCATCGACCGGTCCTCCGTGGGAGGGCCGGACTCGATGGTGCCGAACATCGCTCGTTCCGGCTCGAGCGCGGCGTTGATCACCAGGCCGCGCTCGAACCGGTTGTGGCCAAACGGGATTCGCCCGAACCTCGGCACATCGATGCTGCCGTCCTCGCGGCGGATGTCCTCGGGCATGTACACGTGCGCGATGCGGGCGACCCGGGGCGACGTGGTGCCGGGAAAGCCGATGCCCACCGCCTTGCGGACCGGGCTGCGGCCACCGTCGGCGCCCACCAGGTGACCGGCCGCGATGTGGTACGCCCCTTCCGTCGACGACACCGTCAGGGCGACGAAATCGGGGTTCTGCCGCAAGTCCACGAGCTCGTGGCCCCAGCGCAAGTCGACACCCAGGTCGCGTGCCCGCTTTTCCAGCAGCCGCACCAGCCGGGGCTGGGGCAACAGCATCGCGTACATCGGGTTGTCGGGCACGGACGCGAAGTCCAGTGTCATGCCCGCGAAGATCCAACCGGACGACGGTCGGGGCGGTTCGGGGTCGCCCGTGAACGCCCGATACAGGCCCCGCATGTCCAGCATCCGAACCACCTGCCCCACAAGGCCGTTGGCCTTGGGTTCGGAGCTGGGGCCCGGCAGGGCGTCGAGCACCACGGGCCGGACGCCGGCCAGCGCCAGCTCGCATGCCAGCATCAACCCGTTGGGGCCGGCGCCGGAGATGACGATGCTGGCGTGTTCGTCAGCCATGACATGCCTCCTGGTTCTTGGCCGGCTCGGGTAGGCCGACGCTCACCGCGGCGAAGCCCTCGCGAATCAGGTCGGCGATCGCCACGGGCGGGTCGGCCCGCACGTACGCTTCCGCCGCCGCGTCGCCGACGGCCCGCACGACCGCCACGACGAGCCGCGGATACAGGTCGCGTTCCGGATCGGTGCCGGTGCGCTCCGCGATCACCTCCAGCCATTCGTCAAATAACTGCTCCGGCAACGCCTTACGCACCTGGGGGTTCATCAGGAGTTTGCGCGCTTCCACAAGCTCTCGGCGGCTGGGTATCAGGTCTTCGTCGCTCATGTCCTGTCGTAGTGGCTCGAGGGCGGCGTGGGTGATCGACGTCCACAGCGGTTCGTCCGCCGGACGCGCCCGCAGCGCGGCGAGGCTGCGGCGCATGCGCTCGGCCTGCCGGTAGGCCAGCGCCTCGTACTTGCCGGTGAAGTAATTGTTGAAGGTGCGCAACGACACCCCGGCCACGTTGGCGATGTCCTCGCGCGTGACGTTTTCCATCCCGTGTTCGAACGCCAACCGGAGTGCGGCGTCGCTGAGTGCGCGCCGGGTGTCAGCCTTCTTGCGTTCCCGCAATCCGGGTGGTTGATCGGCCATGCCACCACCATAGGGCAAAACTTGCACATCGGGCAAGATTGCATGGCGGGCAACTTCTAGCGCTTGCCCCAGTCCCAGGGGGGCGTGGTCAACAGCTCCTGGCCGGCCACGCGGGTCTCGCCCCACTCCTTGAACAGTTCGATCTCGGCGGCATCGCTCGTGGCGGCCTCGGTCAGCAGCGCGCGGGAGTGGGTGACCACCACGACCTGCGTCTGCTGGGCGGCGGCGCGGATCAGCGCGGCCAGCGGTCGCACGAGGCTCGGGTGCAGGGAGGTCTCGGGCTCGTTGAGGACCATCAGCGAGGGGGGTTCCGGGCTCAGCAGCGCGGCCGCCCAGAGTAGGAAACGCAGTGTGCCGTCGGACAATTCGGCGGAGCGGAGCGGGCGCAGCATGCCGCGCTGCCGCAGCTGGAGGTCGAAGAGCCCGTCGTTGACGGCGACGGAGACGGTCGCGCCGTCGAAAGCGTCGGCGACGATGCGGTGCAGGTCGTCGAGGCCGGCCTCGATGATCGTCTGGATGGCGGCGGCCACGTCGCTGCCATCGTCGGCGAGCACCGGGGTCCGGGTGCCGATCTGCGGGCGGCGCGCGGGCGCGCCCGCGTCCACGCGGAAGCCGTCGTAAAACCGCCAGCCGCGCAGCCGTGCGCGCACCGCCGCCAGTTCGGGCAGCGCCTGCGGGTGGGCGTACTCGGTGAGCACGCTGCGATACGACGGCAGGTTGCGGCACAGCTCGTCGAAGCCGCGACCGGATTCCGAGCTCACCTCGGCGTAATCGCGGGTCCGGCGCACCAGTGTGGTGGCGTTGCGCAGCACCGGCCCGGCGAACAGGGCCTCCCGCTTGATCTCCGGGTCGCGGGCGAACTCCGAGCCGGGGCCGGCCATCTGCGGAATGCCGAGATCCACGAGGTATCCGAAATCGTCTGCGGCGAAGCCCAATTCGAGCGACACCGGTCGGGTGCGGGCGGTGCCTTCGGTCTTGCCGGTGCGCCGGGCGCCGCTGGTCTGCTCGGGCCCGGCCCACAGCACCGACTGCAGGCCGCCCTCGCGTGCCAGCGAGCCGATCACCTCCCCGCGACCGCAATCGGCCAGCAGCCGCAGCGCCCGGTACAGCGACGACTTGCCGGCGCCGTTGGCGCCCGTGATGAGCGACAGCCGCCCCAGCGGCACGATCACCTCGCGCAGCGAGCGGTACCCGCGGATGGCGACCGTCTGCAACATGCGCTAGCCGCTATCAGTCACTGTCCGCCGCGTTGAGGAGCTGCACTTCCTCCAGATCCATCTCTTCCTGCAGCTCGCGCAGCACGATGTCGTCGATGAGGTTCTGGTTACGCAGGGTGGTGATTTCCCGGCGCTTGTACTCGAGCACGCCCAGCCGCACCCGCCGCACCTTCTCCTTGCCCTTGAGCAGCCGGTTGTCCGGTGAGTCGTTCTCGGTGGCGACGGCAACCGCGGCCTTCTCCTCGTATTCCTTCTGCAGCCGCCGGCGCAGCTCGTCGCTGATGCCCACTTCGTCGGCGACGGCGGGCAGCGCGTCCAGCGCGGCCTGAACGCCCCGCGTCCGGGCGAGCTGGAGCTCCTCGGTGTGGGCCACGTCTTCGGGGATGCGCGCCCAGCGCACCACGGCCGGCAGCGAGCTGCCCTGCACCAGCACGGTCACCAGGATCACGAACACGACGATGAAGATGAGCAGGCTGCGGTCCGGGAAAGGGGCACCGCTCAGCGTGGTCATCGGCACAGCCAGCGCGGCGGCCAGCGAAACGGCCCCGCGGAAGCCCGCCCAGACGGTGACGAACCGCATCCGCCAGTCGACGCGACGGGCGCGCTGGACCTCGCGGCGGTCGATGGCGCGCAGCAACATGGTGGTGAGCTCGCCCCAGAAGATCCGGGAGAGGATGACGACGGCGGTGACGGCGAGGGCGAGGAAGGCGGCGTGGGGCAGCCCGCCGTCGATATTGGACACCCCGCGCAGCGCGCCCGGTATCTGGACCCCGACGAACACCCACAGCGAGCCGTTGAGCAGGAACGTCGTGATGTCCCAGAATCCGTAGGCCTGCAGCCGGGAGCGCGCCCGGATCACGATCGGCCCGGCGTAGGCGAGCACCAGGGCCGACACCATGACGGCGACGACGCCGCTGCAGTCGAACGCCTGGGCCAGCAGGAACGCCGCGAACGGCGTCAACAGGCTCAGCGCGCCCTCCTCCTGCGGGGCATCGATCCGCTTGCGGACCAGGGTGGCGAGCGCGCCCACCAGCAGCCCGGCGGCGATGCCGCCGAGGTAGGAGACGACGAAGCGGATGGTGAGGTCGAACGGGGTGATCGCGGCCCCGCCGATGGCGACGTGGACGCTCACGGCGAACAGGACCAGCGCGGTGCCGTCGTTGATGAGACTCTCCGCCTTCAACACGGTCAGCGACCGGCGGGGCAGCTTCTTGGCGAGGCCGGCCACGGCCGCGGCGTCGGTGGGCGAGAGCACGGCGCCCAGGACCGCCGCCGCGTGCGACTCCATGCCGAGCGCCCGCGCCGTCCACGACACCGCGACCGCGGTGACGATGACCAGGGCCACGCTCAGGAAGACGATGATGCGCAGGTTCTTGCGGATCTCGCGGATGCTGACGCCCAGACCCTCCCAGTACAGGATGGCCGGCAGGAACAACAGCAGGACGATCTCACCGTTGACTTGCACGTGGGCGAACGCGGGGATCAGGCCCAGCAACGTGCCGAGCAGGATGAGCAGCACCGGTGGGCCGACGCGGTAGCGCCGGCCGATGACCGTCCCCAGGATGACGGTGGACACGAGCGAGACGATGAGGACGAGGCCGAACACCGAACCCATCCTGCCGGACCGGCTCGACCTGCGCGTCTTGGGGATTCGATCATGCCGGCGGTGCAGCGGCCACTCTGGCCCCAATGGCACCAATCTGGAGGGTGCTATGTGACCGCCGAAAGCGATAGCGGATGTGCTATCGCTACGTGCAATCGCAGCAGTCACCACACTCGCAACAGGCGTCGTCACAGCAGCAACAGTCGCAGGTGTCGCAGCAGCAGATGCAGGTGCTTCCGTCGCCGCCCCGCTTGCGGCCGCTCGGGCCGGGGTCCGGGGTTTCGCCCGCGGCACCCGGCTGGTCGGCGAAGTTGATCGGGTCCTGCTGGCCGCGCCGGGTCTTGCGGGCATTGGGGTCCTCGACGCCGCCCGGGTAACCGGCCCGCGTGAACGTGCGCGACATGGCGCGCCGGATCTCGCCCGTCAGCAACCGGTGGACGAGCCGCCGGTCGGTGAACTCGACCTCGGCGAGGGCCAACTCGACGCCCAATACCGCGTCGTCACACAGCGAGCGGACCGCCTCGACCGGGGTCGCCGTCGCCGCCACGGGGTTCCACTTGCCGCGCGCCACGTCGTCGCGGTAATCCTCGACCGCGTCGAGCAGGTGCGCCACCCGGCCGAACAGCAGACCCACCTCCCGCAGCGGCGCCTGGTTGCCGGGGCGGCCGGCCAGCACGGCGGTGTGCGCGAAGGCGGCGGCCACGGCGGTCTCGGTGGGCTCGGTCACCGCCAGCAACGGGCTGCCGGGGCGGGCCGCCGCCTCGAGGTCGGCCTGCCGGTCCATCGCCGCAACGAGCACGCCGGTGTCGAATCCCAGGCTCTGGCCGGCGTCGGCGCCCTGGCGGACCCAGCGCTCGGCGAGGCGGCGCGCCGCCGGCCGCACCGCGGCCACGCCCGCCACGCCGTCGCGGTCATCGACGTGGTCGCGGACCTTCGCCGCGGCCAGCGCCAGCGACACCACCGCGGCCAGCCGCACGCATTCGCCGGTCGCGACGTCGGCGCGGCGCATCGCGCGCAGCGGACACGGCCCGGCCCTCCGGCGGCTCGGGCCTCCGGTCGACTGCGCCTCGACCAGCAAGGAGACGACGAGCCCGTCGTAATTGGTGGCCACCCGCGCGGCCTGGCCGTAGTCGTCGCGGAGGGCGAGGCACAATCCGCACAACTGGGCCGTCCAAGCGGCCGCCAGCTCGCCGCCGAGGCGGTGCCGACAGGGCCGGATGATGCCGAACATGCACAGAAGTTACCCGACCGCCAGCAAACGCCGCGCCCAAACGGTGGCCCCTTGCGGGCCCGTCGGCCTGGAATATTAGGTTCTGAGCCGAACCGAAGGGGGACTCGCGTGAAGATCAGGCTGCTGGTGGCAGTCGTCCTACTCGCCTCGTCGACCGTGGCCGGCTGCCACTTCGCTTCCCGAAATCCGCCGTCGGACAAGATCCTGCAGGCCCCGATGGAGGATGTGCTCAAGCAGAGCGCGATCACCCAGAGCATCGACCTGACCGTTGGCAACACGCTGACCGTCAAGCTGGGCTCGAACTACACCACGCCGTATCGGTGGAAGCCCGACATGAAGATCGCCGAGCCGTCGGTGCTCAAGCAGGAGAGCCACGCATTCGTTCAGCCGACCACCGACGCGCTGGGCGCGCCCGGCACCGAGGTCTGGACGTTCACCGCGCAGAAGCCCGGCATCACGACCATCACCACGTCCTACGCCAGCATCGTCGGCAAAGACACCAAGCCGACGTGCATCTACACAGCGACCGTGACCGTGCGCTAGCAAACCTGGTCCGCGGCGGTTACGGTCGGGACGTGTTCGGATTCCTGCGCAACCTTTCCGAGATCGGCAAACTGCCCCCCGACCTCCGCGCGGAACTCGAGGCGGAGGGGATCCTCTTCACCGCCGGCAAGGTCGGGGTGAGCCGCCGCTTCAGCGGCCACGTGCCAGGCGTCTACTCGGCCGCGGGCGTCTCCCGCTATACGGGCGGGTTCGGGCTCAGCGCGGCGCGGGTCGTCGCCACCTTTCCCGCCCGCGGCGACGACAAGCTGCGGTCCGTCGACTGTCCCTGGGGGAGCTCCGAGGGCCCGGCGCGGGCGACGATCACCGGCAAGGGCTTGCAGATCGACATCGACCTCCGCGGGGTAGATCCCGCCTTCAGCGGATCGCTGAAGCTCAACTACCGCAAGCGCGTTCCCGACGAGGTTTTGCGGGAACTGCCCGCGACGTCGGTGCGGTACCGCGTGGAACCCTCTTTTGTGTACCTCGCGGCCGGGGTGCGCCCTAAGTCGTAGCCGTCTTGGCCGTGTAGACCTCGGCGAGGAACTGCTCGACGGCGACCGCCGTGTGCGCCGCCCGCGCCGAGCCGAAGATGTCGAAAGCGTGCTGCGCGTAAGGCAATTCGGCGTACGCGACGGGCTGATTGCTCACCTTGCGCAGCTCGCGGACGAAGGCGCGGGCCTGCTCCACCGGGACCAGCGAGTCGTTCTGGCCGTGCAGCACGAAGAACGGGGGAGCGTCCCGCGACACGTGGTTGATCGGCGACGCGTCGCGATAGACCTGCAGGTTTGTCGAGGGCCGTTGCTTCATCACCGATTTCACCAGCAGGCCCGGCATCATCGGGTGCATGGCGTCGTTGAACCGGGTGAAGTCGTAGACGCCGTAGAACGGCACCGCGGCCTGCACCCGCGTGTCAGCGTCCTCGAAGCCCGGCTGGAACTGTGCGACGTTGGGGGTGAGCGCCGCCAGCGAGGACAGGTGGCCGCCGGCCGAACCGCCGGTGATTGCGATGAAGTCGGTGTCGCCGCCGAAGTCGGCGATGTGGTGCTTGACCCACGCGAGGGCGCGCTTGACGTCGACGATGTGGTCGGGCCAGGTGTTGCGCGGGCTGTGCCGGTAGTTGATCGCCACGCAGATCCAGCCCAGCTCGGCGAGGTGGCTCATCAGTGGATGCGCCTGCCCGCGTTTGTTTCCCGTGGTCCAGGCCCCGCCGGGGATCTGGAAGAGCACCGGCGCCTTGCCGTTCGGCTCGAGGTCGGGGCGCCGCCAGATGTCCAGGTGGTTGGCGCTGCCGAATTCGCCGTAGCTGATGTTGGAATCGTGGGCGTAGTCGCCGTAGATCCGCAGCATGCGGAGCAACCCCGGCGTCTTGGCGGTGCCGGCACCCTGCGGCCGGCGCCACAGGTCCGCGGACTCGGTCCGGCGGTCGGGGCCGAGGGCGTCGTCGAGGGCCTGGTTGAGCGGGATGTTGGCCCGGTGGCCGGCGCGGCTGAAATTCATCAGCCCCAGCGCCGACGCGGCGGCGACCAGCCAGGCGAGCGCCCGCACCGGCCGGGTCAGGCGGCGGGCCGTCAGCGCCAGCCCGCCGAGCTGGCTCACCAGGGTCTGCAACGGCAACTCGGTGACCACCATGCCGAAGATCCACGAGAAGATCGACAGGTACCCGCTGCGGGCCAGCGGCCGGTAGGCGTTCAGCGTCGACATGGCGGTGACCGCCGTGACGCCGAGCGACCCGATCTGCCGGGCGAGGTGAAGCGTTCGGGCTCTCTGCATGCGGTCACCTTACGAGGCGGGGCGGACGCGGTTTGCTCGACCATCTGGATTCCGGCGGTGGTCGGTACGGGCGGACGCGTTTCCCCGTAGCCGGGGGTACCGCTGTTGCCCGCCTCGGAGCGAAAATGTTCCGGCGAGGCGCGGTTGTTGCTGTGAGGCGGGCACTTCGGGGCCGCCTCCCCACTGTGGGGTGGATGTTACGTTCGCGTAAGCAAATTCGCACGCGGCACTTGTGCGGTTGATTCCGAGGCCACTGGGCGCGCTAAATGGTGAAGACAAAACTGTCAACTGATAGATATTGGCCCCGGGGCGGCGTCGCCCGCGAGAGATCGAGGGATTGACCGTGACCGCTAACACGACCGAGGCCCACGGCGCGTCGCAGACCGCGACGACGGCGGGCGCCCGCGCCCATGCGCGGGCGCAGCACGGGCGGAGGGCGGACTTCATGCGCCACATCCCGGCCGCCGAAAGCCCCATCCGCCCGCTGGACGTACCGGCCGAGCGGTTGGTGTGGTCGGAGACGGTGGCGCCGGGCGGCTACACCACCGCCGTCCTATCGCGGGGCACCCGTGTCCGGCTGGCCGACCCGGACGGCGACGCGTGCGCGCACCTGTTGCTCCACCGGGCCGACGCCCCACACGAGCGGCTCAACATCGCCGATACGGTCAAGGTGCCGTGGCAGGCGTACCTCGGTACGGGCCACCCGCTGCTGAGCGGCTTCGGCCGGGTCCTGGCGACGATCGTCGCCGACACCTCGGGCGCCCACGACGCCCTCACGGGCGCCACGACGCTCGCGGGCAACGAAGAGAAATACGGGTCCGGCGCGCCCGAGTCGGCGTCCCCGGCGGGCCGCCAGCTGTTCCTGCTCGGTGCGCTCAAACACGGCCTGTCCCAACGCGACCTGCCGCCGTCGCTGTCGTTCTTCCAGGGTGTTCGCGTCGGCGCGGACGGCACGTTCGATTGGCGGGGGTCGTCGGGGCCGGGCACCCATGTCGATGTGCTCCTGCATGTCGACGCGATCGTCCTGGTCGCCAACACCGCTCACCCCCTGGACCCGAGGCCCCAATTCACGTGTTCGCCCTTGCGAATTCACGCATGGTCCGCGCCGGGTGACCTCGACGGACTGGTGGCCGGCGACCTCGTCGGCCCGCTGGGCCCCGAGCACCGTCAGGCCGTGGCGAACACCGACGCCGACCTGGCCGCCCGAGGAGTGCTGTGACCACCACCCGCCCGACCGACGCGCTCGTCCATGGAACGGTGCTCCTCGACCAGACCGTCGCCCCGCGCGCGGCGTGGTCGGCGGTGGTCGCCGCCGGCGACGTCCTGACCATCGTCGACCTCGCCGGCAACCAGGCGGTGGACTGCCTGCTCTATTCCGCCGCCGACACGTCGGTCCGCTACTCGGCGCCGCAAACCATTGCGCGCCAGGGGCGCATCACGCTGACCACCGGCTCGGTGCTGCGCGCGGACACCGGTGCCGCACTGATGACCGTGGTCGCCGACGAGGTGGGCGCCCACGATACCCTCGGCGGCGCCTGCTCCAAGGAGTCCAACACCCTGCGCTACGGCCAACACACCCGCGCCCAGCACGGCTGCATGGAGAACTTCCTGATCGAGGGCGCACGCTATGGCCTCGGCGCCCGGGACCTCGCGAGCAACATCAACTGGTTCATGAACGTGCCCGTCGACCCCGACGGTGCGCTCGGCATCGTCGACGGCCTCTCCGCGCCGGGCAAGCGGGTCGCCCTGCGCGCGGACATCGACACGCTGGTCCTGGTGTCGAACTGCCCGCAGATCAACAACCCCTGCAACGCATTCGACCCGACACCGGTCCGCATGATCGTGACGCGGCCGGGTCAGGCGGACGGCGAGTGAGCGCGGCGCGCACGGTCCTGATCGCCAATCGAGGGGAGATCGCCGTCCGGCTGCTGCGCTCGGCGCGGCTGCTGGGCATGCGCACCGTCGCGGTGTTCTCCGACGCCGACCGGGGCGCCCCCCATGTCCGGATGGCCGATGCCGCAGTGCGGCTGGGCCCCGCCGCGCCCAGCGAAAGCTACCTGCGCGTCGACGCGATCCTGGCCGCCGCCGGCGAGGCCGGCGCCGACATGGTCCACCCCGGGTACGGGTTCCTTTCCGAGGATGCCGATTTCGCTGCCGCCGTCGAAGACGCCGGCATGTCCTTCGTCGGCCCGACCCCGCACCAACTGCGGGTGTTCGGCACCAAACACACGGCCCGCGCGGCGGCCGTGGCGGCGGGCGTGCCGGTGTTTCCCGGGTCGGACCTGCTCGACAGCGCGGCCGCGGCCACCCGGGGGGCCGACGACATCGGGTATCCGGTCATCCTGAAGGCCACCGGCGGTGGCGGCGGGATCGGCATGCAGGTGTGCCGCGACCGCAACGAGGTGCGCTCGGCGTTCGACCGCGTGTCCCGGCTCGCGGAGCGCAGCTTCGGATCGGCGGGCGTATTCGTCGAGCGCTTCGTCGACGACGCGCGCCACGTCGAGGTGCAGATCTTCGGCGACGGCTCCGGTCGGGTGCTGTCGCTCGGCGACCGGGACTGTTCGCTGCAGCGCCGCAACCAGAAGGTGATCGAAGAGGCGCCGGCACCCGCCCTGCCCGATGACCTGCGCGAGCTGTTGCATTCCTCGTCGCGCGCGTTGGCCGCGGCGGTGAACTACCGGTCGGCGGGCACCGTCGAATTCGTTTACGACACGCGCCGCGGGCAGGCGTCGTTCCTCGAGGTGAACGCGCGCCTGCAGGTGGAGCACCCCGTCACCGAAGCGGTCACCGGAATCGACCTGCCCGGCTGGATGTTTCGACTGGCCGGCGGCGAACGCGATATGCTGTCCGAACACCTCCGCGACGGCGCCACCAGCGGCGCCGTCGCCACCCGGGGACACGCGGTGGAGGCGAGGGTGTATGCCGAGAATCCGTCCCTCGACTACCGCCCCAGCACCGGAACCCTCACTGCGGTCACCTTTCCCGACCGGCTCGCCGACGGAAGCGAGGTCCGCGTCGACACCTGGGTCGAGGCGGGCACCGACGTCACGGCGTCATACGACCCGCTGCTGGCCAAGGTCATCGTCGCGGCGCCCGACCGCGACACCGCTCTGGATCGGCTCGGTGCCGCCCTGGCCGCCACCGACCTGCGGGGGATCGAGGTGAACATCGGCGCGGCCCGCGCGGCGCTGGATCAGCACGACGTGCGCGCCGCCACGCACAGCACCGCCACCTTCGCCGGGGTCACGGACCCGCATCCCAGCATCACCGTCGAGCGCCCGGGCCTGCTGACCACCGTTCAGGACCTGCCGGGGCGGCTGGGCAGGTGGGACGTCGGGGTGCCGCCGAGCGGGCCGATGGACGACCTGTCGTTCCGCCTCGGCAACCGTGCGCTCGGTAATGCCGACGGGGCGCCGGGACTCGAGTGCACGTCGACGGGCCCGGCGCTGCGCGTGACGCACGCGGCGACGGTGTGTGTCACCGGCGCCGACTGCCCCGTGACGGTAGACGGGGCGCCCGTGCGGATGTGGGAGCCGGTCGAGGTCCCGGCGGGCGCCGTGCTCGACGTCGGGGCCGCCGAAAAAGGCTTGCGCACATACGTCCTCATCGCGGGTGGGTTCGACGTGCCGGCCTATCTGGGCAGCGCGTCCACCTTCACGCTCGGGCGGTTCGGCGGTCACGGCGGACGTCCGCTGGTGGCCGGCGACGTGTTGCGCGTCAATCCCGCAGTGCGCCACGGGCGTGCCGCGGCGGTGCCGCCCGGGCATCGCCCGGCGATGCGGTCCGACTGGGAACTGGCCGTCACGGAGGGTCCGCAAGGCGCACCGGAGTTCTTCACCCGCGCAGACATCGATACCATCGTCGACAGCCGGTACCGCGTGCACTTCAACTCGGCGCGCACCGGGGTGCGCCTCGAAGGGCCCAAGCCGGAGTGGGCGCGGCCCGACGGCGGGGAGGCCGGACTGCACCCGTCGAACATCCACGACAACGCCTATTCCGTCGGCGCGCTGGATTTCACCGGTGACACCCCGATCCTGCTCGGACCCGACGGCCCGAGCCTGGGTGGTTTCGTTTGTCCCGTCACCGTCACCTCGGCCGATCGCTGGAAGCTGGGGCAACTGCGCCCGGGTGACACGGTCCGGTTCGTTCCCGTCCGCGCCGCTGATGTGCCGTCGCGCCGGGATGTCGGGTCCACGCGCGGCGCAGCGACTTTGGTGCCCCGCACCGGGGGAGACGGCGACGACGGGGTGCTGGGCCGCCACGCCGGGGACGGCGGTCCTTCGGTCACCTACCGCCGCAGCGGCGACGACAACGTGCTGGTCGAGTACGGCGACATGGTCCTCGACCTCGCGCTGCGCGTCCGCGTTCACGCCCTGCACCGCCGACTGGACGAGCTGCGCCGAGACGGCGACGTGTCCGGAATCGTCGACCTGACGCCGGGAATCCGTTCGCTGCAGGTGCACGTGGATCCCGACGCGCTATCGGTCAACCGGTTGCTCGGGTTGCTGTCGGACATCGAAGAAGCGCTACCGGCGACCTCGGACGTCGTCGTCCCGAGCAGGTCGGTCCGGCTGCCGTTGAGCTGGGACGACCCGGCGACCCGCGAGGCGATCGCGCGGTACATGTCGGGGGTGCGTGACGACGCGCCGTGGTGCCCGTCGAACATCGAATTCATCAGGCGTGTCAACGGTTTGGCGTCGCAGGACGACGTCATGGGCATCGTGTACTCGGCGGAGTACCTGACACTGGGCCTCGGCGACGTGTACCTCGGCGCGCCCGTGGCGACGCCGCTGGACCCCCGGCACCGGTTGGTCACCACGAAATACAACCCCGCACGCACCTGGACTGCCGAGAATTCGGTCGGTATCGGCGGGGCGTACCTGTGCATCTACGGGATGGAGGGGCCGGGCGGCTATCAATTCGTGGGGCGCACCACTCAGGTGTGGAGCAGTTACCGGCACACCGCGCCGTTCGAGCCCGAAAACCCCTGCCTCCTGCGGTTCTTCGACCGCATCAGCTGGTATCCGGTTTCCGCCGAAGAGTTGCTGGATCTGCGCGCCGACCTTGCCGCGGGGCGGGGCGCGGTCGATATCGCCCCGGGAACCTTCTCACTGGCCGACCATGAGCGGTTCCTGGCCGAGCATGCCGACTCGATCGCGGAGTTCCGCGCGCGCCAGAGCGTGGCGTTCGCGGCCGAACGCGACGCGTGGGCCGCGGCGGGGGAGTTCGACCGCGCCGAACGGGCCGAAACCCGTTCTGCGGCGGCCAACATGGACCTGGTGCTGGACCGCGACGAGCAGCGGGTGGACGCGCCGTTCTCGTCAAACGTGTGGCGGGTCGACGTCGCGGTCGGCGACGATGTGGTCGCCGGTCAGGCGCTGCTCGCGCTCGAGGCGATGAAGATGGAGACGGTGTTGACCGCCCCCGTCGACGGTGTCGTCACCCGGGTGTTGGTGGAGGCGGGTAACCAGGTCGACCCGGGCACCCCGTTGGTGGTCGTGGCCCCGCCCGTATCGGAGAGGGACGTCATGGAGGTGTCGGCGTGAGCGCTGTCGAGCGGGTGCGCGCGGCGTACGCGGCCATCGAGGCCGTCGACCGCCCGGAGATCTGGATCTTCCTGCGGCCCATGGCCGATGCGCTGGCCGAGGCGGCCGCCGTCGACGACTCCGTCGCGAACGGTGCGGACCGGCCGCTCGCCGGGCTCGTCGCCGCCGTCAAGAACAACGTCGACGTCGCCGGGCTGGCGACCACCGCCGGATGTCCCGCCTACGCGTCCGCACCGGCGGCCGCGGACGCCCCCGTGGTGGCGCGATTGCGCGACGCCGGTGCCGTCATCCTGGGCGCCACCAACCTCGACCAGTTCGCGACCGGTCTGGTCGGCACCCGCAGCCCACACGGCGCGGTGCGGGATGCCCGTCGGCCCGAGTACATCTCGGGCGGCTCGAGCTCCGGTTCGGCGGTCGCTGTCGCCCTCGGGCTCGCCGATGTCGCCGTCGGCACCGACACCGCGGGATCCGGGCGGGTGCCCGCGGCGCTGCAGGGCGTCGTGGGCATCAAACCCACGCCCGGCGTGGTGCCGACCGACGGTGTGGTTCCCGCGTGCCGCTCCTACGACTGTGTGACTGTGCTGGCGCGCGACATCGACACGGCCGACGCCACGATGGGGGTGATGGCCGGTGGCGCCCGGCCGTTTCCGCCCGGTGCGCCGCTGGCCGCGCCTCCGAAGGCCACCGTAGCGGTCCCGCGGGAGCTGCCGGGACTGTCCGGGCCATGGCGCACGGCGTTCCACGATGCCCGCGACCGCCTCGCGAAACGCGGTGTGGAGCTGAAGGAAATCGATCTCACGCCCTTCCTCGACGCGGCGCGGCTGCTTTACGACGGCGGGCTGGTGGCCGAAAGGCACGAAGCCGTCGGGGCATTCGTCGACGCCCACCGAGCCGAGGTGGACCCGACGGTCGGGGCGATCGTGTCGGCCGCGGGGGCGGTGCGCGCGACCGACCTGCTCGCGGACCGCGTCCGGCTGGCCGAGCTCACCGCGGCGGCGCTCGTCGAATTGGGCGGCTGCGACGCGTTGCTGGTGCCCACCACGACACATCACCCGACGATCGCGCAGGTCGCCGCCGACCCCGTGGCGGTCAACTCCGCGCTCGGTGTCTACACCAACTTCTGCAACCTCATGGACTTGTGCGCCGTCGCGGTTCCGGCGGGAACGGCCGACGGATCCCAATTCGGGGTCACCGTGGTGGCCAGGTCGGGGGCCGACGCCGTCGCACTGGACCTGGCGCGGCTGGCCATCGCCCCGACGCCGCCGGTGGCCCGGTCGGGCGCGGTCGCACTGCCCCAGAGGGAACCCGAGGATGCCCCCGCCCCGTGGCCGGTACGGGCCGGCGTGGCCGCGACCCGACTTTTCGTCGTCGGTGCGCATCTGCGTGACCAGCCCCTGGCGCATCAACTCACCGGTCGCGGGGCCCGCTGGATGGGCCCCGCCGTCACCGCGCCGCTCTACCGGCTCGCCCGCCTCGACACCACGCCGGCCAAGCCGGGCCTGGTCCGGGTCGGCGTCCGCGCCGGCGTGCCCATCCGCGGCGAACTATGGCTCGTCGGCACGGCCATGTTGGGCGAATTCCTCGCGGCCCTACCCGCGCCGATGGCGCTGGGACCGGTCACGCTGGCCGACGGGGTCGAGGCGGTCGGCTTCGGCTGCGCCCTCGACGCCTGGCGGGACGGCGAGGATATCTCCCAATACGGGGACTGGCCGACCTACCTGCGGGCGCTGGAGTCCGCCGCGGAGGCGACATCGGCCTGACCGCATCGCCATTCGCGCGCTGGCCGTCACTCCTGTTGCGGCGCCGCCAACTCGTCGAGTATGCGATGGGCTTGCGCCTTCAATCGCGTCCCGCTGGTGGCGGTCAGCGCACGCAGGCACGAGTCGGCGATGCCCGTCGCGATGCACTCGGCCCCCACCTTGTCCAACCACCCCGGAGTATCGAGCCTGATCTGGATCGCTGTCTCGACGAAGTGAAACGGCAACTCGGTCGCGACGGTCGTCTCGATCTTCGGGCGCCGCTGCCAGGCGCTCGACTCGGCGCAGGTCTGACGTGCGAGTTGACGATAGCCCTTTCGCAAGTACTCCCGGCGGGACTCGAAGTGGGGGAACTTGGTACCCCGGCTCTCCGGAAGTTGATACAGGGCACCCAGATTCCAGCGGCTGGCCAGCAACTGGTGCGAGTCGTACCAGACCATCACGTAGAGGCGGCTTGCCGCGGAACCCGGGTGGTCGAGGAGCTGGCGCGCCAGCGTCGCCGAGGCGTCGACCGTGCGCACCAGTAGGTTGTCGAGGATGTCGTCCTTGGTCTCGAAGTGGTGGTAGATGCTGCTCTGCCTGATGCCGACGGCGTCGGCAATGGCCCGCGTGGATGTTGCGGTGTACCCACATTCGGTGAACAGCTCGGCGGCGGCGTCGAGGATCTCCTCCCGGGGCGTGTCGCCAGGCCTGCGCTGATCGTTGATCCTGGGGCGTCCGCGGCGGGGTGAGGTCATTCCACAGAGGATGCCATCCTCCGCCGCGGGGTTCTCATCGGGTTTGGCGATCGCCCGGGGGCGCGCAGAGTTGCGGGATCGCGAACTCGAGCATTTGAATCGCCCGGCGGACGGGATTTTCCCCGGCCGCGAGTTCATAGATGACCGTTCCGTCCGCGACCGCCAGGACGGCACGACACACCTGGGGGCCGGCCTGCCGGCCGTTGCGTGCCAGCACGTGGCCGACCAGATCGGCCAGGACGTCGTTGTACTCGCTGATCAACGAGGTCAGGTCGGCGTGCTTGCCGGCCTGCAGGTACCGCTCGTAGACACTGGAGATGGTTGCGCGGGTGAAGGACTCGTCCTCGGCGGCATGCACCGTGGCGACCTCGATGATGAGGCGAGCCGTCTCCTCGAGATCGAGACTCGTGGGCAGGCGCTTGATGAAGTCGTTGGCCCGCTCGATCCAGCCGTTGAGCATGAACTCGAGCCCGGCGGCGCGCAGGTCGTCGCGAGAGGGGTAGTAGGCCCGCACGGTCTGTTCCGGCAGGCCCCCCTCCGCGGCGACCGACCGGCTCGTGACCGCGTCGAATCCCCGCCGGCGCAGCACGGCGGCCGTCGAACGCAGCACCGCGCGCCTGCGGTGGTTCGATCGCGTCGACGGGCTTCGAGACTGCGTCAAAACCGTCCCCTCCTCACAGCGCGAACAGGTAGCGATCACGCTCCCAATCGCTCACCGTGCTGTGGTACGAATGCCATTCCGAGTATTTCATGTCGACGTATTCGGCGACGAAACGCTTGGGGAAGACACGGCCGGCCAGCTCGCTGCGGGCGAAGGCATCGGTCGCCTCGAGCAAATTTCGCGGCAGCCGAACGGCGTTGAGCGTCGGGTCCGCCCGCGTGTCGACGAGCGCGACGTCCACCGGGTCCCCGGGATCCAAGCCGCGTTCGATTCCGTCGAGCCCGGCGGCCAGCGAAAACGCCGCCGCCAGGTAGGTGTTCGCCGCCGAATCGACGACGCGGTTCTCCACTGCCGGGCGGTTTCTGGGCAGCCGCAGCATGCACGATCGGTTTTGTTCGCCGTAGGCCGACCATACCGGTGCCCACGAGGGCGTGCCATCGGCCAGTTTGGGGTTGAGCCGCTTATACGAATTGACCGTCGGCGTCACAATCGCGGCAAGGGCGTCGGCGTGTCGCATGAGTCCCGCGACGAACGCGTATGCCGTTGCGCTCCAGCCCATCCCTCGCGGGTCGGCGGGGTCGCGCATGAGGTTCGCGCCGGTGTCGGACGATACCAGGCTCATGTTGTAGTGGTGCCCGGAGCCCCACGCTTCGGTGTACGGCTTGGGCATGAAGGTGACCGCCAGGCCGTGCCGCTTGGCGATCTGGCGGATCATCAGGCGGAAGAACGTGATCCGGTCGGCCATCTCGAGCGCACCGTCGTATTCGAAGTCGAACTCGTACTGCCCGTCACCACCCTCGTGATCGAAGCTGAAGACGCCGAAGTCGTTGTCACGCAGGGCGGTCACGAAATCGTCGAGGAACTCCGACGCGTCGAGCGTGGCCTCGGCATCGTAGGCGGGGCACGGTTTGAGTCCGCCGCTGGCGGCGAGCGGTGTCAGGTAGCCGGTCGCGTCATAGGATTGGTCGGGATTGAACACGAAAACCTCGGTCTCGACGCCGAGTTTGAACTCGAATCCCAGTTCGCGTGCCCTGTTCAGCTGGGCCTTGAGGATGCTGCGCGGGCACTGATCGAGCGGCTCGGTCCCGCCGAACATGATGTCGGCGGCCATCCAGACGAACCGTTTGTCCCACGACAGCTGCCGGAGCGTGCTGAGGTCCGGTATCGCGACGGACTCCTCCTCCTGCGGGTCCATCGCGCCGAAACCGGTGATGCCCCGGGGGGTGAAGCGCTCCGAGCCGGCCAGCATGTTGGGCAGGTGATCGATCGGCACCGCCTTCGTTTTGGGCCGGCCGTGCACATCGATCCACGAGCCGAGCGCATACTTCACGCCGCGGCGCGCGAGCGATTCCGCGAGTTCCCGGTGGGTGGGCTCGACGACGTTGACCGTATCCATCAACTGCCTCCTGATTCGATGAGTGCGGG
Source organism: Mycobacterium sp. 050134 (assembly GCF_036409085.1). NCBI lineage: Bacteria > Bacillati > Actinomycetota > Actinomycetes > Mycobacteriales > Mycobacteriaceae > Mycobacterium > Mycobacterium sp. 050134. The sequence continues at coordinate 32,678 of NZ_JAZGLV010000026.1, forward strand.
GTTTCGGCCGTGCGGCCGCGGTCGCGGCGGCCCTTCGCCGATCCCGGCAAGGGCCTTGGCGGCAACAACATCCACGATCGCCTCGAACAGCGTTTCGCCCAAGGCCGCGGTGGCCCGCGAGGGACAACCGGTGACGCCGTTGCCCGACAACACCTCTGCCGTGTAGCGGAAGGTCAGGCCGCCGGTGCGGTCCGGGTCGTCGGCGCCGGCCATCGCCTCGCGGTCGACCAGTTCGGGGAAGACATGCAGGGCGAGGGAGGTTTCCGCCCGGTTGGCGTGGATGTCCTCGCCGTCGACCAGCACCTCGGCGGTGATCTCGCGGCTGGCGTTCCACCAGTCGATCCAGTTGGATTTCAGGTCGGGGCGGGAGAACCGCAACCTATCGGTCGCCGCTCCCAGGGCGGCGACGTTGCCCATGTGCCCGTTGACGAAGATCAGGCGACTGAGGCCGCTCAGGGCAGCCCACTCGGCGACGCGAATCAGAAGCCGCGTCAGCTCTTCGGGGAACAACGACAGCGTTCCCGGGAAAGCCGTCCCGTGGCCTAGGCTGCACCCTATCGACACGGCGGGCAGCACGATCGCGGCCTCACACTGCGCGGCGGCCGCGTCGCAGATCGCCTGCGCGACTCGGGTGTCGGTGTCGGTCGGTAGGTGCGGCCCGTGTTGCTCGATGGCGCCCACCGGGACCAGCCCGACCCGATCCGCCAAGTTGAGCCGGCCGAGCTGCACCGAGGTGCACTCACCCCATCTCACGATGGAGGCATTCTCGGGATGTGCGAAAGGTGCGCCGGGCGCCCACCGCTGACCAGAGGCATTGCTGCCCTCCGAAATTTCGGAGCGAAGGCTCCGCAATCCTTCCGGGCTTTTGTCCCCTGGTGTGCCCGCGGGTGGTGCGGGTGCGGCCCCTCGGTCCAGGCCTCGTGCGAGCGGAACCCTAGGCGCAGATTCCCCTCGGGAACCTGGCAGGAACGTTAAGCGGCGGACGTGTCGCCACCATTTCTGTCATATTTCGCCGATGTAACCGACGCATTGGGCTGTTCCCCAACAGTTTTCGCGTCACCACGGTCCGTGCTGGTGGACATGAAGGAACGTTTCTGCAATCATTGCGTCCATCCCGCCCGTGTCCAGTCGGGATGGCGCTTCGTCGGTGAAGAAACGTTCCTGCACGAGCCCGATCGTTCCCGCCGCGGCGCCTGGAGACGTCCGTCCACGCGGAATCGCGCCCGGCGATCTGCGGTCAGAATCACGAGGAGTCCGCCATCATGTACGACTGGTCCGCCGTCGACGTCGATCGGCTGCGCAACGATCGTCGCGAGGGAATCGCCGATCTGATGAGGCGGCAGGGCCTGTCGCACCTGCTGCTGACCGGCTTCGACCACATCCGGTACGCAACGGATTACCGCACCCAGATCATCTCGGAAGCATTCGACTGGTTCGCCGCCGTGGTCGACCAGGACGGCCGGGCCGAGATCTTCGCGCCGTGGGTCGACCAGACCCAAGCCGATCCGTTCGACGAGCTGCCCTGGATCAGCACGATCCATCCTATGCCGTCCTGGGCGCCGATGGTCGGGCATCCCGAGACGTGGACGGCGGGATTGGCCCGCGCACTGACGGGCGCCAAGAAGGTCGGGTTCGAACTGATCGATCCCGCCGTTCTCCGGCGGCTCGAAACCGCGCTCCCCGGGGCGGAATTCGTCCCGGTCGGCTGCGAGCTCTATGACCTGCGCATCCGCAAGACACCCGACGAGATCAAGCTGCTCGAAGACGCCAGCATCGTCAATTCGCGGGGCGCCGAGGCGGGCTTCAAGGCCGCCGAGGCGGGAATGACCGATCACGACGTGCTGGCCGCGATCATGGCGAGCCTGCAGGAAAGCGGCCCGGAGTTCTTGAGCCACTCGCTGTGCAACCACGGCCGCGGAGACGGCGGTTGGTTCGCCGAGGGAACGGTGCTCGCCGAGGGCGACCCGTATTTCTTCGACGTCGGACTCTATGGTCGCCACGGTTACGCCTCCGACATCGCGCGGACCGGGTTCGTGGGCGGTGACACCCGCGCCGAGATCAAGGCGGTGTACGCGAAGCTGCTGAAAGCGCACGAGGTTGCCGCCGATGCCGCCAAACCGGGTGTCCGGGTGTCGCAGATCGACGACGCCGTGAACGACTACCTGCGGTCGGAGGGGTTGCCCACCACCCCTTACGCGATCGGGCATGGGGTGGGCTTGCGCGCCTGCGAATTGCCCACGATCTACCGCGGATCCATGGTTGACCGCGACCAGGTGTTGGTGGAGAACAGCGTCATCGCCCTGGAGCCGGAGACCGGGCTCGACGTCGACGGACGCTTCCTGTTGCTCAAGCTCGAAGACAACTACGTCGTCGAACGCGATGGCGTCCGCAGGCTTTCGCCAGCGGGCTACGGCCTGGACGGCTGACGACCGACCGATGACCGGCGGCCGACCGGACCGGCTGCTCGCCCTGCTGGTGCAGGAGAGCCCGGCCTCGCGCGATATCGACGCAAACGTCGAGCGAGTCCGGGTCCTCCTCGCCGAGCGGCCCGCCGTCGACGTCGCCGTCTTCCCGGAGCTGTTCCTGACGGGTTATCAGTTGCACCGTCTCGGGGGGCTGGCCATGGGGCTCGACGCGGCCCCGATCTCGGCGATCCGCCGCGTCTGCGCGGAGTTCCGGACCGCTTTCGCCGGCGGCTATCTCGAGCGCGGCGACGACGGGGCCGTGTACAACTCGATGCTCATCGTCGACTCCGCCGGCTCGGTCGCCGGAAACTACCGCAAGACACACCTGTTCGGGACCGAAGCCGCGGCCTTCGGCGCGGGTGAGCGCCTGGCCTGCGTCGACGTTGGCGCGGCGCGCATCGGCCCGATGATCTGCTTCGACCTGGAGATCGCCGAAGTGGCGCGCACCCTTGCCTTTCAGGGGCCGGACGTCTTCTTCGCCATTGCGGCCAACATGGCGCCCTACCACGCCGATCACCTGGTCGCCGCGCGCGCGCGGGCGCTGGACAACCGCACCCCACTGGTCTATGTGAACCGCGTGGGCTCGGAGTCCGGATTCGAATTTGTCGGCGGCTCACGGGTGGTGGACGCGAGCGGGCGGATCGTCGAAGATCTGGGCGGCGGGCGCCGCGTCTCCGTCGTTGAGGTGCCGCTGCGGGCCGATCCGCCCGCCGATGTCGACTATCTGAGGTACCTGCGGCCGGAGCTATACCGCGATCATGACGCGCCGCGCCGGCGATCGGTGCTCGCCCGGGGCCGAAGGCGGCCGGGCACAACCTGATTGGGTACGTCGCGGCCGCCGGTGATGCGTGCTATCAGCGAATCGACCGCCACGGCTCCGATCTGCTGTGGCATCAGGTCGATCGCGGTGATCGGCACCTTGGAGTGCTCGATCGTCGCGCTGTCTCCGAGCGCGGCGACCAAGACGTCGTCGGGGACCGACAACCCGAGTTCCTCGACGGCGGCCGTGACGCCCAGCGCGAGTCGGTCGAGAGTGGCCAGCACGGCGTCCGAGCGCGTGCGGCGCGACAGCAACCGTCTCGCGGCGGCCCGCCCGGACTCTTCGGTGATTCCGTCGTCAACGTAGGCGATGCGCGCGGCGCAGCGATGGGCCTCGCACCATCGGGTGTACTGCTCGACCGTGTCACGGACGTACGAGGTCGCCGGGTCGCCCGCCAGCAGTGCGGGTCTGCGCGCGCCGGCCGCCCGAAAGTGGTCCAGGATCGCCGGGACGAGGGTCGGGTAGTCGTTGTCCACCCACGGGTGCCCGGCCGGTGTCCGGCCCACGGTCACCACCGGGCTGCCGTCGCGCGCGGCCTGCGCTAGCAAGCCGTCGTGGCCTGCGGTGGGATCGACGACGATCGCGCCGTCGTATGAGAGGTTGGGTGGCGCCGAGGCCGGCGACAGCGCCAACGCGAACCCGCGCTCCGCCGATCGGATGGCCGCCGCGGTCATCAGGTTGGCGAAAAAGTCGATGTTCCAGAGCGAGGAGGCCTCGGTTCCCGACGCGCCCACCGACATCAGCAGGAGGCCGGTGCGGGCGCCCACCAGGCTGCGCGCCGCCGCGCTCGGCCGGTAGCCGAGGTCGTCGGCGATGCCGCGCACCCGCAGGCGCGTGTCGGCCGTCAGCCGGCCGTTGCCCGAGAGGGCATCCGACACCGTCGTCACCGAGACACCGGCGACGCGCGCGATGTCCTTGATGGTGACCCGGCCCTGACTCGCCACCCGGACAGCGTTGACCTCGGGGCGTTTCACCGGGGCCTCCACAGCGAGTGCAGGAACGTTTCAGCGACTCAGGCTACACGAATCCTGTCGGACCGCACGCCGATCGGCGTGCCCGTCTTTGCGCGCGTCTGCCCGCGCTTTTTGATGCCCGGGGGCGCCACTTCCTCGCGCGAGCAGACGCAAAAGCTCACGCCGTGCGGCGTGTCGGCAGGCTTTTGCGTCTGCTCGCGAGAGCTTGCGCGAGCTCAACTGGCCGCCGCCCACGCACGTGCTCTCCAGGCCGAACGTGCTTCTGCAGGTTGTTGTCCGGTGGCGATGCGCGCGCCGCGTCTCAGTCGACGGACGGCGCCAGCGTCCACTGCCGGATTCTCAAGGGGTTTGGCGTCCCGTGGACGGCGGCGTAGATCACCGCGCCCACGACAACCGTTCCGGCCGTGAACATCAGCGGAAAATACTGGAGATACCAGTGACCGCCCGCAGGGTCGTAGATCGACTGGCGGGGCCAGATCAGGTTGACGAACATCGCGGCGCCATAGGCGACCGCCGCCGCGTTGAGCCACACGCCGGCGCGTCCCATGGTGAAGGCGCGGCGACCGTCGTCGTCGACGGCGTCGGCGTTGAACACCCGTTGGCCGCGTAGGCGCTTCACCAGCATCGCGCCGGTGACCATCAGGTAAGCGAGATAAATGATGATGATGCAGGTCGACTCCATCGCGACGAAGGCAGCCTGGGGTCCGAGGTTCAGCATCAGGACGGCGGTGGCGCTGACTCCGATCGTGATGGCGGCGGCCGCCGGAGTGCCGGTGCGTTGCGGAACATGGGAAAGCACACCGTGGAACAGCGTGCGCCCGTCGCGGGCCATGGAGAACAGCATGCGCGACCCCGCGGTCTGTATCGCCAGCGTCGCGACGCAGATCGCGATAGCGACCATGGTCAGCAAGATCTTCCCCGTGGTCCCCGACAGCACGGTCGCGACCACGTAGGCAGGCCCCTCGTCGGCGAGCTTGCCGTCGGTGAGGCTGGGGGCGGCGAGGACCATCGCGACGATGATCCCGAATCCGAGCAGCCCCGCCGCGGACAGCGCGCGCAGGGTGGTGCGGGGCGCGATCCGGCGCGCGTTGCGGGTTTCCTCAGACATCTCACTGGCGCTGTCGAATCCGACGAGGACGTAGGCGGCGGTGAAGGAAGCGCACAGCAGGGCGCCGAAGTAGCCCGCGTGGCTGACGGTGCCGGTGGTGACCAGGACACCGCCCGACCGTCCGCCGTGTGCGATGAGCAGGACGATGATGGCGGTGGCACCGCTGATCTCCGACACCACACCGATGTTGTTGATCAGGGCCATCAACCTGATGCCGATGATGTTGATGACGGTGGTCAGCGTCATCAGGATGCACGCCAACAGAATTGCGTTGTGCACACCTGACGTGGAGGTGGGGGAGGGGTCTCCGCCGATCAGCTGGAAGCCACTCCAGATCTGAGGCAGCACCACTTGCAGGGCGATGGCCGCGCTGGTCATGACCACGATCTGGCCGACGATCATGATCCAACCCGCGAACCAGCCGAAGGTCGGATTGGCCAGGCGGCTGGACCACTGGTAGATGGCACCCGAAAGCGGATAGCGCGCGGCGAGTTCGGCGAAGCACAGCGCGACGAGGAGTTGGCCACCGAGGACCACCGGCCACGTCCACACGAAAGCCGGTCCACCGAAGGAAAAGCCGAGGCCGGCCAGCTGGAAGACGGCGGTCAACACCGAGATGAAGGAGAAGCCCGCCGCGAAGGAGGCGAACCGGCCCATCTTGCGGTGCAGCTGTTGTTTGTAGCCGAATGTGGCGAGGTCACGGCCTTCGTCGACGGTGGGTGGTTCGATCACATCGGTTGTCATGGGGCGTCCCTTCAGGGTGTGGTTTCGGAATGGCCAAACGACGACAACGCCAGCGACCCTGCCGGCAGGGAAAGCTCGCCGGCGTCGATGCGGGCGCGCAGATAGACGAAACTCTGTGCCGTCTGCGCGAAGAGGTGGTCACCCGCGCGGAGCCCTTCGCGGCAGGGTTGACCGGGTGACCGCAGCTTCGGCAACGGCTCGACGACGGTGTCGTAGTCGACGCTGAAAAACAGTGGGTAGGAGTACCGTTCGGCGACCACCTTGCGCACGCGGTGGGTGGTCGCGACGAACAGCCCGTTGGTCCAGAGCTCCAGCATGTCGCCGATATTGACCACGAAGCAGCCGGGGCGGGGCGGCACGTCGATCCACTGACCGGCACCGTTGAGTACCTCGAGGCCGGACTGTGTGGCCTTCAACAGAGTAATGCACTCGTAGTCGGTATGCGCGCCGATTCCGGGGCGGTCGACGGCGCTCTCGTCCACCGGATAGTGGATGAGCCGCAACTGACTTGGCGGATCCGTCAGCACCCGATCGAAGAAGTCCTCCGGCTCGGCGAGATACCGGGCGAATCCGCGCATGATCGCCCGCCCGGCCTCGAACACCGCCTCGTAATACTCGCTGACGGCGTCGGAAAAGCCCGGTAGCGTCGGCCACTGGTTCGGGCCGCTGAGCGCGGTGGCGCCGGCGCGATCGGGGCGGTGCCGTGCGCAGTCGTAGGCCTCCTTCTTGTCGGCCGTTCCACCCGCGAACACCTCTCCGCCTTCCGGCACGTATCCGCGGTGATTCGTCGAGTTCCCGATGTGGACCGCCATTTTCGCGTCCATCGGCAGGTCGAAGAACGCCTGTGACGCCTCGTGCATGCGGTCGAAGACCGCATCCGGCACGCCGCCTCCGCTGACGTACATGAAGCCGACGTGGCGCGCGGCCTCGCCCAGCTCTCGCGTGACGGCGGCTCTCACCGCCGGATCTTGGGAGGACAGGCCCGAGATGTCGATCTCGGGCACCGTATCGAAAGACGTTGGATTGGGCATGATCACTCCTGGTGTGTCTGAAGCAGGGCCGGGTCGCCGGTGAGGCCGCTGATCCGCCAGGTGCCGGCGAGCAGGCAGCGGGGACCGACGGGGGCGGCAACGATGGCCCGCGCTCGTTGGTCGTCGATCTGGACCGAGATGGGAATGCCTTCGGTTGCGCTTCGGGTGGAAAACCGGATTCGCCAGTGGCCTTCGCTGATTGCGCCGATCGAGATCTCGCAGTCCGGTCCGCCGCCCGTCGCCCGGGTGTCGGTGCCCGGAGGACGCCCTACCGCGAACCCGAAGAAGCAGGCCGAGCGCAGCAGGAGCACCTCGCGGCCGGCGTCATCCTGGAGCAACGCGGTGGCCGAGTCGCCGGGATCGTGCCGCTCCGTGCGGACCCACACCTCCCGGTAGGGCTGCAGGACACCCTCCTCGATGAGAGTGTCGCCGTCCCAACTCAGTCGCCCGACGTCCGGCGGGCTCTGGGGTGACCAGTCGACCATGCGCTCCCAGGTGAATTCGGCTGACGCCCGACAGGTCTGCACCAGCCGCCCGGCGAACGCCTCCAACTCGGGCATGGTCGTGCCATCCGGGACGTCCGCCCGCGCCACGACCGCGGGCTGGCGCAGGTCGACGAACCATGGCCAACCCTGCAACCACGTGACGCGGGTGGTGGTGTCCGAGCGGCCGTCAGCCCACTCCAACGAACGTCGCGCCCAGACTCCGCAGAGGTCTTCCACCGTTGGTGCCCTGCTGCCGCTCAACTTCACCGCCTTGTTTCTATCGCTTGATCGAAAAGTAGCGAGAGTTTGGATCGCCGTGATGATCGTGGTGTTTCGAACACGTTTCGGCGTTGGCGCATACTCCGTACATCAATCATGCTGGGCCGCAGCGCCGTACGAGTTGCTGCGTGGCCGCGGGCGTCACGCGCCGGCAGCGGTGTTTCTATCGGTAAGCCCAGTCGCAAGGTTGCTGTGCGAACCGCCCGTGGGGTTCGCCGCCCGGGCAGGACACCACCGGCTGCGCGAAGTTAGGCTGGTGTGCGCCCCGTATTTTTCAACATTCCTTCGAAGAGCAGCGTCATATGTCCGTCGAAAGACCCCGGTACGTCGGAGAGGTTGCCAAGCTGATCGGCACGTCACCGAGCCGCATCCGCATGTGGGAAAGGGACGGTTTGCTCAACCCGCGGCGGACGCCGTCGGGCCACCGGTTGTATTCGGCGGCCGAAGTCGACCGATTGCGGGAACTCAAGCGCCTGGTTGACCAGGAAGGGTGGTCGGCCACCGCGATAAAGGCTAATCTCAACGCCCATTTCCCGGATAAGGTCTCGCCGGCAAACGCAATCGGCCAACGTATCCGCGAATTGCGTGGCGAAGCAGGGTGGTCGTTGCGGGATCTGGCAAATAGATCAGGTTTGGCGGTGTCGACGATCAACAGCTTGGAGCGTGGGCAATCGATGCCTTCGGTGGGAACGCTGCACAAGCTCGCCCGCGCATTCGGGATGACGTTGGCAAGCATGCTGGAGGCCGATGAACCCAGCGCGTCGCTCGTGGTGCGCAAGGGCGAGCGGGTGCTGCTGCCGATGCGTACGCCGGGTCTTGCCTGGGAGAAGCTGTATAGCGGCGACTCGGTGCTCGAGTCGCTGATGGTGACGGTCCAACCCGGAGCCGGCACCGAAGGAACTCTGCAACACGACGGCGAAGAGTTCCTTTATGTCATCAAAGGCTCGATCGAGTTGATTCTCGACGGAAATCAGGTGTACGACCTGCACGCTGGAGACGCGATGACATTCGACAGCATGCGCGAGCACTCTTATAGCAATCGTGGTTCAAAGGTGGCCCAGATCGTGTGGGTCAACACACCGCCAACGATCTGAAATGGCGCCAACGGCAGTTTCGCCGCTGGGCACTCGCCAAACTAAATATGAACGACGTTGTATCGGTTGTTTACGTCTTGTTACGGGGCTTGCATCCGGATTATGCAGGCTTTACCCGTTGACCGGACAAAATTAACCTTGCCGTACACGCCGGGAACCCGTGAAGGCAGCGTGGTCATGCGGGTTTCGATGCGCCCTAACTGCACGCTCACCGATGATGTGCGGCCTGGGCGGAACGGCTCAGCCCGCTTCACACAGCGATTTCACCCTGGGTTTTGCTGTGCCACTTCAACTTCTGCGCAGAAGGGCAGTTGTCTGATGGAATCGACCACCCGCACCGTGCAAGTCGAACAAGTAACCATTACTCCGGTCCCGCAGGCCGCGCGTCGCGGCCGCGCACGCGCCTTGTTTCCGATCTGGTTCGGCGTGCAGATCATGCCGCTCACCCTGGTGACGGGTGTGCTGGGGACAACTGTCTATGGTTTGTCCGCGGCGTGGACGATCGTGGCCATAGCCACCGGCAACCTGATCGGAGCGGTCTTCGTCGCTCTCCATTCGGTTCAGGGCCCGAGGCTCGGCGTACCGCAGATGGTGCAGAGCCGTGGCCAATTCGGACTGCGCGGCTCACTACTCGTGCTGGCGGTCGTGGTCTTGATGTATGTCGGATTTCTGGCCTCGATCCTCGTGTTGGCCGCCTCGTCGCTGCAGGTGATATTCCCGAGGTTGGGATCGACGCCGGCGCTGATCATCAGCGGCACGATCACGCTGTTACTGGTCGTCTTCGGCTACGAAATGATCCACAAGGTTAACCGGCTCCTCATGCCGGCGTTCGCGGTTGCATCGATCATCAGCCTCACATACCTGCTCATGCAGGGCGTATCCAATTCGCCCGCAGCCACATCGGGGCAGTTCACCGTCCACGGATTCATGGGGATGCTGTCGGTGGCCGCCATCTGGCAGCTGGCGTATGCCCCTTATGTCTCGGACTACTCGCGTTACCTTCCCGTCGGCGTATCGGCGTCGGGCGCATTCTGGGCGACCTATCTCGGCTCGGTCGCCGGCGCGATCCCGATGATGGTGATCGGGGCCTTACTCGGCCAGATATCCGACGGCAGCCTCAAGAGCTTGAATGCCCTGCTGCCCACCGGCGCCGGAGTGTTCGTCATAGCGGTCTTCTTCCTCGGGGCGCTGGACGCGTGCACCGTCAATCTCTATGGGCCCGCGCTGTGCGTGGCCACCACCATTCAGACGTTCAAGACCAGCTGGCTGCCCGGGGCGGGCAGTCGGATCACGATCGCAGGCATCGTGACGCTTTCGTCGGTCTACATCGCCGCTGCGTTTTCCGACGACTTCCTGGTCAGCTACAGCAACTTCATCCAAATTCTGCTGTACTTCCTTATCCCGTGGAGCGTGATAAATCTCGTCGACTATTACCTGATCAGGAAAGCGGAGTACGACGTCGAGTCGTTCTTCCGGCCCGACGGGGGGATCTACGGGCACTACAACACCGCGGCCGTGGTCGCCTACGTGATCGGCGTGCTCGTGCAAGTTCCCTTCATGTCCGGAAACCTCTACACCGGGATTGTGGCGCGCCGACTGGACGGTGTCGACATCGCCTGGATTGTCGGGACTTTCGTGTCCTTCGCGGTGTATTACTTCCTCCTCATGCGCCGCGACGGCCCTCACCGGGACGGTACTCTTCGGCGCCCGGTACCGGAATCGCTGTTGTTGGGTCCGCATTACCGCCCGGCGACCGACACACCGTCCTGATGGCGCCGGCACCCAACAGAAAGGAATTCCGATGACCCGCATTGACATCCCGAGCAACGCTGTTCGGCAACGCCTGATGCCCGATGACACGTGGAGCTGGCATATGCCCACGCCGTTCTCTCAGGGATGGAAGATCGGCAATGTGGTCTTCATCGGCGGCCAGTTGTCCGCCGACGCGCAGGGCAATGTCATCGGCGAGGACGACATCGAAGTCCAGACCCGGAACGTATTCGAGAACATCACCAAAACGCTGGCCGCGGCCGGCGCCAACTGGAGCCATGTCGTCAAGCTGAACACCTTCTATTGCTTCGAGGGAACCGGCGACGAGGTGCAGGAGAACTGGACGAAAATGACCAACGTCCGCATGCAATACCTGCCGAATCCCGGACCATGCGGCACTGCCGTGCGTGTTTCCGGACTCATGTACGACGGGTTCCTCATCGAGGCCGAAGCCATTGCCGTGATCACCGAAGGGACCGACACCGATGTCTGCACCGATTGACGCGGAACGCCTCCGCATCGACAAGGTCGTCGAGGCGCTCAAAGAGAGCCCGGAGCCGCACCTTCTCACCGGCGACCTCTACAAGCAAACGCTGCGCGACGGACGCCGCGTCATTGACTGCCGAGGCGAAGAAATCGCCGACGTCACTACCCATCCCGATCTGCGCGCGGTCGAGACGACCGCCGCGATCCTGGATGCGCAGTTCGCGCCGGAATCACGTGACATCCTGACCTTCACCGGAGAGGACGGTGGACGCCGCGGGGTCGGCTGGCAGGTGCCGACGACGCGGGATCACCTGTTGGCAAAGAAAGCCGGCACCGAGTTCATCACGAAACGGACCATGGGTGTCTACGGCCGCCCCGTTGACTATGGCGCCATGATGGCGCTGGGATTTCTCTCCACGATCGACCGAATCGAGGCCGAGAACCCCGCATTCGCGCAGAATATCCGGAACTTCGTGACGCTGTCCGCGGACCACAACCTGCTGAGCACGGACCTGATCGCCGATCCGCAGTCCGACAAGAACATCCCCCGTAACGAGCGGCCCTCGCAGCTCCGGATCGTCGATGAAAGCCCCGACGGAATCGTGCTCAACGGCGCCAAGGTGGCCGGGAGCATGGGCGCGCTCGGCCATTTCTTCACGTTGTCGACCACCCTGGGAGCGGGCCTGGGGGCCGACGCCGCGATCTGGGCGGCAATCCCGGTCAACAGTCCCGGAGTCGCTCTGCTGCTGCGCGAACCCACCGCGAACATGCACTCGGCGCGGGCGGACCATCCCCTCGACCATGCCGGAGAGGAGATGGACCAGATCATCATGTTCGACAACGTCTTTCTGCCGCGCGAATACGTCTTCAGCGCCCACAACCTGGAATTGCTGACGCTGTACTACGAAAGCTGCGCGTTCTCGCTGTGGTCAATCATGACGCGTCTGGCTTTCCGGGCGGAGATCTTCGCCGGCGTGGCACAGGTGATCACGGAGATTCTGGGCACCGACAAGGTGCCGGGTGTGCAGAACGCCGTCGCCGACGTCACCTTGTACGCGCAAACACTGAAAGCCTATGCGCTGGCCACAATCCACGAATCGGTGGAGTGGAACGGCGTCCAGGTGCCCAATCCGGGTCTCGTGACCGCCGGGCGCCTGTACTCGATCGAGAACTACCCGCGCATCACCTATCAGGTTCAGGATCTGTGCGGTCAGGCGCTGATCGCACGCTGGCCCGAAAAGGTCTGGGATCACCCAGAATTCGGACCGCGTATGGACGAGTATTTCCCGGGAACCGGCGTCACCGCGCGCGAGAAGAACACCTTCTTCAACTTCGTGTTCGACCTCCTCAGCGGTGCCCATGCCGGTCGCGTTGCGCTGTTCGAGAACGTCAACGCCACCCCACCGGCATTCGTGAAAGGCTTGGTGTACAGCAAGACCGACCGTAGCTCGGCTGCCCGCCTCGTTCGCGACTATGTCGGGATTGCCTGAGGGTGGGGATGAGACACGCGCCTCGCGACCAGAGCCGTCGGCCTACCCCGAGCGCCGCGCACGACACATCCGAGCAGACGCCGAACTTCATCGCCGCAATGCGGGTGCTGGCCAGCGCCGTGGTCATCATCACCGTAGAAGTGGACGGCCAACCCTGGGGTGTGACGATCAGTTCGTGCTCGTCACTGTCGGCCGATCCGCCCCGGCTGGTGTGCTCGCTGGAGTCGAGGACGGCCGCGGCCGCGGCCATTGCCGAACACGGCCGGTTCGGGATCAACATCCTGTCCGCCGCGCAGGCCGAACTGGCCGCGACGTCGGCCCAGCCCGGCACACCGAAATTCCTCGACCGGGCGATATTGATCCATCGTGAGGACCCCGAGGTGTCCACTCCGCAGATCGCCGACGCGCTGTACAACCTGGACTGCACCGTGGTCTCGCGCATACGAATCGTCGATCACGATCTCGTGGTCGGCGGGGTGCGGTGGTCGAAGTCAGGCCCCCAGCACGACCCGCTGCTCTATTTCAACCAGTCGTTTCGAGCGCTGGACAGTCAAGCCTAAGGAGGGCCAGGCCCATGACGGTGACCACCCGAGCCGAACTGATCGCCGAAGGTCAACGGCGTGCGCTGACGGAATCCCGGGTGGCGACGCCGCCGGCAAGCACTCCGCTGCTGGGCGGCGTATTACTCGACCGGCCACACACGATCGTCGATCTGACCCGGCCCCTATACGAGGGCATGCCCATGTGGTTCGGTCATCAAAAGACGTTCACCCCGGTGAACCAGGACCACGAACGCTTCAAGGAGCTGCACCAGACCGAGATCGGCTTCTACGCAAGAAATCTGATCATCAGTGAGCACGCGGGAACACACACCGATGCGACTGTCGAATACGATCCCGCGGGCATGCCCATCGACCGGCTTCCGTTGGAGATGTACTGGGGCTCGGCGGTCTGCCTGGACATGTCTGAAGCTCAGTTCATCGACCCCGATCCCGACTTTCGGGGCTGGGCAACCGAGGACGTCGTCAGGCGCGCCGAGGACAAACTCGTCGCGGCGGGCGAGGCGATCAGGCCAGGTGACATCGTGCTGGCTTGGTTCGACTACGGCGATCGTCACTTTCCGACTCCCCAGTACATCAACCACAACCCCGGCTTTTCCTGGGACGGGCTCGAGTACCTGGCGAAAAAAGGTGTGGTCAACATCGGGACCGACTGCAGCGCGATCGACCACAGCGCTGACGGCAGCTTCAGCGGTCACATGGTCTGTAAGAAGTACGGGTTGGTGAATACCGAGCATCTGGCGAATCTGGGACAGCTGGTCAACACACGGTTCCTGTTCTACGGTCTGCCGCTGAACATCGTAGGTGGCACGGGCTCTCCCATCCGGGCCGTTGCCGTCCTGCCGTAGTCCCGCAGCAGGCCCGTGTCTCGCCGTGCGAAAAGCGGGGGAGGAATCTCGATGGGCCATCCAGGGCTGTTGCGCACACGCCGCGCCTCGAAGTTCGATGCCCCATAGAGGTGACATGGGTTACCGTGCGGGGCAAATGAGGGCAGCCGTCATCCAGCGACCCGCGCCGTCTGTTGCAGCGATGATATACAAAATCTATCGGCTGATCGAAAGAATTTTAGGCCTATCCAAAATGGTTGAACACCAACACGATTCAACGGCTCAGTCGGCCGCGGACGCCGCCGTGAATCAAAGTTAATCTGGCCGTTACCGATGGCATCTTTGCTGCAACACGTGAAACATACTGTGACTGCAACACATTGATCTAGAGCAAACTCATGTGTGTCCTGAAAATCATTGCTGCCAAACGGTGTTAAGCCCGGCGCAAGGAATCTAGTCAGATGGGGAAGCCGGTGTTGGATTTTGCGGTGTTGCCGCCGGAGATCAATTCTGGGCGGATGTATGCGGGGGCGGGCGCGGGGCCGATGGTTGCGGCCGCGGCGGCCTGGGACGGCTTAGCTGCGGAGTTGAGCTCAGTGGCGAACTCTTATCACGGGGTGATTTCCGAGCTAACCGGTGGGCCCTGGGTGGGCCCGTCTTCGATGACCATGGCGGCGGCGGTAGCACCGTATATGGCCTGGGTCGGCACCACCGCGGTCCAGGCCGAGTTAACGGCCAGTCAATTGGGATCGGCCGTTGCGGCCTACGAGGCGGCGTTTGCCGCCACCGTCCCGCCCGCGGAGATCGAGGTGAATCGCGCCTTGTTGGCGGCCTTGGTGGCGACCAACATCCTCGGGCAGAACACTCCGGCGATTGCCGCCACGGAGGCGCAGTACGCCGAGATGTGGGCCCAGGACGCCATGGCGATGTACGGCTATGCCGGTGCCTCGGCGACCGCGACGAAGTTAACGGCGTTCACCGCGCCGCCCGAAACCACCGACCAGGCCGGCGCCGCAACCCAGGCCGCCGCGGTCAGCCAGGCCGCGGCCTCCGCCGCAGGCCCCAGCGCGGACTCGGGCCTGAGCCAGCTGCTCAACTTCGTCCCCAGCGCGCTCCAAAGCCTAGGTCTGGGTGGGGCGTTCGATCCAAGCGCGTGGTTGGAGACCGTCCTTTCCTCGCCCACCGGCGCGGCCCTCAACGTCTTCAGCACGAACTTGGGGAACTGGACCCTGGTCGTCAGTGGCCCGTTGTTCACCGCGTCGGGCATCACGCCGCTGCTGGGTGGCCTGTACAGCCTCGCGTTGCCGGCGGCCGCGGCTGCGGATGTCGCCCCCGACCTGGGAGCGGTCGCGGCAGCCTCTGACGTCGCACCCGCGGCCGGGCTGGGCACGCTCGCCGGTTCCTATTCGGGCGGGCCGGTTTCGGCGGGCCTGGGGGAGGCGGCCTCGGTCGGCAAGTTGTCGGTGCCCGAGTCTTGGGTTTCCTCGCCCGCGATCCGGTTGGTCGGCAGCGCGTCGCCATTGGCGACCGCGGGCCTCGACGGATTGGCGCCGGCCGGAGCCGCTGCTGCGCCGGGCGGCTTCTTCGGGGGCGTTCCGCCGGTGGGCAGCCTGGTCAATGCGCCCCGGGGTGAACAACCGCGGGTCCGGACGGGCCAGGCCCAGAAGGTGGTCCCGGCGCTGCCCGGCGACCAACAGGCCGGGGAGGGCGCCGCGGCGAGTCGGCCAGCGCAGCAGCAACCGGCCCGCCGCCATGTCGCCAGCGCTTTGAGCAGCCAGGAACGCGACGAATTGGACAAGCTGCGCAAGGAGATCGCCGACCTGGCGACCGAACGTGACGCGGCAGCTCGACTGATCAAGGAGGCGATGCTGTGACCAGCGCTCTGGATTTCGCGGGACTGCCGCCCGAAATCAACTCCGGTCGTTTGTACGCGGGCCCGGGGCCCGCGCCGATGGTGATGGCCGCGACGGCATGGGGGGCCCTGGCCGCGGAGTTGAACTCGGCGGCCACCTCGTACCAAAAGGTGCTTGCCGCGCTGACGAGCGGACCGTGGGTGGGTCCGTCCTCGATGATGATGACGTCGGCGGTCGGGCCATTCGTGTCGTGGATGAGCGCCACTGCCGGGCAGGCCAAGCAGACGGCGAGTCAGCTGGAGTCGGCGGTCGCGGCCTACGAGGCGGCGTTCGCGGCCACGGTGCCCCCGCCGGTGATCGAGGTGAACCGTGCGCTGCTGTCGGCGTTGGTGGCCACAAACCTGTTGGGCCAGAACACTCCGGCGATCGCAGCCACCGAGGCGCAATACTCCGAGATGTGGGCCCAGGACGCCGCGGCGATGTACGGCTATGCGGGCGCATCGGCGACCGCGACGCGACTGGTGCCGTTCGACACGCCACCGCAGACCACCAACCCGACGGGTGACTCGGCGCAGAGCGCGGCGGTCACCCAAGCCACCGCCGCGGCGGGCGAGTCGAACGCCCAATCCGCGCTGTCCGGTGTTCCCAATCTGCTGCAAGGGCTGTCGTCGGGATTCACCCTGGACAACAACCCGCTTCTCGATCTGTTGAACAGCTCTCCGGTGCAGCTGTTCAACTCGCTGAGCACCCTCACCGTCGGACCCCAGATCCTCTCAGAGGGGCTCAACTTCGACGCCTCCGGCGCCATGTTGACGTTCGCGCCTCCGGTGGCGACGGCGTGGAACCCGCTGATCTCAGCCCTGACGCCGCCCGCAGCGGCGGCCAGCGCGGCGTCTTCGGTTTCCGGCGGATCGGGCGCGGGGTCGACCCTGGTCGGTTCGTCCAGTGGGGTGTCGGCGGGTGTGGGGGAGGCGGCCTCGGTCGGCAAGTTGTCGGTGCCGCCGGCGTGGACCGGGGCGTCGCCGGCGGTCCGCCTCGCGGCCACCGCACTGCCCATCACCGACCTCGGCGGCGCGGCCGCCCACCCGCTTGGCGGCATGTACGGGGGCATGCCCCCGCTGGGCGGACCGGTGGCGAGCGTGGTCAACGCGCCTCGGGATGGCCAGGGCTCCCGGACCGGTGCGCGGGCCAAAGTCGTTGCCGCCCTGGATAGGGAGTCGGGCTTGAACACCGATCTCGCGGACCGCTGGGTGGCGCAGGACCGCAGGGCCGCCGAGGACGAGGCGGTGAGCGAACGGGACGAACTCAACCAGCTGCGCCGGGCGATCGCCGACATGACCAAGCAACGCGACGCGCTCAAGCGCACTGCCGCCTTGCTGATCCAGGAGGCGAACAACAAGTAGCTCCTTGCGCCGGTTGTCGCGGCTCCGTCCTTCCACCCCCACGGGATGGCAGGCGCGGCAACCGGCGTCTAGGGTACAGCCGCCCATCGCTGTTGCGTCCGGGCCGTCAAAGATCCGCAGAAAGGTAACCCGCACTTGCGGCTTGACCACGTCATCATTGCCACCAACGAGCCGGTGCGCTCCGCGCGCAGCCTCGCGAAACACGCAGGCCTCGTCGCCGTGGAAGGCGGTGTCCATGACGGTCTGGGAACGGCCAACTACATCGTTCCGCTCGGGCGGGGTTACCTCGAGTTGGTTACCGTCCACGATCGAAAGCTCGCGGAGAGCAATGCGTTTGGACGACTGGTTCTCGCCGCATTACGCGAGCGGGACGAGGCGTTCGCCGGATGGGCGGTCGAGGTCAGCGCGGACTGCCTGGCTGCAACCGCCCAGACTCGTGGTCTGACCACCGGTCGGCTCACCCGTCGCGGAATCGGCATCGACCACGCCGGTATGGAGGATGCCCGTGAATCACCCGGCCTGCCATTCCTCTTGGCGCGGGAGGCGGGCAGCGGGCACCCGCAAGGCCTTCGCGCAGACCACCGCGTGACACCGCACGGCGTGCAATCGCTCACCATCGGCGAGTCGGAAGACGCCCTCAACGATTGGTTCGCGGGTAAGCCAATCGAACCGTCAGTGCTGTGCCGCGGTGAGGGACGCGGCATACACCAGGTCGAGATCGCGACCGGCGCCGGCGCCGTCGTGCTCCGTGGCGAATCGCCCACCCGGACTGCGCAATCGTGAGTGTCACACTCCGGGCCCTGCGCCGAGAGTTGCACGCGTGTGCCGAAGTCGGCCTCAACCTTCCCCAGACACAGGCGATCCTGCTGCGCGAACTCAGTGGGCTCGGCGTGGACGTGCGCACGGGTTCTGCGCTGAGCTCGATAGTTGCCGTCCTGCGGGGCGCCCGACCGCACCGTGACGAACCGCGGCCGGCGGTGTTGATCCGCGCCGACATGGACGCCCTGCCGATCACCGAGGCCACCGGCTTGCCCTTCGCTGCGACGGGTGACGCGATGCATGCCTGCGGTCACGATCTCCACATGGCGGCCCTGGTCGGCGCGGCCAGGAAACTGGTGGCGCGACGTGACGAGTTGCACGGTGACGTGGTCTTCATGTTCCAGCCGGGTGAAGAAGCCTGCGGCGGTGCGCAATTGATGCTGGACGAAGGTGTTCTCGAAGCATCCGGTCAACGAGTGAACGCGGCACTGGGGATACATGTCCTGAGTTACGACCTGCCGCTGGGCACCTTCGCATTCGGTTCGGGTGCGGTGCTGTCGGGATCGAACATCGTCACCGCTTCTTTCCGCGGACGCGGAGGCCATGGCTCAGCCCCGCATCTGGCGGTCGACCCGGTACCCGCCGCGGCACAATTCGTCTCGTCGGTGCAGGTTGCGCTCAGTCGGGGCATCTCCATGTTCGAGCCGGTGACGCTGACCTTCGGGATTCTTGCCGCAGGCCGGCAACACAACGTCATCGCCGAAACCGCCATGGCAGGAGGGACGCTGCGGACGTTCTCGGCGGCGACCGCAGAAAACGCGCTGCGGATCGTGCATGACGTGGCGCACGGAATCGCCACGGCACACGGCGTCCGCGTTGAGATCGGTGTCCGGCAGGACACCATCTCGACCGTGTGCGATGCCGCCGAAACCAAAATCGCACGCTCGGTCGCCGCCGCGGTGGTCGGTCTGCCGCACATCCGAACGCTGGACCGCCCCTATAGCCTTTCCGAGGACTTCTGCTGGGTGCTCGACCAAGTGCCGGGGACCTTCGTGATGTTGGGAGCGGGCCGATCGACGAAGTCTGGTGCCCCCGTCAATCACTCGCCCCGTGCGACATTCGACGATTCGATTCTGGAACCGGCAGCGCAGTTCGAAGCCGCCTGGGCCATCGAGCGGCTGGCTCTGCTCGCCGCCGAACCGGCGTCGACGTCGGCAAGCGGGGCGGGATGACGGAGATTTCAGCCGCCGTCAGACCTGGGAGTCGGGGAACGCGATCACCGAGAGAAACCGGATCGGTAACTTGACCAGGTCCACCGGGCCGTGCGCGCCCTCACCGTCGAACTGCAGCGAATCGCCGGGATGCAACCGGTAGACCGAGCGGCTGTGGCTGTAATCCATGATCCCCGCCAGCATGTAGATGAACTCCGTGCCCGGGTGCTGGAAGAGCGGATAGGTCTGGCTTTTTTCCGACAGCGTGACGTGCAGGCACTCCAGCCGCTTGTGTTCGCCGCGCAGCGATCCCAGGAGCTGGTATTCGTGCCCCTCCATCGTGCCGGCGCGCGCGATGCGGGCGCCGGTTCCGGATTTGACGAAGGCGGCCGGGCGCTCCACGTCGGCCCCGCGGAACAGGCTGGTGACCGGGACGTCCAAACCCTTGGCCAACAACGCAAGCGTGCCGAGGCTGCACGACGTCTGCGCGTTCTCGATCTTGGACAGCATCGCCTTCGAGATGCCCACCCGGGCGGCCATGTCGGCGACCGTCAGCCCCTGCGCCAGGCGCAGCTGCCGAACGTTCCGGCCGATCGCGGCCTCGAACTCGAGGTCCTCGACCGGCTCCCGGGGGTTGCGGTCGCGGGCTGTGCCCGACTTGTTGCGCAGTAGGGGGACGTCGCTCATCGCTTTCCTGTCTAGCGCATCTGGCTGGCACCGACATAGGGATACGGAGATTTCAAGGGCGCGCCCTCGGCGAATCGCGACAGCCGGAAGTCGTCGGCCGGGACGTGCGGGTCGGTGCTCCTGCCATCTACGACCAGGTCGGCGACCAGTCTGCCGACGGCGGGGGCGATCTTGAAACCGTGGCCGCTGAAGCCAGCGGCGACCATCAACCCGTCCAGGTCCGTGCGGCTGATCACCGGGTTCCAGTCCGGCGTGATGTCATAGCATCCCGCATAGCTTCCGCTGACCGCCGCGGCCGAGAACTCGGGGAATCGCGTGCCCACCTTGTCCACCGTCACTTCGACGAACGCCTCGGTGGCCCGATTCGCGTAGTGGTCCGGGTCGGCGTCCTCGATCAGCGCGGGATCGCTGTTGCCGAAGAGGATGTCCCCGCCGACCTCCGGCCGTACGTACTGCAACGAGACGAGATCGGAAAACACCGGCACCGGGCCGGTTTCGACCCCGGGGGCGATGGTGACGATCTGTTCGCGCACCACGCGGATCGGGACGTCGATGCCATACGGAGCAAGGAACGGCCGGGTCCACACGCCGGTGGCGGCGACGACGGCGCCCGCCGCGATCTCGGTGCCGTCGGCGAGGCGGATGCCGGTGACCCTGCGGCCGCGGACAGCCAAGCCGGTCACGTTGGCGCCCTGCAGGATTCGCACGCCCGCGGCGCGCGCCGACGCCGCGAAGGCCTGCGCGGTGCGATAGGCGTCGCCGTAGCCGCCGCGGGCCTCCCAGCCGAACGCCGCGAACGGCGTCAGGTCGGCGAATGGCCACATGCGCGCCACCTCGGAGCGGTCGATCTCCTCGGTCTGCACGCCGACGGCCTGTTGCGCGGCCAGGCTCTTGCGCAGCGACTCGGCGTCGGGGTCACCGACGCCGACCACGTACCCGGTCTGGTGGAAGCCGATGTCGGTGCCGAAGATCTCTTCGGCGTTCTCGAGGACCTCCACCCCGGCGTTGGCCATCGCCGCCAGCGAGCTGACGCCGTAGTGGCACCGGACGACGCCGCTGGACTTGCCGGTCATCCCGGACCCGACGGTGCTCCGTTCCGCCACGACGACGTCGGTGATCCCGCGGCGGCTCAGCGCCCACGCGGCGGCGGCGCCCTCGATGCCGCCGCCGACGATCACGACGTCCGCGGTGCTCGTCATCGGCCGGGAACCCAGGCCGTGCCGGCCAGCGGGACGCGCGCCATCGCAGCCGCCTCGATGGTGACGGCCACCAGATCCTCGGGCTCCAGGTGCAGGACGTGGGCCTTGCCGCACGCGCGCGCGATGGTCTGGGCCTCCATGGTGAGCACCCGGAGGTAGTTGGCCAGCCTGCGCCCGCCTGCAATCGGGTCCAGGCGGGCCGCCAGTTCGGGGTCCTGCGTGCTGATGCCCGCCGGATCGGTGCCGTCCTGGAAGTCGTCGAAGAATCCCGCCGCGCTGCCCAATCGTTCGTAGTCCTCGGCATACCGCGGGCTGTTGTCGCCGAGCGCGATGAGCGCGGCCGTCCCGATGGCGACGGCGTCGGCGCCGAGCGCCAGCGCCTTGGCGACGTCCGCACCGGTGCGGATGCCGCCGGAGACGATCAACTGAACCTCGCGGTGCACCCCCAGGTCGGCCAGCGCTTGGACGGCCTGGGGGATGGCGGCCAGCGTCGGAATCCCGACGTGCTCGATGAACACCTCCTGGGTGGCCGCGGTGCCGCCCTGCATCCCGTCGATCACGACGACGTCCGCGCCGGCGTGCACCGCCAGCTTGACGTCGTAATACGTTCTGGTGGCGCCCATCTTGACGTAGACGGGCTTCTCCCAGTCGGTGATCTCCCGCAATTCGTTGATCTTGATGGCCAGGTCGTCGGGCCCGGTCCAGTCGGGGTGGCGGCACGCGGACCGCTGGTCGATGCCTTCGGGCAGCGTGCGCATGCCGGCGACCCGTTCGGAGATCTTCTGGCCGAGGAGCATGCCGCCGCCACCGGGCTTGGCGCCTTGCCCGAGCACCACCTCGATCGCATCCGCCTTGCGCAGATCGTCGGGAGTCATCCCGTAGCGGGACGGCAGGTATTGATAGACAAGGTATTTGCTCTGCCCGCGTTCTTCGGGCGTCATGCCGCCGTCGCCCGTGGTGGTGGACGTGCCGACCTCGCTGGCTCCGCGCCCCAGGGCCTCCTTGGCCGCCCCGGACAGCGCCCCGAACGACATCCCGGCGATGGTGACCGGAATGTCTAGGTGCAGAGGGTGTTTGGCGAACCGGTTCCCGAGGACGACGTCGGTGCCGCAGCGCTCGCGGTAGCCCTCCAGCGGGTAACGCGACATCGACGCGCCGAGGAAGAGGAGATCGTCGAAGTGCGGCAGGGGACGCTTGGCGCCCCACCCCCGGATGTCGTAGATGCCCGTCTCGGCGGCGCGCTGAATGGCGGCGATGGTGTGGCGGTCGTAGGTGGCGGACTCCCGAAGGCCGAGGCGGGCGCGATCGTCGGCGGTGTATGTCATCAGTAGCTCGCGGCGTTGTCGACGTGGAAGTGATACAGCTCGCGGGCGGAGCCGTACCGGGTGTAGGCCGCGGTGTCGTCGCCGTCGAAACCGGCGGCCTTCAGCAGCTGGCCCAGTTCGTGGTGGTGTTCGTCGCGCATCTCCTTGGCGACGCAGTCCGCGCCCAGCGATGCGACGTCGCCGCGGATGTAGATGCGCGCCTCGTAGATGGAGTCGCCGAGCGCCTCGCCGGCGTCGCCCCGCACTACCAACCGTCCCGCCTGGGCCATGAACGCGCTCATGTGCCCGACGTTGCCGCCGACCACGATGTCGACGCCCTTCATCGAGATCCCGCACCGCGCGGCGGCGTTGCCCTCGATCACGAGCAGCCCGCCGTGGGCGGTCGCGCCGGCGGATTGGGACGCGTTGCCCTTGACCCAGACGGTCCCGCTCATCATGTTCTCGGCCACCCCGGTGCCCGCGTTGCCCATGATGACGACTTCCGCCTGTTGGTTCATGCCGGCGGCGTAGTAACCGACGTGGCCGTCGATCGTTATCCGCGCCGGCGCGTCGACTCCGACGGCGACGTTGTGGGCGCCGTCGGGGTGGGCGATGGTGTACTCGCCGTGTGCGTTCGGGCCGTGCAGGGCGGCGTTCACCTCGCGCAGGGGCGTCGCCCGCAGGTCGAAGGCCGGGGCGGACGTCACTTCTGCCATGCGTAGATCACCTCGGGTTCGGGTTCCCAGAGCTTGGCCCGGGCGACCCCGGGAAGCCCTGCGAGGGCGCGGTATTCGCTGGCCATCGCCACCCAGTCGTCCGTTTCGGCGAGGACGGCCGGCTTGCACGCGATGGCGTCGCGCACGACGGCGAACGAGTCGCGGTTCGACACGAGCAGCGTGTAGAAGCCGTCGAATCGCGCGCACAGTTCCTTGAGCGCGGTCTCGATGTCTCGGCCGTCGGCCAGCTGCTTGGCAACGAAGCGCGCACCGACCTCGGTGTCGTTGTCGCTGTCGAAATGCACGCCGGCGGCGCGCAGTTCGCGGCGGATGGTCGCGTGGTTGGCGAAGGAGCCGTTGTGGACCAGGCACTGCTCGGGGCCGACCGCATACGGGTGGCAGCCGGCGGGCGTCACGGCCGATTCGGTCGCCATGCGCGTGTGGCCGACGCCTTGCCAACCGCTCGCGGCGGCGAGTTCCCATTCCCGGACCAGGCGGCGCGGATGGCCGACGCCCTTGAGCACGGTCATGTCCGAGCCGAACCCGGCGATCAGGGCCTGCGGGTAGGCACGGGTCACGTTCTGGAGCAGCGCTTGGGGCGACATATCGGCGGTGACCAGACGGGTGTCGCCGCGCCGGCTCACGTGGACACCGGCGCCCAGGCCGGCGGCGTCGGGATCGGCCTGCAGCACCGAGACGCAGCCGTGTCCCGGTGGCGACAGCACGGGATCGCCGTAGATGGCCACACCCGCCGAATCGCTGCCGCGGTCGCCCATCTCGCACAGCATGCCGCTGAGCAGTTCTCCCAGCCGGGGATACAGTTCCGGGTTGCGCAGATGCAGCCCGACGATTCCACACATCGGTTGTCTCCTTGGCCAGCTCAGAAGGCGGTCAGGTAATGCTCGATCTCCCAGGGCGTGACGCTGCCGTGGTAGGCGAAGAACTCGTCGCGCTTGAGGCCGACGAAATATTCGGCGACGCCCTGCCCGGCGGCGTCGAGCACGCCGGTGACCAGGGGATCGCCCTGGAAATCCTCCAGGGCGTGCAGCAGCGTGGGCGGTAACGGCGGCCGGTTCTGCGCACCGAGGCCGCCGGGATCGGTGCTGCGCTTGATGCCGTCCAGTCCGGCGCCGAGCGCCGCCGCGATGGCCAGATAGGGGTTGGCGGAACCGTCGGCGCCGCGCAACTCGATGCGGGCGGCATCGGGCACCCGGATGTAGTGGGTGCGGTCGTTGCCCCCGTACGTCGGCATCCTCGGGGCCCACGACGCCCCGGAGGCCGTCGTGGTGGCGCCGGTGCGCTTGTAGGAGTTGACCGTTGGAGCCACGACCGCCTGCAGCGCGCACGCGTGCTCGAGGATGCCCCCGATGAACGCGTAGGCGGTCTCGGACAGGCCGAGCCCGCGGGCGTCCTCGTCGGCCGGGAACACCGGTGCGCCACCGCTGGTCAGCGAGAGGTGCAGATGCATTCCGCTGCCGGTCTTTTCGGCGAACGGCTTGGGCATGAACGTGGCCACCATGCCACGCTCGGACGCCAGCATCGACAGCAGGTAGCGCAGCGTGATCACGCGATCGGCCGTCGTGAGCGCGTCGGCGAACTGGAAGTTCTGCTCGAACTGACCGTTGGCGTCCTCGTGATCGTTGGCGTAATTCGACCACCCCAGCGTGTTCATGGCCGTCGATATCGCGCTGAGGTGCTCGAACATCCGGGTCAGGCCGCGGGCGTCGTAGCACGGTTGCGCGGAGGTGTCGGAGGCATCGGCGACCGACAGGCTGCCGTCGGCGTTGCGGTGCACCAGGAAATACTCGACCTCGGCCCCCACCCAGGGTTCGAATCCCGCGTCGGCGGCCCGCGTGATGAGCGCCTTCAGAATGACCCGCGGTGCGAACGGCCAGGGCTCGCCCTCGACATGCGGATCGCAGTGCACAAGGGCGAGGCCGTCTTTGACGAAGGGGATCGGGGTGAACGAGGCCGCGTCCGGAATGGCCACCAGGTCAGGGTCTTTGGGCTCCTGGCCCATCGCCCCGACGGCGTAGCCCGCAAACCCGACGCCCTCGGTGGCGAGGACGTCGACGGCCTCGACGGGCACGAGCTTGGCGCACGGTTTTCCCCGCAGGTCGACGAACAGCGCCAGGATGAACCGGGTTCCCGCCTGATCGGCCAGCGTGGCGAGGTCGGACATGCTTCGTCAATCCTTCTGGGCGTCAATGTTGTTGGAAGGGGACCGGCCGGCGCGGGCGAGTGATCCGCGCCGGCCGGGGTCTCAGGCGGGCAGCAGCTCGTACGCCGCGTCGCGGTGGTATTTGGTGTCGATGCCCGTTTCCTCCTCGTCGGCGGAGATGCGGATGCCCATCGTCTTCTTGATGACGAGCGCGATCACGAACGCCACCACGAACGAATAGGTCATCACCGCGCCGGCGGCGATCGCCTGCTTCCACAGCTGATCCGCGCCGCCGCCGTAGAACAGCCCGTCGACCTGGTTCGGCATGCTCGCGCTGGCGAAAAACCCGATCAGCAGGGTCCCGAGGATGCCGCCGACCAGGTGGACGCCGACGACGTCGAGCGAGTCGTCGTAGCCGAATCGGGCCTTGAGCCCCACGGCCAGCGGGCATATCGCGCCGGCGATCAACCCGAGAAAGATCGAGCCGACCGGCGTGACCGCTCCGCAGGCGGGCGTGATGGCGACCAGTCCGGCCACCGCGCCGGAGGCGGCGCCGACACCGGTCACGTGTCCGTCCTTGATCTTTTCGACG
Organism: Mycobacterium sp. 050134; assembly: GCF_036409085.1. NCBI lineage: Bacteria > Bacillati > Actinomycetota > Actinomycetes > Mycobacteriales > Mycobacteriaceae > Mycobacterium > Mycobacterium sp. 050134. The sequence continues at coordinate 58,696 of NZ_JAZGLV010000026.1, forward strand.
GCGAGCCAGGCCAGCGTCGCAGCACACGTCGCGGTGAAGGTCGTGACCATCACGATCGCGGCCGACGTGCCGGCGGCGAGCGCCGATCCGCCGTTGAACGCATACCAACCCGCCCACAGCAATCCGGCGCCCAGCAGAGTCAGCGGCACGTTGTGCGGCTTGCGGAACTTGCCGAAGCCCAGCGACTTGCCCAGCACGATGGCGACCGCCAGCGCCGCGGCGCCCGAGTTGATGTGCACGGCCGTTCCGCCGGCGAAGTCAATGGCCTTGAGCTTGTTGGCGATCCAGCCGCCCTTCGCGTCCGGTGTCACCCCGCCGTCGACCGCGAAGACCCAGTGCGCGACGGGGAAGTAGACGAGGATCGCCCACGCCGTCGCGAACGCCATCCAGGCGCTGAACTTCATCCGGTCCGCCGCGGCGCCGGAGACCAGCGCGACGGTGATCGCGGCGAACAGCGCCTGGAAGAGGGCGAACAGGCTGATCGGCAGCCCGTTGATCGTCGTCATCGGCTTCGTCAGGTTCTTCATGCCGAGGAATTCGGTGAAGCTCCCGACCAGGCCCCCGTAGGACGTCCCGAATGACATGGAGAAGCCGAACAGCACCCACAGCACACCGACGACGGCCACCGCGCCGAACGTCATCATCATCATGTTCGTCGAACTCTTGACGGACACCATGCCGCCGTAAAACAAGGCGAGGCCCGGAATCATCACCGTGAGGCCGATGATGCAGCACAACATGAATGCCGTGGTTCCCGTGTCCATAGGGACCTCCTGGAGTGCGGCAGCCCCCCGCGGGCTGTTCACTCACAGTAACCGATGTTTCTGTTAAATAGACAGCCGCTCAGCGTTGCGACCGCGTTAAAACTGCGCGGCGGCTGATCCATTCTCGTTATCACCGCTCTGAGAAGAGTGGGTGTGGGGCGGTCGCCAAGCGCGGAAAGCGCCACGCGCGAACGAGTCTCAGCGGTGCGGCCGAACCGCTGCCCGTCGGAGCAAGGCTGAGCCGAGCCGGAGCCGGCAAATCGTATACGGTATGCACTAGGCCGAGATGTTGTCGCGGACCCGTTCCGACCGCGGGTTCGGCTATCGGCCGATGAGGAGGCGTCACCCGTGAAATACGTGTCGTTCGCAGGTCCGAGTGGTGTTGTCGCCGGGGTGGTTCACGGATCCCACGTCATTCCCTTGCCGGGCGGAGACGCCGTCGACTGGACCGGCGCGCCGGTGGGACTGCTGGCGCACATCGCGAGGGACGAGCCCTCGGGCGAGTTGGACACCTCCCGCGCCGTCCCCCTCGACGAGGTAACCCTGGTTGCCCCCATCCCGGCACCCCGGCGAAACATCCTGTGCGTCGGCCTGAACTATGTCGAGCACACCAACGAGTTCGATGCGTCGGGATACAACGCGACGCCGGGCGCGGGTGTGCCGGAGCGGCCGGTGGTATTCACCAAGGTCCCCGGCACGGTCATCGGCCCGGGCGACCCGATACCGGCGCACGCCGCGCTCACCCAATCCCTGGACTACGAGGTCGAACTCGCGGTCATCATCGGCAGGGGCGGTGCTGACATCAGCATCGACGACGCCATGTCCCACGTCTGGGGCTACACCATGATCAACGACGTGACCGCCCGCGACCGGCAACACGCGCACCAGCAGTGGTTCCTGGGCAAGTCCCTCGACGGACTGTGCCCGATGGGACCCTTCGCCGTCACCGCCGACGAGATCGACCACCGGGAACTCCTCGTCGAGAGCCGGGTCAACGGCGAGCTGCGCCAGAGCGCCAAATCGTCGGACCTCATCTTCGACGTGCCCGAGCTCATCGCCACCATCAGCGCCGGGATGACGCTGCTGCCGGGCGACATCATCGCCACCGGGACACCGCCGGGTGTGGGCATCGGCTTCGACCCTCCGAAGTTCTTGCGGCCGGGCGACGTCGTGGAGATCTCGATCACCGGACTCGGAACGCTGGTCAACCCCGTCTCGGCCGCCGGATAGCGTCAGGCCCGCAACCGGCGCGCCACCTCGCCGTACCGCTCGAAGCGCTCCGGGCCGCCACCGAGCGCGTTGTACAGCACGAGCCGGGTGGCGAGGCCGTCGTACTTCTCGGACAGCGCGCCCGCCAGGCCATCCCACGTCGATTCGGTGGCGAACGCCGCGATGTGCTCGTCGGTGATCTGGGCCGCCATGCCCTTGAAGTCGCCGGCCTTCTGCTTCTCGCGGATGAGGGCGGTGGTGCCCTCGAAGCCCGCCTCGTCCCAGACGAACGCGTAGTTGGGGGTGCTGCCGTAGAAGGCCATGCTCGCGCGCACCGACTCGCGTTCGGCGGCGCGCTCCTCGTCGCTGTCGCCGACGATCGTCAGCGCCGGCACGATGACGGCGATGTCAGACGGTGAGCGCCCCGCCTTCGCCGCGCCCTCCGCCACGTTCGGCAGGACGTGACGCTCGAGGTAGCCGATCCAACCGATCGGGTGCACGTGCACGCCGTCGGCCACCTCGCCCGCCATCCGCAGCATCCACGGATTGACCGCCGCCACATCGACTTTGGGATCGGGCGCGTCAATGGGTCCCGCGCTCCACTGCGGGGTGATGAAGTCGAGGTCATAGAACTCGCCTTGGTGGTCGAGCGTGCCGGTGCGAAACGCCGAGAAGCACGCCTTGACCGCGCGCACGTAGTCGCGCAAGCGCGGGCCCGGCCGCTCGAACGGCATCCCATAGCGGCGCACCACGTGGGTGCGGACCTGGGTGCCCAGGCCGAGCCGGAACCTGCCGCCCGTCGCCTCCTGCAACTCCCACGCGGCCGCCGCGGTGACGAACGGGCTGCGCGGGAACGCGACCGCGACGCCGGTGGACAACTCGAGACCCGGGGCCGCCTGCGACGCCACCGCCGCGCCGAGGTAGGCCGTGCGGCCGGTCTCGGTGAACAACAGCCCGGAGAACCCCGCCGCCAGGGTGCGCCTGGCCAGCTCGCCGACCTGCGCCAGCGGCTGCGGGACCGTCATCGCGTCGACGTGCATCATCGAACAGTACTTCGGCGCGGGTTACCAGCGGCCCCGAGATGGGAACACCGAGTCGAACGCAGCGAAAGGATCATCATTGTCGTCGCCGCAGCCCGGCTCACGTCTCGCCACCCGGTTCGGACCCTACGAACTGCGGTCGCTGATCGGCGCGGGCGGCACGGGTGAGGTGTATCGGGCCGTCGACACGCGGCACGACCGGGCGGTCGCGCTGAGAGTCGTGCGGCGAGAGCTGGCCGCCGCCCCGAGGTTCCGGGATCGCTTCCGGCGCGAGGTCCACATCGCGGCCGGCCTGAAAGAACCGCACATCCTGCCGGTGTACGACTTCGGCGAGGTCGACGGGATGCCATTTGTCGCGATGCATCCGGTCGACGGCGGCAGTCTCGCGGACCTGCTGCGCGCGCGAGGGCCGCTCGAAGCCAAATGGGCGGCCGCGCTTACGGGGCAGGTTGCGGCGGCGCTGGACGCCGCGCACGCGGCCGGGCTGGTGCACGGCGACGTGCGGCCGCAGAACGTGTTGCTCGCCACCGACGAGTTCGCGTACCTGGCGGACTTCGGCACGGGCGACGGGCCGGGCGCCTACACCGCGCCCGAGCGATACAGCGGCGGTCGGGTGGACCCAGCGGCCGACGTCTACTCGCTGGCGGGCGTGTTCTACGAGTGCCTCACCGGGGCAACGCCGTTCGCGTGTGACGACCCGGCCGAGCTGAAAGACGCGCACCTGTTCGTGCCGCCGCCGCGGCCGAGCATCATGCGCCGCGGCCTCGACCGCGAGTTCGACGGCGTCGTCGCCCGCGGGATGGCGAAGCCGCCCGGGGCGCGGTACGCGTCGGCGGGCGAGCTTGCCGCCGCGGCCAACGCGGCGGCATGGTCGACGCCGCCCCCCGCGAAGCCCCCGACGCGCCCGTTCGCGGCGATGTATCCGAACCCCGACGACACCGGTTACAGCCCCTATCCGGTGACCCCCGCGGAGCCCGTCGCGGCGCCGTCGACGCGCGGCCGCGGTCCCTGGGGCGTGGCCGGGGCGGCCGCGGCGCTGCTGGCGGTGGCGGCCGTCATCGCGGCGGTGGTGATGGTCGTCGGCGGCCGGCACGGCCCGCCACCCGACAGCGTGTCGGCGGCGCCCACGCCGACCGCCCCGACCTCCGCGACGCCGACGCTGTCGCGGCCCGTCTCCGGCGCCGACGGCCTGGGCTTCGTCGGCCACACCGCCCGCTGCGACCCCGGCAACTCGCCGGCCGCGGTGCTCCGAACGGCGCTGTCCCTGGTGGTGGTGTGCAAGACCGGACCCAGCGGCTTCTACTACCGCGGCGAGCGGATCCGCGACGGCGCCCACATCCAATTGTCCAATGTGGTGCGAACTTCCGGTGGATTCGACGCCACCAACCCGTCCGACGGGGTCCGCTACGAGGTGCGCCCCGAACGGCTGCGGATCATCAGCAACGGCCACGTCGACTCGTCGGAGGCGGCGCTGGAATACGCCACCACTTGAGGCTCGGCGTGGCATCGAAATCGACCTAAGTGCGAAAAAGTGCGAGTGAACACCACGCTGACGTCGATCTGGATGACGCTACCGCCGCCTAGGGTTCGGCGAACAGCACGTCGGGGTTGAGGATGCCCGCGGGATCGAAGCTGCGTTTGATGCGGTGCATGAGCGCGACCTTGGCCGGGTCCTCGAGCTTGAGGAAGTACGGTGTCTTGGCGCGCCCGAGCCCATGCTCCCCGGAGATCGCGCCGCCCAATTCGATTGCCAGCGCGAAGATGTCGGCCATCAGCTTCTTGCGCTTTTCCGGATCCTTGCACAGGATGGCCAGGTGCACGTTGCCGTCGCCGGCATGCCCGCAGCCCGCCGCGGCGCCGCCCGCGGTGGACGCCAATTCCCGAGCGGTGGCAAGGAATTTCGGCATCGAGCCGCGGGGGACCACGGTGTCGATGATGTCGTCGGCGCCGATCGCCTTGGCCGTCCAGAACGCCTTCTCGCGCGCCTCGATCAGCTTGCGCGCCGAGCCGCCTTCCAGCACATAGACGTCTGCGGCGCCCAGCTCGGCGAGCAGCTCGCCGGCCCGCTCGACGTCCTCGTCCAGCCACTCCGCGGTCCGGTTTTCCAGCGCCACAACGAGATACGCCTGGCAGCTGTCGCGGACCTGGTCGGGGATGCCCAGCTCCAGGTTCTGCGTGTGCACGAGGGCGGCCATCGTGAGCGTGTCGATGTATTCGAGGATGTACGGCCCGAGCCCGCTGGCCAGCACCCGCGGCACCGCCGCCATCACCTGGTCGAAGTCGGCGAACGGCGCGAGGACCGTGGCATTGTGTTCGAGGCGCGGGTGCAGCTTGACGATCACCTCGGTGGCCAGGGCGAGGGTGCCCTCGGAGCCGACGATGAGCTGGGTGAGGTCGTAGCCCGTGGAGACCTTGGCGATCTTGCCGCCGGTGCGGATGATCTCACCGGTGGGCAACACGGCTTGCAGCCCGACCACGTTGTGGCGGGCGATGCCGTACTTCACCGCGCGCATGCCGCCGGCGTTGGTGCCGACGTTGCCGCCGACGCTCGAGGACATCTCGCCGGGGTGGACCATGTAGCTGAGCCCGAAAGGGCTTGTGGCGGCGTCGAGTTCGGTGATGGTGACGCCGGGCTGGACGACGGCGACCTGATTGGTGGTGTCGACCTCGAGGACGGCGTTCATCCGCTCGAAGGAGATCAACAACCCGTCGCCGCGGGGGATCGCCGCGCCGGACAGCCCGGTGCCCGAGCCGCGGGCCGTCACCGGCGTGCCCTCTTCGGAGGCGGCCGAGAGCAGCTGCGCGACCTCTTCGGCCGTGGCGGGTTTGGCGACGTACGCCGGTTTCTGCGGCGGCTGCGTCAGCTCCTCGTCGTGGGCGTAGTCGTCGGGGACGGCGTCGCCGCTCAGCAGGTTGTCGGCACCGACGATGTCGGCGAACCGCGCGGTCATGTCGCTCATGAGGGCCACTCTAGGACCGCCGGCGGAAAGTACCGCCGGCGGTGTCGGGCCCTAGGATTGGCGGATGGCAAGCGGCGACAGGGGCGGCCGGCCGTGATCAGGGCCGAGCTGGTTCCGGGGTTTTACTTCGGTGACGACGCGGTGCTCGTCGCCATGGACACCGACGGTACGGAGGCGGTCCTCGCGGCGCTTGCCGAGGCGCGGCGGCAGGGGACGGCGCGGTTGGGCCGCGGCAGCAAGGCTCACGAGTTCGTCATCGAGGCCGGTGCCGCCGATATCGAATTGGGCGCCGACGGGGTGGTGTGGCGGCTCGATTCGGCCAAGGCGGCGGAGATCACCGAGTTGCTGACGGCGACGACACATGCGGGCGGCGCGGGCCACCACTACGTCGACATCGCGAGACCCACTGCCACGCTGATCCTTTCGCGCAACGAGTACGTGTAGGTCAGGGGCTCGTGACCTACACGTACTCGGGGCTCATGAAAGTGACCCTGGCCCCGACGCGGGCGGTGGTCAAGTGGCGTCCAGCGACGGGCCGTGCCGCGCGCTAGCCGCTCGGCGAGGGGTGCGCCGAATCCCGTACTGGCGCGGGTGTTTACCGCGCCTCAGCGCAGTCGGAGCTTCCTTCGGCAACCCGGCGTGGCCCGGGCATGACTGATGAGCGCGATGGCTCCGCCGAGGAGGGGCCAGATCGGCCAGAAGTAAGTGGCACCGGTCGTGACGGCGACGGCCGCCCAAACGGCCAGCACGATGACCGCCATGGCGAGGTAGCCGCCGAGGTGGATGCGCACCGCGCGGCGGGCGGCGGCAACGCGGGCGGCCCGCGCGCGGGGATCCTGCCGGCGGATGCGGTCGAGCGGTAGGTCGGCCAGGCTTCGGCGCAGTTCATCGACCGTCTGCGCCTGGAAGACGGCGTCGAGCCGGCGCTCGTACTCGTCCATCGGCAGGTAGCCCTGGGCGAGCGCCTGGCCGAGTAGGTCCGCCGTCTTCTCCCGCTCGTGATCACCGGCGAACATCGACGTGGTGTCTGGCATTTGAGCCCCCTCACATTGGATGTTTATGGCATTAACATAGGCGCCAATGTTAATGTCGTCAACATGGCAGCGCAGCGATCGGGTGCCAGGCGCCGCGGCAGCTATCACCACGGCGACCTCAAGCGCGCGCTGACCAGCGCGGCGCTGTCGCTGGTGGCCGAGAAGGGGCCGCTAGGGTTCACCCTCACCGAGGCGGCGCGGCGCGCCGGGGTCAGCGCCGCCGCCCCGTACCGGCACTTCGCCGATAAGGCCGAGCTGTTGGCGGCCGTGGCCGAGCAGGGGTTCCGGGAGCTGCATGCCGACCTGGCCGCGGCCGCCGCCCGGGCGTCGGACCCGAGGGAGCGGGTGCTGGAACTCGGCCGCGCCTACGTGCGGTGGGGCGTCGCCCATCCCGATCACTATCGGGTGATGTTCGGCGGGGAGTCGCTGAAGGCGGACCACCCGGGTCTGGCCGCGGCCGCGGAGGAGGCGTTCGGGGACCTGCTCGACGCCATCGTGACGTGCCAGGAGGCCGGGCTCACCGGCAGGAACGACTCTCTGCAGATCGCCGCGCCGCTCTGGTCGCTGGTGCACGGCATCGCGTCGCTCGCCATCGGCGGTGACCTGCAGGCCGTCGGCGTCGGGGACGCGCCGGAGGACCTGGTAAACGCCGTTGCGGGGCAATTGCTTTGAGCCCCGCGCCTGGCGCCGCCGCCCGCGCACGAACATGACAGTGGCCCGACGGCACGCGTTCGTGTCGATGTAACGGGTGGTTACTCCCTCGTCCGGGATGCTGGGTGGTGAACCCGCAGGGGAGGACAGCCATGAGCGTCGCAATGGTGGCGCCCGACGCCATCACCGAGGGTGAGACGATCGGAACCGGCACTGGCGGCGGAATTGGGACCGGCGGCAACGATTCTGGCGGAACAGGAAGCGGGACGACGTCGACGGGGGTGTACTCGCCCTACGTGGACGTCACCCTGTGGCCGGGACCCAACGGATACAACTTCGGAAACGCCGCGACCGCGGGAATCAATGACGTCACGCTCGCCTTCATCACCGCCGACTCCACAGGATCACCGGCCTGGGGCGGCTATTCGGCGTACGCGGTCAATGGCGGCTCCCAGATTTCCTTCATCAACAACCAGATCACCGCCATGCACAATGCGGGCATCACCGGGAGCATTTCGTTCGGCGGCGCGGCCGGCACCGATCTTGCCGTCTACGCAGCTTCGAACCACATGAGCGCCGCCCAGCTGGCTCAGAGCTACGAGCAGGTGGTGAACACCTACCACATTTACAGCCTCGACTACGACGTCGAAGGCGCCATGCAGAGCAATGTCCTACACCCTTCCCGTCGTGCCGTCGGGCCTCGTCGCCGGATCGAAGGGGGGCTCAACGTTCTCAACACGGCCAACACCAACGGCGTGGCCGTGTCACGTGTGAACATCATGGCCATGGACTATTACGACCCGTCGGTGACCAACATGGGCACGGCGGCGATCGACGCGGCTACGGCCACGCACAGTCAGTTGTTGGCGATGTATCCACCGCTGTCCGGCGACCAGGCTTGGCGGATGCTCGGTGTGACACCGCTGATCGGGATCAATGACGACCCGAGCGAGATCGTCAGCCTTGCCGACGCCCAACAGCTCACCACGTTCGCCCAGCAGAACCGCATCGATGGGCTGTCCATGCGGGAGCTTCCTCGCGACCTCACGGGCACGTTGGGCGCAGTGGACGCCACCGACGGCAGCGGAATCGCGCAGACGCCGTTTGCGTTCTCCCAGATCTTTGAGCAGATCGGCACCGAATCTCAGATGTGACTCGCGGCGCGGTGATCAAGCAGGTCGCGACCCGGCTTCCTCGAGACCGACATTGACCCTCTGGCAGCACTCGTCGGAGATATCCTCTGCGCCTGCGGAATCCGCGCCCCGCAACGGCCGCGTCATCTGGGCGCCGACGGAAACAAGACCTCTCCCCACAGCCACAAACACGCGCCCCGTCGTGCTTCCCACGGCCCCTACGGCGGCCAACGCGGCATCCAGAACACTGGGAATGTGGAAATCCTCCCAAACCTCCACCTGATGCTGGCGGGCCTCGGCGAAGCGGTCGAACTCGTCCCGGAGGGCGCCACGCTGCCTGACGAGCTCACGCACCGCCGAGAACCGGAAGCCGTCGATGGCCTCCGACCGCGCGACCCGGTCGAGAACGTCCTTCGCGTGCCGGTAGATGCCCAGGTCCTCCCGCAGATGGTGCTCGACGAGCTCGCGGGCCTCGTCGATCGCGCGCAACAGGTGGTCCGGTTGCGTCGACTCGATGCGCGCCAGGCTCAGCCGCTGCCACTTGTGCAGCGACTCCTCGGTGATCACCAGCAGGCTCAACACGTCGCCAATCTGGTTGTCGTCCAAAGCATTTCGTAGCTTCTCCGCGCGATGGTGCACCGGCAGACTCCGGTCGAACGATGTCAGGATGCGCCGGACATGGTCGCGCAGCTGCTCGACGGTGACGTTCAGCGCCGGACCGAGCGCCGCCACGGAATCCCAGTACGCATCGGGCAGCGACCCGTACCTCTCCAGCGACTCGACCATCCGCGAGAGCGTCAGGTTGTGGCCCAGGACGTCGCCGGCGCGCTGCGCCCGGGCCACGTCGAGCACCGCTTCGACCTTGTCCTCCACGCGCCGGACAGCGTCCTCCACCTGGGCGACCGCGGATTTCAGAGCCATCTGCACCGCGATCATCTGCGCCGACATCATCGCCTCGGGACCGAGCAGCGCCGGCTGCCACTGCAGGCGCTCCAGGAACTGGCCCGGGTCGGCGCCCGTCGTCAGCCGAAAGACGCCCTCGCCCAACGGAAGCAGGTTACCGTCGCGCAGCGCGTCCATGCTGTCACGGTGCAGCTGCACATACGTTCCGGAGTCGGCCAGCAACGCGGCCAGCCCGGCGAGTCGGGCCGCCGCGCCGGCCAGCGAGGCGCCGTCGATCCCGGCGACCCGCATGGCCTGCCCGGCCGCGGCCCGCAGCCTCGCCAGGTAGGACTCGACGGCGGCGGGGTCGCCGCCCAGCAACAGCGCCTCATCGTGGAACGCCACCACGACCTCGTGGGCTTCGGCGATTGCCGACGTCTCGAACACCCCGGTCGGGCTCATCGGCACCCCCTGTTCCTTCGGCGCACAATCGGGCCGAGAGTTGGCAGGTATTTGTCGGCTGGCAAGCCGGACGTTACACCCATGTTTCCGAGAGTCCCCATGGGTTCGCCGGCTATTCGGCATGAATTCACCCAGAACGCCCGAACGGCGGGGCAAATCGAGGCTGGCCCGCTCACGACCCGGTGTGCGACATTTGGCAAATGAAGGACGACGACCCGGAAAACCGAATCCGCGAACTGGAACGCGAGCTCGCCGACGTCACGCGGGGCGCTCGCACCAGGGCTGAACGGACACCCACAGCAACCCCGTCGTACGACTTCGCCGTCCCCGCGCCGCGCCGCGTGCCGGCCATGCGCTGGTACACCCTGGTCGTGCTGGCGGTGATGGTCCTGTCGATCATCGCGGGCCTGGTGGCCGTCATCCGGGCGATGATCGCGAGCAACGGCCCCACGTCGATCCCCAGCGGCGCACCGTCCCACAGCGGCCCCACCGCCGTGCCTCCGGGCGGCGACCTGCGGCTCACCGGCAACAACGAGACCAAGACCGTCGCCTGCAACGACGGCAAACTCACCATCGCCGGCTTCAACAACAAGTACGTCCTCAGCGGCCACTGCGCGGCCCTGATGCTCAGCGGCTACAACAATAACGTCACCCTCGACGGCACCGACGCCCTCGAGTCCACCGGCTACGGCAACGCCATCACCGACCACGCCTGCAGCAACGCCGCCGTCAAGCTCATGAGCTACGGGATCGTCTTCAACGCCACCGGGCACTGCACGTCCGTCGCCATCGCCAGCTACGGCGACAACGTCACCGTGGACAGCGTCGACACCGTCACCGTCGGCGGCTACAACAACACCGTCACCTACCGCTCGGGCGCGCCGGCGGTCACCGATTCGGGCTACGACAACGCCATTCACCATGGCTGAGCGAATAACGGAGCGGATGCTCTGTTATGATCACCCGGTGCCGCGGCCCCGCCTGTACGACCAGGACCGGATCCTCGACGCCGCCGAACGGCTGGCGGTCGAGTCGGGTCCCGCCGCGGTCACCATCCGCGCGATCGGCTCCGCGACCGGGGTGTCCAACGGAGCGCTCTACCACACGTTCGGCTCGCGCGCCGGACTGATCGGCCGGGCCTGGCTGCGCGCCGGGCGCCGGTTCCTCGCTCTCCAAACGGAATTGATCGACGCCGCCGGTGACGGCACCGCCGCTGTGGTGGCGGCGGCCGAGGCGCCGGGAGTCTTCGCCGAACAGCACCCACACTCCGCGCAGTTGCTATGGACGGTGCGCCGCGACGACCTCCTCGGCCCGGATACGCCCGCCGAGATCGCCGACGAACTGCGTGACCTGGACCGGTTACTGGTGGCGGCCATGATTCGGCTCGCCCGCGCCATCTGGGACCGCAAGGACGCCGAGGCGGTCGACGTCATCACCACCTGCATCGTCGACCTGCCGACCGCGATCCTATTGCAGCGCAACAGGATAACTGACCCATCCGCACGAGAGCGACTGCGTGCCGCGGTGCGGGCCGTGCTGGACGTCGGGGCGCCTGCACCGCGCCCCACCACCGAAAGGACACTATGACACCGACACTGGACTGGGATGGCAAGATCGCCGTCCTGCACCTCGGCGAGGACGAAAATCGGTTCTCCATGCCGTTTCTCGACACCATCGACAGCCACCTCGACGAGATCGAGAGCACCGGCGCGCAGGGCCTGATCACCAGCGGCGGCCCCAAATTCTACTCGAACGGATTGGACCTGGACTGGCTGGCCGCCCACGGCGATCAGACGCAGCACTACGTCGCCCGAGTGCAGGGCATGCTGGCCCGCGTCCTCACCTTCCCGATGCCGACGGCGGCCGCAATCACCGGACACGCCTTCGGTGCCGGCGCCATGCTCGCCATGGCCCACGACTTCCGGACGATGCGCTCCGACCGGGGCTACTTCTGTTTCCCCGAGGTCGACATCCGCATCCCGTTCACCGACGGCATGGCCGCGCTGATCCAGGCCAAGCTCACCCCGCGGGCCGCGATCGCCTCGATGACCACCGGCCGGCGATTCGGCGGGGGAGATGCCGCCGAATTCGGCATCGTCGACGACGCCGCCGCCGAGGACGCGGTGGTTTCCGCGGCGACCGACCTGATACGCCCGCTGGCCGGCAAAGACCCCCGAACCCTGGGAGCCATCAAGCGGACCATGTTCGGCGCGGCGGCGCGGACCCTGAGGGGCGTCGCGGCCGACTGATCGCGCCGCGGCTCAACGGATTTCAGCCGAGCTCGTAGGAGTCGCGCGACACCAGGAAGAAATGTCCGGTGCTGCTGTCGGTGCACCTGATGCCGGCGGCCTCGCTCACGCAGGTGACGGTGCCCGCGGACAGCGACTGACCGTATTCGAGGGTTTGCTCGCCGGGCATCCGCAACGTGTCGCCGTGACACTGCATTTCGGCCGGCCGGCCCTGCGGTAGGCTGAACCGATTGCCCCACGCGACGTGTTGCGCACACGGCGGCCCGGCCGGCACCTGGTAGGTGAAATCGCTGACATCGCACTCGGCGGCGGTGTTGCTCAAGACGCACGCGGTGTTCCCCGACGGTGACTGGAACGGCAGGTCGTCGGCGTGGGCGGTCGCCGGTAACAAAATCGCCACCACGGCCGCCGCAGGCACGAAGAAGTAGAACGTCGTCCTGGTCATCGTGCTGAGCCTAATGGGCTGACCTGATTCCGCGTGACGGTTCCCCTGAATGCGCGCTCGGCGGTGAACCCGCCGGCCGGGTGAGTCGTCAACCCTAATAGCACATCCTTAAGACGTTCGGAGACTTTGTGATTGGACACCGCGAGCTGGACAGTGCAACGACCCTGGTGCGTCCCGTCGACGCCTACGAGCGGCTCTTCTACCGCTTCGCCGAGCGCAATCCAGCGCATTTCGCGATCGTGGCAGAGTTCGACACGGTCGTCGCCGCCGGCCGGGTGCGGCCGGCGCTCGACGCCGTGCAGCGCCGGCACCCGTTGCTGTCGGTGCACGTCGAGGACCGGCCGGACACCCGCCTCGGTTTCTACCGGGCGCGCGACGCCGCCCCCGTCGACCTCACGGTCCGCCACAACGCCGAATCGTCGTGGGATGGCGTGTTGGCCGAGGAACTCGCCCGGCCGTTCGACCGGTCGCGCGCTCCGCTCATGCGGGCCTGCTTGGTCAGGGGTCGGGAGTGGAGCGCATTGCTGCTGGTCTTCGATCACACCATTGCCGACGGGATATCGTCGGTCTTCGTGCTCGGCGACGTGCTGGCGGCGATGAACGGCCAGGCGCTGCCGCCCCTGCCCGAGCCGCCGTCCCAAGAGCACCTGACCGCCCGCATGCTCGGGGCAATCGCACCTTCGGACTCCGCGCTGCTCGATGATCCACGCATGCACATGCCGAGCACATTTCGGCCCTTCGACGGCGCACCGCCCAACGTGCACACGCTCACCATGGCCGACGTTGACACCGCGATGCTGGCGCAGCGCTGCCGCGCAGAACGCACCACGGTGCACGCGGCGCTGGTGGTTGCGATGTGCCGGGTGCGCGCCACCGAGCAGGCCGAGAGTTTCGTGCGCGCGCTCAACCCGATCAACTTCCGGGCACTGATCGGGGTCAAGGGGGACTGCGGGCTCTACTTCCAGTCGGCGCAGACGGGCTGGTCTTCGGACGGCGCGCCGTTCTGGGAGCAGGCGCGCGCGATCACCGCGAGCATGGACGACGCCAGGTCGCCGCGCGGCATCCTCGCCCTTTCGCTCGGCGTACAGGGTGCGATGACCGTCGGCGCCGGAACCGACGTCGCCGAGGATGTGTTCGGGCGCGTCTCCCCGTGGGAGCTCCTCATCAGCAACCTCGGCGTGCAAAACCTCGACGGCTCCGGCCCGCTGCGACCCAAGGCCGTGTGGGGTCCGGCGGTGCAGAGCCAGACCGCCGGCGAATACGCCACCGGCATCACCACATACGAGGGCAGGCTGCGCATCGTCGCGTGCGGATACAGCGTGCCGGCCACCTTCCTCAAGGGCGTCGCCGATGAGTTGGCGGCGGCCGTGGAGGAGCGCGACCAGCCCTAGCTTGTCAGTGGCCGTCCTTATCTTGTCGGCATGAATAAGTCGAACACCTTCTCCGGCGGCGGGATCGGCGCGCTGCTGGGGCTCGCGGTGCTGATCTGGATCATGATCGAGCTCATCTGGTGGATCGCCGCGGCGGCGGCGCTGGTCGTCCTGTTCCTGCTTGCGAGGGCGATCGTCGGCGAAGTCCTAAGACGCGCCGGCCCGTGGGCGGTACACCGCGCCGCGGTCGGCGTCCGCGCCGATCGGCAACACAGCTGGGTGGTGCGCGGGGGCGACCGGGGCGTTTACGGGTCGGAGGGTGCCGAACTGATGCACTACCTCTACCCGGCGGGAGGACAGGTGAGGCGGCTGAACCTCAGGCGTTAGCGGGCCGATTGTTACCATCGCCCGGATGAGTGACCGGCCGGCGACCGTCTCCAGGCGCGACGCCCTGCGCTACGGCGGCCTGGCGCCGCTGTTGGTCGCAGCCGGCGGACTGCCGTCGGCGCCCCGAGCGCACGCCGGCGTCGCCGGGTCGTCGGTGTTCCTCGACCCCGGGCACAACGCCGTCAACGACGCCTCGATCAACGCGCAGGTGCCTAACGGGCGGGGCGGCACCAAGCCGTGCCAGACCTCGGGCACCGCCGCGGGCGACGGCTACCCGGAGCACGCGTTCACCTGGGCGGTCGTCGGGCTGATCGCTGCGTCGCTCAACCAGATGGGCGTGAGCACGCTGCTGTCACGTGACGATGACAGCTCCGTCGGTCCGTGCATCGACCAGCGCGCGGCCTTGGCCAACGCGATGCACCCGGACGCCATCGTGAGCGTCCACGCCGACGGCGGTCCGCCGTCCGGCTCGGGCTTCCACGTCAACTACTCCAGCCCGCCGCTGAACGCGATCCAGGCCGGCCCAGGCGTGCGGCTGGCCCACGCGATGCGGGATGCCCTGGCCGGCGCCGGCTTTCAACCGTCCACCTACATCGGGTCCGACGGGCTGTATGGCCGCGACGACCTCGCCGGTCTCAACCTGGCCCAATACCCGGCGGTGCTCGTCGAGCTGGGCAACATGAAGAACGCCGACGACGCCGCGCGGATGGAAAGCCCGGACGGCCGGGCGCGGTATGCCGCGGCCGTGACCCAGGGAATCATGGCGTTCATCAATGCCCGGTAGGCCGCCACGCCGACCCCGGCAACGCTCACGGGAGCCTTCGCCACCGCTCCGAAACGCCAGATACCGCATGCGGTAGGCTCAAACGATCCGACTTCACTGGAACTGGCCAGCAAACATTGGCCACAAAACTGAACGTTTCGCGGCTCCAAGGGTATGCGGCCCCCGAAATGGCTGCTCCCGCCGTCGTCGGGCACCCGACACCGCCTGCGCAGTTGCCGCCGAAACGCGACGTTGTGTTTGCATGATGGGTAGTGGGTGGGGCTTGCCGGCAGGCGTCACCCAGCGTGAGAGGGAGGCTGCGCACAGCTGATGACAGAGATGGTTACCGGGAAAGCGCTCCCGAATGTCGTTGTCACCGGAATCGCCATGACCACCGCGGTGGCGACCGATGTCGAGAACACGTGGAAGATGTTGTTGGACGGCCGGAGTGGGATTCGCAAACTCGACGACCCGTTCGTCGAGGAATTCGACCTCCCGGTCCGCATCGGCGGGCACCTGCTGGAGGAGTTCGATACCCAGATGTCCCGCGCCGAGCTGCACCGCACGGGTTACCTGCAGCGGATGTCGACGGTCCTGACCCGCCGGGTGTGGGAGAACGCCGGCTCGCCCGAGGTCGACCCGAACCGCCTGATGGTGTCCATCGGCACGGGGCTGGGCTCCGCCGAGGAGATGGTCTTCAGCTACGACGACATGCGCGCCCGCGGCATCAAGGCCGTCTCGCCGCTCGCCGTGCAGAAGTACATGCCGGACGGCGCGGCCAACGCGATCGGGCTGGAGCGGCGCGCCCGGGCCGGGGTGAACACCTTCGTGTCGGCGTGCGCGTCGGGGTCGGAGGGCATCGCGCAGGCGTGGCGCAACATCGTCTTCGGCGAGGCCGACGTCGCGATCTGTGGTGGCGTGGAGACCAAGATCGAGGCGGTGCCGATCGCGGCGTTCGCCCAGATGCGCATCGTGATGTCGACCAAGAACGACGACCCCGAGGGCGCTTGTCGCCCGTTCGACAAGGATCGCACCGGCTTCGTGTTCGGCGAGGCGGGCGCGGTGATGGTCATCGAAACCGAGGAGCACGCCAAGGCCCGCGGCGCCAACATCCTGGCCCGCCTGATGGGGGCGAGCATCACCTCGGACGGCTATCACATGGTGGCCCCCGACCCCAACGGCGAACGCGCCGGATACGCGATGACCCGCGCGATCCAGCTCGCCGACCTGAGTCCCAGCGACATCGACCACGTCAACGCCCACGCCACCGGCACCTCGATGGGTGACCTCGCCGAGGGCAAGGCCATCAACAACGCGCTCGGCCCGCACGGCGGCAACGCCGTGGTCTACGCGCCGAAGGCCGCGCTGGGCCACTCGGTCGGGGCGGTCGGTGCGGTCGAGTCGATCCTGACCGTGCTCGCGCTGCGCGACCAGGTGGTGCCCCCGACGCTGAACCTGGTCAACCTCGACCCGGAGATCGATCTGGACGTGGCGGCGGGCAAGCCGCGAACTGGCAACTACCAGTACGCGATCAACAATTCGTTCGGCTTCGGCGGCCACAACGTCGCGCTCGTCTTCGGGCGTCCCTGACACCGGGCCGTTCTGCATGTTGGCGTCGAGATCGCCGCATTGGTCGTGATCCGTGGCGCGCCGCGACCACCGTGGCAATTTCGGCGGTCTCGCGGGCGGGCGGTAAGCGCGCGCGCCCCAAAGGCGGTGAGCGCCTTGATGGCCAAGCCGCTCAGCGCTACGGACCCGCGATATCCGTAGCGCTGAGCGGAAGTTCAGCCCCCGAAGCCCTGCCGGGGGGCGGTCGCCATGGTCGCCGGGCCGCCGGGAGCGGCGGGACCGCCCTCGCCAAGCTTGGCGGCCGCGAAGTCCACTCCCTGATTCACGAATTGGTTGTCGGTGACGTAGGTGTCGTGGGCGGCGAAGTTGAGGCCGTCGGAGCAGACCGGGTCCTCGGTGGCGCAGACCTTGATGGTCTTGG
>NZ_JAZGLV010000027.1:0-75907 GCF_036409085.1 Mycobacterium sp. 050134
GCCGTCACACCACCCGCTACCCTCAGCCGAGCAGGGCCCCAACACGAGGAATTACGTGACGGCAGCCCCTGGGGAATTACGTGACCGTCGGCACCCTGGCACTGGGAAGTCGTTAATCGATGCAGCTCATAACGCGTGTCGCCGTCGCCGTTTTGTCGCCCGCCACGGTGATGGGACCGGTTTGAGCTGGGTTTAGCCACGGTCATGGGACCACCTGATTGCCGGTAGTGGGACCACCGGCGTGTCGCGTCGGGGGCCGCTCGATAACTGGATCGGATCGCTTTCACGTCGATGCATGTGAAGGGGTCCGCCGATGTTTCGGGAGGTTTCTGTGGTCGAGATTCGCGAGGTACTCCGGGCGTGGCTGGCTGGCCACGGGTTGCGGGTGGTGGCCGCCCAGGCCGGGGTAGATAGAAAGACAGCTCGACGCTATGTCGAGGCTGCGGTGGCTGCCGGCCTGGACCGGGCCGGTGGTGTCGATCAACTCGATGACGCGTTGGTCGGCGCGGTGGTAGCCGTGGTCCGCCCGGACCGGCCCCAGGGGTTCGGATCGGCGTGGGAAGTGTTGTGCGCCAACCACGACCGCATCAACGGGTGGGTCAAGGATGGGCTGACGGTGGTTAAGATCGGTGACCTGCTCGCCCGCCAAGGTGTGCTGGTGCCCCAACGCACTCTGCACCGCTACTGTCAGGAACGCACCAGCTATCAGGGCCGTCGCCGGGCCGGGACGGTACCGGTGGTCGACGGCGAGCCCGGGGTGGAATGCCAGATCGACTTCGCCCGGATGGGCATGCTGTTCGACAGCGCGACCGGCCGGCGTCGGGTGGTGCATGCGTTGACCTTCACCGCGGTGTGTTCGCGGCACATGTTCGTGTGGTTAACGTTCTCCCAAACCCTGGCCGCGGTGATCAACGGCTGCGAGGCGGCCTGGGCATTCTTCGGCGGCGTGTTCAAAGTCTTGATCCCTGACAATATGAGTGCTGTTGTCGCGCACGCAGATTCGGTCAATCCGCGGTTCACGGTCGGGTGGCTGGAATACGCCCAGGACCGCGGATTCAGCACCGACCCGGCCCGGGTGGCCCACCCGCAAGACAAACCCCGCGTGGAGCGGATGGTGCAGTACGTGCGTAACAACTTCTTCGCCGGCGAAGACTTCACCGACCTCGCTGATGCTCAGAGTCGAGCGCAGGTGTGGTGCGCCGAGAAGGCTGGTCTGCGCATTCACGGCACCACGTGCGCCCAACCCGCGGTGGTCTTCGTCGAGCGAGAAGCGCCGGTGTTGTTGGCCGCCCCGGCGGTGCGCTACGCCGTGCCGGTGTATGCCGAGGTCAAAGTGGCCCGCGACTACCACGTCCAGTTGGCCAAGGCGTTGTATTCGATCCCGCATCACCTGCGCGGACAGACGATTTCGGCCCGCGCTGACGGGGAGTTGGCGAAGTTCTACCACCGCGGCCAGCTGATCAAGACCCACCCGCGCCATCCCGCCGGCGCCCGGTCCACCGACCCGGCCGATCTGCCCCCAGACAAGACCGGCTACGCGATGCGAGATCTGCACCGATTGATCGCCACCGCGGCCGGTCACGGCCCTAATATCGGCCTCTACGCCGAACGCCTGCTCGATCATGATCTGCCCTGGACGAAGATGCGTCAGGTGTATCGGCTGCTCGGGCTGGTCAAACGCTACGGCCCTGGCCCGGTGGAGACTGCCTGCGGCCGGGCGCTGGACCTCGATGTGGTCTCGGTGACCAAGATCGCCGCCATGCTCGAACAGGCCACCGAAAACAGCCCGGTCCCGCCGCCGCGAGCCGCCTCCGGGTTGGCGGCGGCCCGGTTCGCCCGCGATCCCCGCGACTACCGCCCCACACATCGGCCGGACTGGTTGCACGTCATCGACGGCGGCAACACCAAGCAGGGCCAGGAGGGACTGTGGTGAACAAGACCGCCAAAGATGTTGTCAATGACCCGATTTCAACCGATCTGAAGAGGGTGATGCGTCAACTCAAACTCTCACCCATGCTCGACACCCTGCCCGATCGGCTCACCTTGGCCCGCCACCAACACCTCTCTCACGCAGCCTTCCTGGAACTGGTCCTCGCCGACGAAGCCACCCGACGCGACACCACCTCGGCAGCCCGCCGCGCCCGCGCTGCTGGGTTGGATCCCGCCATGCGCCTAGACACCTGGAATGAGGACGCCGCCGTGCGTTACGACCGGACCCTATGGTCCGATCTGACCAGCCTGCGGTTCCTCGACGCCACCCACGGCGTCGTGGTCCTCGGTGCGGTCGGTGTCGGCAAAACCCACCTCGCGACCGCGTTGGGCCACATCGCAGTGCGTCGGCGAATCCCGACCCTGATGCTGCGTTCTAACGCAATGTTCAAGCGGCTCAGAGCATCCCGGCTTGACAACAGCACCGAAGCCGAGATGCGGCGACTGGCGCAAGTCCGCCTGCTCATCATCGATGACTTCGCTCTGCAACCACTCGATGCCACCGCAACCGCCGACTTCTACGAACTCGTCGTCGCCCGTCACCAACGCAGCGCGACCATCGTCACCTCCAACCGCGGACCCGACGAATGGCTCACGGTCATGACCGACACCATGCTCGCTGAATCCGCGGTCGACCGGCTCACCTCCACCGCCCACGAACTCATCATCGAAGGACCGTCCTACCGCCAACGCCAGAAGCCCTACGGTTGACAGCCCGCCACCAAACACCGATCATCCCCACTGAGCCAAACAGGTGGTCCCTACCCCGTGGCCAAACAGTGGTCCCATCACCCTGGCGAATGACACCGTTTATCGACGAGCGTGATGAGAAGTGCCGCGGGCTCGTGGTACGCAAACTGCTATCACGAGCCGCGGGCGGTAACCACCTGCGCCGGCACAGTGCAAGTGACCGCGCCGCGCGTGAAAGACAAACGAATCGACGCGGAAACCCTTGAGTGGCTGAGGTGTTCTTCAGCGATCCTGCCGCCGTGGGTGCGCAAGACCCCGCATATCGAGCAGATGCTGCCGCTGCTGTATCTATACGGGCTCTCGTCAGGAAATTTCGTACCCGCGTTGGGGCAATCCCTGGGCTCGGCCAAAGGCCTGTCGGCCGCCGTCACCAGGATGACCCAGACCTGGCAGGCCGAGCAGAAAGCGTTCGCGCAGCGGAACCCGTCCGGTGTGGCCTATGGGTATGTCTGGGTCGACGGCATCCACGTCAACGTGCGCCTGGGCAACGAGAAGCTGTGTCTGCTGGTTGTGATCGGCATGCAGGCCGACGGTCGCAAGGAACTCGTCGCGTGGACCGACGGCTATCGGCAGGCCAGCGAGTCGTGGGCGGAGTTACCGCGCGATTGCGAGCGCCGTGGCATGCGTGCGCCGGTGCTGGCGATCGGCGATGGTGCGCTCGGGTTCTGGGGAGCGCTGCGCGAGGCGTTTCTGGACACCCGCGAGCAGCGCCGCCGGTTCCACAAGGTCTCCAATATCCTCGCTGCACTGCCGAAGTCGGCACACGGTGGGGCGAAGAACGCGTTCACGCAGATCTGGACCGGTGAGGATGAACGCCATGCTCTGGGCGCGGTCAAAAAATTCGAGTCCGTCTATGGCGCGAAATTCCTTTCCCGGGCGGCCGGACTGGCAATGGCGTCCAAGCTCATCGAGTCAACCCTACGCGCGGCCGGAGGCGCGGTGGCGTGGATAATTCCGGTGGGAACGGCCTGCACGCCAAGACTTCTATGGCCCTCACACTGCTGAGGTGTTCTCCCACGGCAACGGCATCGGACCGCTTCGCGAACGCCTCTGGCCCGCCTTCGAGATCCACGACCAGGACATCATCGCCGAGAAGAGCGCGGCCGGCGCCTTCTTCCCCACCAGTGCCCGCTCCCCGGGCTGCTCGAGAAGCGGAACATCGACACCGTCTTGATCACCGGCACGGTCACCAATGTGTGCAGCGAGTCTTCAGCCCGCGACGCAGCCAGCTGCGCTACCGAGTCATCATGGTGGCCGACGCCAATGCCGCACGCCGCGACGAGGACCACAAAGCCACCCTCTACACGATCTACAGGACCTTCGGCGACGTACGGACAACTACTGACGTGATCGAACTCATCCACAAGTCTTGACGATTGCTCTGGGTTCCGTCTAAGAGCGACCTTCGCGCCGACCCTTTCAAACCGACCCACGGCGCCGGGTGACTAGTTCCAGATCCTGACCCGGCTCCGCGGCTCCAGGAACAGCGCGTCGCTCTCGGACACCTCGAACGCGTCGTAGAAGGCGTCGATGTTGCGGATCACGCCGTTGCACCGGAACTCCGGCGGTGAGTGCGGATCGACCGCCAGGCGCCGGATCGCTTCGGCGGCGCGGGATTTGGTGCGCCACACCTGGGCCCAGCCGTAGAAGACGCGCTGCACGCCGGTGAGCCCGTCGATGACCGGGGCGGCTTGTCCGCCCAGTGACAACCGGTAGGCCAGCAGCGCGATGGACAGCCCACCCAGGTCGCCGATGTTCTCGCCGACGGTGAACGCGCCGTTCACGTGGTGGCCCGCGCCGAGTCCCCGCGGCGTGTACGCGTCGTACTGCTCGATGAGCGCCCTGGTGCGGGCGCCGAATTCGGTGCGATCCTCGTCGGTCCACCAGTCGACCAGGTTGCCGTCGCCGTCGTACTTCGCGCCCTGATCGTCGAATCCGTGCCCGATCTCGTGACCGATCACCGCGCCGATCCCGCCGTAGTTGGCGGCGTCGTCGGCCTCGGCGTCGAAGAAGGGCGGCTGCAGAATGGCCGCGGGAAAGACGATTTCGTTCATTCCCGGGTTGTAGTAGGCGTTGACGGTCTGCGGCGTCATGAACCACTCGTCCCTGTCCACCGGGGCGCCCAGCTTCGCCACCTCGCGGTCGTGGTTGACCGCGTAGCCGCGGCGGTAATTGCCGTAGAGGTCGCCGCGGTCGATCTCCAGCGCGGAGTAGTCGCGCCACTTCGCCGGGTACCCCACCTTGGCGGTGAATTTCTCCAGCTTGCGCAGCGCCCGCTCGCGGGTCTGCGGGGTCATCCAGTCCAGGTCGTTGATGGACTGCCGGTAGGCCGCCTTGAGGTTCTCCACCAGCGCATCCATGCGGGCCTTGGCCTCCGGCGGGAAATGCCGCTGCACATAAAGCTTTCCGACGGCGTCGCCCATCAGATTCTCGACCAGCGAAACCGCCCGCTTCCACCGGTCCCGGATCTGCTCTGCCCCGGTCAGCCGCCGCCCGTAGAAGTCGAAGTCCGCGGCGACCATGGCGTCGGTCAACCACGGCGCACGCGCGCGGATCACCCGCCAGCGCGCCCAGGACTTCCAGTCCTCGAGGTCCTCCCCCGACCACAGGGCCGCGAACGCGGTCAGGTAATCGGGCTGTCGCACAACCACTTCCGCGACCGCCTCGGGGCTGCCGCCCAGGGCGCGCATCCAGCCGGCCCAGTCGAAGCCCGCACCCTCGGCCTCGAGGTCGGCGAAGGTGCGCAGGTTGTAGCCCAACTCCGCGTCCCGGCGCTTGACCACGTCCCAGTGGGCGGCCGCCAGCTTGGTCTCCAGGGCCACGATCCGGGCCGCGGTGTCGGCGTGGTCGCCGCCGAAGACGAGGGAGAACATCCGCGCGATGTGTCCGGGATAGGCCGCCAGGACCTCGGCGTGGCGCTCCTCCCGGTAATACGACTCGTCGGGCAGCCCGAGGCCGGACTGGGCGAGGTACACCAGGTAGCGCGACGAGTCCTTGGCGTCGGTGTCGATGTACACCCCGATGCCGCCGCCCACCCCGGTGCGTTGCAGGGCGCCCACCGCGGCGGCCAGGGCGTCCGCGTCCGCCGCCTCGTCGATCGCGGCCAGCTCGTCCAGCAGTGGCTGCACGCCCCGGCGTTCGACGGTGTCCTCGTCGAGGAAGCTCGCGTACAGGTCGCCGATGCGCTGCGCGTCGGTGCCCGGAGCGCTGCCGGTCTCGCTGGCCTCGATGATCAAATCCCGCACCTGCTCCTCGGCGCGGTCGTAGAGGTCACGAAAGGCGCCGTCGGTGGCCCGGTCGGCCGGTATCTCGTAGTCGTCCAGCCAGCGGCCGTTGACGTGGCCGAACAGGTCGTCCTGGGGGCGGGCGGTTGCATCGACGTAGCTCAGGTCGATGCCGGAGCGGATGGCCTCAACTGTCACCCCGCCATCCTTCCATCTTTATTTGGGTGCAACGATCGGGCCATGTCCGACGGTGAACCCACCGAGCCACCCCCCGACGACGAACCCGCTGGCGGTGGCGGGGCGCCCGAATCCGCGCGCGGTGCCGTGTTTTCCGGTTACGGCGTCGCGTCGGCGGCCCTGGGCGTGCTGTCGATCGCGGCGATCGTGCTCGGTCTCTTCATCTGGTCCGGGCACCGCGACGAGGAGGCCGAGCGTTCGTACCTCACCCGGGTCATGGAGTCCGCCGCCGAATGGACGAACGTGCTGATCAACATGAACAGCGGCAACGTCGACGCCAGCCTGCAGCGGCTGCACGACGGGACCGTGGGCGAGCTGAACACCGACTTCGACGCGGCGGTCCAGCCGTACCGCCAGGTGGTGCAGAAGCTGCAGGCGAAGAGCACCGGCCGGATCGAGGCGGTGGCCATCGAGTCGGTGCACCACGAACTGGACAACCAACCCGGCGGGGGGAAGCCGAGGGATGTGGTCACCACCAAGCTGCCGGCGTTCGCCAGCCGGACGGACTCGGTGTTGCTGGTCGCCACGTCGATCAGCGAGAACGCCGGCGGCAAGCCGACGACCGTGCACTGGAATCTGCGGCTCGACGTGTCCGACGTGGACGGCAAGCTGATGGTCTCTGGATTGGCGTCGATCAGATGAGGGCTCAAGTGCGAAACATCTGGCGGCTGCTGGCCTTCGACGTGGTCGCCCCGCTGGCCGCGGTCGCGGCCCTGCTGGCGATCGGCGTGGTCCTCACCTGGCCGCTGTGGTGGGTGTCGGTGTGCTCGGTGTTGATCCTGCTGATCGTCGAAGGCATGGCGGTCGATTTCTGGCTGCTGCGCCGCGACTCGGTCAGCGTGGGCACCGACGACGACGCGCCGGGGCTGCGCCTGGCCGTGGCCGTCCTGTGCACGGCCGCCGTGTCGGCGGCGGTCGTGACCGGTTACTTGCACTGGACGAGGCCGGACCGCGACTTCCGGCGGGACTCCCGCGACGTCGTCCACATCGCCGCCGAGGTCGCGGAGGCGATGGCGTCGTTCACCCCGAGCGCACCGGCCAGCTCGATCGATCGGGCCACGGCGCTGATGGTGCCGGACCAGGCGGGGGCGTTCCGGGACCAGTACAACAAGAGCAGCGCGGACCTCGCTCAACGCCACGTCACCGCCGAGGCCGCGACGCTGTCGGCCGGCGTCGAGGCGATCGGGCCCGCGGCGGCGAGCGTCGCGGTGATCCTGCGGGTGACCCAGACGGCGCCCGGCCAGCCGCCCAGCCAGGCGGCGCCCGCGCTGCGGGTCGCGCTGATAAAGCGCGGTAACGACTGGCGGGTCTCCGGCGTGCTGCCCGTCAACTCGCGCTAGGTTCAGTTGGATTCGGCCGACCGGGCCGACTTGACCTTGACGAACCGGTCCGACAGCCGGCGCATCCGGATCATCAGCGAGGCCGCCGGGCTGACCCTGCCGTCGAGGTAGGTGAACAGGTCGTCCGCGGAGACCCCGATGCGGGACGCGAATTCGTGGTGTCCGAGCCCGGAGCGGTCGATCAGTAGCCGCACGTGGCGCGCCACCTCGGCGCGCTCGTCGGCCTCCAGATGGGTGCGGGCGCGTTCCAGCACCTCCCACAGGGCCTTCGAGATGCCGTACGGGCGCGTGCCCTCCAGGACCTCTTCGACCTGGCGGGCGGTCCGACCGTACGGGTCGCGCTTGAGCGCGGCGGCGATCCGCTTCCAGGTGTCGATGTCACCGCCCTGCAACGCCGAGCGGATCGCGGAGGTCGGCCAGAACTCGACCGGCTGGTCGGGCTCGGGCCTGCCCGCTTCCGCAGCGGGCCGTTCGGGCGGCGATGCGGGGCGCCGGTCGGATGCCAA
The DNA here is from genome assembly GCF_036409085.1 of Mycobacterium sp. 050134. Classification (NCBI taxonomy): domain Bacteria; kingdom Bacillati; phylum Actinomycetota; class Actinomycetes; order Mycobacteriales; family Mycobacteriaceae; genus Mycobacterium; species Mycobacterium sp. 050134. The sequence continues at coordinate 8,047 of NZ_JAZGLV010000027.1, forward strand.
CGTCACCTCGCCTCCTCCAGCATTGCCACGGCCACCGACAGGCAGCGTTGCCTGACTTCTTCCCAGTCTGCCTCGTCTTCGCCGCCGGAGTCCGGATCGTCGGCGAGATCGCGCGGATGGGGATCGGCGAGCTGACGCACCAATTGGCTGGCCATCCACTGCCGCCTGGGCGGCTCACAACTGTAGTAGCTGTCCATGCCGGCCAATACCAGCGCGGCGGTCTCGGGCTCCACGGTGTCCACCATGTCTGCAAAGTCGGCGTAATCGCGGCGACTGTTACGGCACATGATCAGGTAGCCCTTGAGCCGCAGCGCCTCGGCGCCCGTTGGGACCTGCAGCCGGTCGCCCGTCGGCAGTTGCACGTGCGTGGTCTCCACCGGGCTGCGGCGTTCGTACCTCGGCTGGTCGTCGTCATCGCAGCCGGTCTGCAGCGCTTCGATGGCAACCGACAGCCGGCCCCGCCACAGCGTGACCGGGTGCACGGGCCGCTCGGCTCCGGTGATCACCCGGGCGATGCCGTTGCGCGACGCGCGGGCGCCGACCAATTTCTTGGTCCCCGGGTGGGGGTGGCCGTTGCCGCCGTTTCGTCCCACCGCGACGCCCGAGGTGTCCTCGCTGAGGTTGACCTGGTGGGGGATCTGGGCGGGACCGCGCCCACGGGCCTGCGCACCGGCCAGGAGGCCGGACTGTGTCGCCTTGCCGCCGGCCAGGAGGCCGGACTGTGTCGCCTTGCTGTTGCGGCCGCAACCGGAGAAGGCGAGCGGATCGGCCACGGTGATGGCGTCGGGCGCCAGGTTCTTGAGCTTGGCCGCCGACTTGAGCACCATTTTCACGTCCGCGGCGGGCGCCGCGAGCGCCGAGATGTCGTCGGGGATCACCACCACGTCGCCGAGGTCGACCTCGGGCAGCGGGCGGTCGAAGTCGACCGACGGCAGCACCCTGGACAGCCACGCCGGGATCCACCAGTTCCACTGGGCGAACATCGCCATCAGCGCCGGCACCAGCACCAGCCGCACCACGGTGGCGTCCACCGCGATCGCCACGGCGCACGCCACCCCGATCTCGGCGACCAGCGGCATGCCGGCGAACGCGAAGCCGATGAACACGGCGATCATGATCAGCGCGGCGCTGGTGATGGTGCGGGCGCTGGTGCTCACGCCGTACGCGACCGCATCGCGGGTGTTCCCGGAGTGCAGGAAGCGTTCCCGGATGCGGGTCAACAGGAAGATCTCGTAGTCCATCGACAACCCGAAGGTCATCGCCAGCACCAGCGGCGGCACCGTGCTGTCGATCGAGCTGATGTGCGCGAAGCCGAGGTCCTGCAGCCAGCCCCACTGGAACACCATGACCAGGCTGCCGTAGGCGGCCGCGACGGACAGCAACGTCATCAGCACGCCCTTGAGGGCCAGGAAGACCGAATGGATGGACAGCAGCAGCATCGCGAACGCGATCAGCGCCACGAACAGCAGCACCAGCGGCTCGGTTTGCGAAACCCGGTCGTCGAAGTCTTTGATCAGCGCCGTCGGGCCGCCCACGTCCACCCGCGCCGTTCCCGCGTCGGGGATCTTGGGCAGCTGGGTGCGCATCCACCCCACCGACTGCCGCGCGCCCATGTCCTCGGGGTCCACCGACAGCACCGCCGACAACAGCGCGCTGCCGTTGTCCTCGGCGAACTGCGGCGGGCTCACCGAGGCGATGTGGGGCGCCTGGGTCATGCGTTGACGGATCGCGCCGATGGTCTGGGAGTGTTCGGGCGAGGCGGCGCCGCCGTCGGGGAAGGTGACGAGCACCCGGATCGGGCCGAGCGCGCCGGGCCCGAGCGCCTGGGCGGCCGCGCCCACCCCGGCGCGGATCTCGTGCGACGAATCGAACTGACGCAACAGGCTGTTGCCCAGCACCATCGACGTCGCCGGCACGGCCATGACGAGCAGGACCGTGGCCGCCGCCAGCGACGAGATCCACGGCCGGCGCATCACCGCCCCGATCCAGCGGTTCCAGAACCGGGACTGGGTGGCCTCCGGCTTGCGCGACCAGTGCAACAGCGGCGACCTCTTGGCGGCCGCCCGGCCGAAGGTCCCCAGGACCGCGGGCGTCAGCGTCGCCGCGCTCAGCATCGCGACCGCGACGGCCAGGATCGCCCCGGTGGCCATCGACTTCAGCGCCGGGGTGTTGATCACGTAGATCGCGGTGAGCGAGGCGATCACGGTCAGGCCCGACAGCACCACCGCCAGCCCGGACGTGGCCATCGCGGCGTCGATGGCGTCGCGCGGCTCGCGCCCGGTCCGCAGCTCCTCGCGGAACCTCATCAGGATGAACAGCGAGTAGTCGACGGCGAGCGCGATGCCGAACATCGAGACGGTCGAGGTGACGAACACCGACATCGTGGTGAACTCGGACAGCAGGTAGACCAGGCCCATCGTCACCACGACCGTGCAGACCGCGAGGGCCAGCGGGATCGCCGCGGCCGCCAGCGAGCCGAACACGGCGAGCAAGACGATCAGGATGATCGGAAGGTTCCAGCGCTCGGCCGCGGCGATGTCGTGCTTGGTGTTCGCCGCCGCGGCGGCGCTGAGCGCGCCCTGCCCGATGACGTAGAGCCGCACCCGGCCGTTGGCGGTCTGGCCGGGCTGGTCGCCGTTGACGCCGATCTTCTTCTGCAGCTGTTTGGCCAGGTCGCTGGTGCCCGAGTTGCGGGCGTCCAGCGTCAGCGACACCACGTAGGGCCGGTCGGGTTGCGGCGGCCGCTGGGTGGGGTTGGGCGCCTCGGTGATGCCGGGGAACTCGCTGGCGGTCTGCCGTAGCAGCGCCACCGCGTCGTTCATGTCCTGGTAGCTCGCGTCCGGCCGGGGCGCGGCGACCAGCGCCAACGACGACGCCCCCTGATCGTGGTACAGATCCTCGAGTTGGTCGTGCACGGCGAGCGACTGCGAGCCGGCGACTTCGAAACCACCTCCGGTGAGATTCCCGGATTGCGTCATCGCCAGATAGACGGCCGGTAGCAATGCCAGCAACCAGCCCGCGAAGACCAACCAGCGATATCGGCGCAGGCTGCGGCTCAGGCGCATCATTAGCTGCTGGATTTTCGACTCCCCGATGTGTCACGCGACGCGTGGAGGCGAGGATACCGCAGCGGGCTGTGGATTATGTCGGCTATTCGCATCCTGAGCTGCAGCGACACCGATCTTGCCAACTCGCTGCGGAGTCGTTGTGAACCGGTGACTCGGGGGATGTAGATCACACGAGCTGGGCAGTGGTATGGGGCGGATGGCAGTATGTCGGATGGCCTGCGGGGCGGGGGAACTCCGCGATATGGGGGCCGTTGATCGGCGCCGGCCGCGAGGCGTTTACCCCCGGCGGGCCTTCGCAGCTAAGGAGTTATCCATGACGACAGGTACCGCCACCGTCCGCCGCGGGCTGCGCGCCGGGCTGATCGCCGTTGCGTTCGCGGGTCTCCCGGCCGCCGGGGTCGCGTTGCTGGCCGGGCCGCCGGCGACCGGCGCCAACGACCCGTGTGCGGCCAGCGAGGTCGCCAGGACGATCGGTTCGGTGTCCAAGTCGATGGGCGACTACCTGGACTCCCACCCCGAAACCAACCAGACGATGACGTCGATGCTGCAACAGCAGGCCGGGCCGCAATCGTTGACCGGCATCAAGTCCTACTTCGAGGCCAACCCGAAGGTGGCCGCGGACCTGACGTCGATCGCCCAGCCGCTGACGAACCTGTCGACGCAGTGCAAGTTGCCGATCTCGCCCACCCAGGCGATGGGCATGATGCAGCAGGCGCAGGGCGCGGCCGGCGGACTCCCGGCGCTGCCGGGCGGCGCGCTGCCACTGGGCGCCGGACCGGTCCCGCCGGCGGCCGGAAGCCCGCTCTCGGGCCCACCGCGCGGCAACTCCGTCGGCTAAGCGGTTTCGGGCTTGCGGTCGGGGGGCAGCGGACCCTGCAGGGCTGGCTCGGTCGGATCGGGGTTCGGGGCAGGTAGCGCCGGATCGGTGTCTTCGTCATCGGGGACGGTGACGTTCTCGGTGCGGAACACGAAGAAGAACACCACCCAGCCGATGGCGGCGATGAGCAGCCAGCTGATGAGCCGGTAGATCAGCATCGCCGAGATGGCGCTGGGCAGCGACATGCCGCTGGACACCAGGCCGGGCACCAGGACGGCCTCGACCACCAGCAGCCCGCCGGGCATCAGCGGTATCGTCCCGACCGCCCGGGCGGCGGCATACGCGACCGTCAGCCCGGCGACCGACGCGTGATCGCCGGCCGCGTAGGCGGCGAAGCCGAGGCACGCCACGTCGGCGATCCAATTCAGCATCGACCAGCTGAAGGCCACGCTCATGTCCCGCCGGCCCAGGCTCACCGACTCCAGCTGCTGAAGCGTCTCACGCCACTTCTCCAGCCCGGTGTCGGCCGGTTTGCCGCGAATCGAGTTGACGCGCGCCAGGATTCGGCTGCCGATCCCGTCGATGAGCTCGGGGCGCGACGCCACAGCCTGGGCCAAGATCAGCAACGCGACGAAGCCGCCGAGGGTGAACAGCAGCGAGAACGGGTTGTTCTTTGCGCCGAGGAAGAAGGCGCCGCCGAGGCCCAGCAGCGCCAGCCCGACCGCCTGCAGCACCCCCGACATCACCAGCTGCCACGACGCCACCACCGTCGAGGCCCCCCAGAGCCGCTGCTGGCGCAGCAGGAACGTGGCCGACAGCACTGGTCCGCCCGGCAGCGTGGTGCTCAGCGAGTTGGCCGCGTAGAAGGCGGCCTCCGACCGCAACTGCTTGACGTGCACCCCGGCGGACTTCAGCAGGGTGCGCTGGATCTGGGCGAAGCTGTGCATGGACCCGGCGGCCGCCACCACCGACGCGAGGAGCCACCACCAGTTCGCCTCGTACAGGCTCATCCACGCCTTGGCCAGCTGGCGCCAGCCCAGCGCGACCTCGACGGCCAGGACGACGGCGACGATGCCGAGGATCACCCATCGCAGCCACCAGTACTTGCCGCGCGGGGTCTCTTCGCGGGGCAAGTCGAGCTTGCGGACGGGCGCGTCGTGCGACACGTACTTTAGGGTAACGGTGCAGGTGGGGGAGGGATCGCGACGCAGTTCCGACTGTGTCGGGGTCGTAACCGGATCGTGCCAGCCCCGCGCAGGCCTGACAACCCCGCGCCCGACCGCCCGACCCGCCGCGCAACTAGGCTTGGCAGATGGCGGCAAACCTCGACGACGCGTCCGTCGAACCCCTGGTCCGCAAGACCGCAGCCTGGGCGTGGCGCCTGCTCGTCATCCTCGCCGCGTTCCTCGCCCTGGTCTGGGTGGTCGAGCAGCTCGAAGTGATCGTCGTTCCGGTGCTGGTGGCGCTGCTGCTCAGCGCGCTGCTGGTGCCCGTCGTCGACTGGATGGACCGCCGTGGCCTGCCGCGGGGCGGCGCGGTGGCGCTGGTCCTGCTCGGCGGATTCGGCATCCTGGGCGGCATCCTGACGTTCGTCGTCAACCAGTTCATCGACGGCCTGCCCGGCCTGACCGAGCAGATCAGCCGCAGCATTGACTCCATCCGCCGCTGGCTGATCGAGGGACCGGCTCACCTGCGTAGCGAACAGATCCAGAACGCCGGCAACGCGGCGATCGAGGCGGTGCACAACAACCAGTCGAAGCTGACCAACGGGGCGCTCGCCACCGCGGCAACCATCACCGAGCTGGTCACCGCGGCCGTTCTGGTGCTGTTCACGCTGATCTTCTTCTTGTACGGCGGCCGCAACATCTGGCTATACGTGTCCAAGATCTTCCCCGCCGGCGTCCGCGACAGGGTGCTCGAGGCGGGCCGCGCCGGGTACGGGTCGCTGATCGGCTACGTGCGGGCCACCTTCCTAGTGGCGCTGACCGATGCGGCCGGGGTGGGGGCGGGCTTGGCGATCATGCACATCCCGCTCGCCCTGCCCCTGGCCTCGCTGGTGTTCCTCGGCGCGTTCGTGCCGCTGGTCGGGGCCGTGGTTGCCGGTTTCCTGGCGGTCGTGGTCGCCCTGCTCGCCAAGGGCATTGTCTACGCGCTGATCACGCTGGGCCTGCTGATCGCCGTCAACCAGCTTGAGGCGCACATACTGCAGCCGTTGGTGATGGGCCGGGCGGTGTCGATCCACCCGCTGGCGGTGGTGCTGGCCATCTCCACCGGCGGCGTGCTCGCCGGCATCGTCGGGGCCCTGCTGGCCGTCCCGACGGTGGCGTTCCTCAACAACGCGGTGCAGGTGCTGCTCGCCCCGGATCCGGCCGCCGAAGCCGAGAAGCAGACCGAGGAATCCGATGGCACCGCCATCGTCCAGGCCGAGCCCGACAGCCCGGAGCAGGCGTTACCGCGCGACGAGACATAAACGGTTGCGGATTATCGTGTGCGTGGCCTATGTGTCGTGGAGCGGGCGGGGGGACATCCAGGCCGCCACCGCGCGCGCGACCCTACAGCCGGCCCTCGCGGCGCAGCAGGTCCTGGGCTGACAGGCCCCCGCCGCCCGAGCTGGCGCGGCGGCGCTGACGCGATGGGTCACCGTTGTCGCCCTGGCGCCGGGTGTTCAGCTTCTCGGTGGCGGCGTCGGAGTCCCTGCCTTCCGAGCCCTCCGGGCGCATGACCGGCATTGCCGCGGTCGGATCGGCCGCGTCGACGTTGTTGTCGCGGTTCGACGGGACCGGCATCGCGCGGGTCTGGCCGTCCGACGGCGGTGGCGGCGGCGTCGGTGGGACCGGCGCCGCGGGCCGGGCCACACCCGGACCCACGGGTCGTTCCCGTCCGGGCGTCGTCAGGCGGGAGGTCTTGGCCTCGGTCGGCTGAGCGGGCCGCGCGGGGCCGGCCGCGCCGTTGCCGGCCGGCGCCGACGGTGCGGGGGCTGGGCCGGGCGCGGGGCGGGCCTCCGATGCGTTGACCGGCCGCGCCCGCGACGGCTCCAGCGCCCCGGGATGCGTCGGGTCGTGCGGGGGGCGCGCCGGCGCGGCGGTCAGGCTCGCCGCCGCCACGGGCGGGCGTGCGGGGCCGCCCTTGAACGTCGGGCGCTTGCGCTCGTCGGGCAGGTCGATCTCGCCGAGCCCGATCCTGTTCTGCAGGCGCCGGGCCCAGCGCGGGGCCCACCAGCAGTCGTCCCCGAGCAGCTTCATCACCGAGGGCACCAGGAACATCCGGACGATGGTCGCGTCCAGCAGCAGGGCCGCCATCAGGCCGAACGCCAGATACTTCATCAGGACCAGATCGGAGAACACGAACGAGGCGGCGACCACAGCGAGGACTAGTGCGGCCGCCGTGATGAGGCGGCCGGTGGTCGCGGTGCCGATCCGGATGGCCTCGGCGGTCGACATGCCACGTTCCCGCGCCTCGACCATCCGGGACACCAAGAACACCTCGTAGTCGGTGGCCAGGCCGAAACCCACCGCGACCACCAGCGCGATCAGCACCACCATAAGCGGAGTCGGCGTGAAATTGAGCAGGGAGGAGAAGTGCCCGTCGACGAAGATCCACGTCAGGATGCCCAACGTGGATCCCAACGTCAGCGCGCTCATCACCACGGCCTTGATCGGCAGCACGAACGATCCGAATGCCAGGAACATCAACAACGTGGTCGCGCTGAGCAACAGCACCAGCATCAGCGGCGCCTTGTCGAACAAGCTGTGGATGCTGTCCTGCTCGAGCGCCGGCGTGCCGCCGATCAGCAGATTGATCCCCTTCGGGGGGGATATGGCCCTCAGCTCGTCGATCTTCTTGGCGGCGTCACCGCGGTTGGACAGGCCGTTCTGGATGACCCGGATCGTGTTGTCCTTGGGCTGCGACGTCCCGTTCGGACCGGTGACGCAGGGGTTGCCGGCGATGGTCGGGCAGGGCCGCTCCTCCCAGGACTTGTCGGTGAACCCGGTGATCGGCGCGATCCTGTTCCGGATGTCCGCGACCTGCTGGTCCGTGACCTTGGTGTGGTTGGTGCTCTCGATCACCACCGTCAACTGCTCGGTCCGGTACCCCGGGAACAGCTTGTCGAAATGTTCCTGAGCCAGGCGGACGGGGTTGTTGGGCGGCAGATACTTCTCACTCATGCCGCCGAACGAGAGGTTGCCCAGCGGGATGACCAGCAAGATCATGCCGACGGCGATGGGGATCGCGAACGCCAGCGGGCGCTTCATCACGAAGTTGACGAGCTTGCCCCAGAACCCGGCCTCGACCTCCTCGCGGGTCTTCGTCTTCTGCAGCCGATCCGCCAGCCAGTTGAGGTAGGCCCGCGACACCTTCCAGTTGCGCAGGAAGGGCACCCGGAACGCCGTACGCACGCCCAGCGCGTCGACGTGGCGGCCGAGGATGCCGAGGCAGGCCGGCAGGAACGTGATCGACAGCAGAGCGGCGAGTCCGACGGCGGCGAAGATCGCGTAGGTGAGCGAATGCACGAAGCCCTGCGGCAACACGAGCAGGCTGGCGCTCGAGGCGATGATCAGCACCGCGGAGAAGGTCACGGTGCGGCCCGCCGTCATGACGGTGCGGCGCACCGCGGCCTCGGTGTCGTAGCCCTCCGCGATCTCCTCCCGGAACCGGCTCACCACGAACAGCCCGTAGTCGATGGCCAGACCCAGCCCGATCAGCGAGACGACGGGCTGGGCGAAGAAGTGCACCGGCCCGAACACCGCGATCAGCCGCAGGATGCCCAGGGCGCCGGCGATGCTCAGACCCCCGACGATCACCGGGAGGCCCGCCGCGACCGCGCCACCGAACACCAAGAACAGCACCACCGTCACCGCCGGCAGCGCCAGCACCTCCATGCGGCGCTGGTCGGTGGCGATGGTGCCGGTCAGCGCGTTGGCGATCGGCTCGAGCCCGGCCAGTTGGACGGTGCCGCCGTCGAGCTTCTGCAGGTCGGGCAGGATGTCCTTGTAGTTGTTGAGGATGGTGTCGTCGTCGTCACCCTTCAACGGGATGCTGACGAAGGTGTGCTTCTTGTCCTCGGTGGCCATGCCCTTGATGAGCGGGGGAGCGTCGGCGGGGTTGGACAACGCCAGGTAGCCGGCCCAGCCCACGACCTGGTCGGGGTGGTCGTTTTTGAACTTGTTCAGCTCGTCGACGATCTTCTGCCGCCACGCCGGGTCGTCGACGGTCTTGCCGTCGGGGGCGGTGAAGGTGGCGACGACGTGGCTCGTCCGGTCGCGACCGTATGTCTTGTCCCCCAGGACCGACGCCTTCACGGACTGGCTGCCGTCGTCGTAGAAACCGCTCTGCGTGACGTGCTTGCCCAGGCTCATCCCGAACACACCGCCACCCAGGCTCAGAGCCACCATGACCCCGATTACGATGTACCGATAGCGGTACACAGTTCGACCCCACCAGGCGAACACGTGAGCTCCTTACTGGATCAGTAGTGACCCGCGCATTGGCTTCCCAGTCTCACACACGCGCGGTCAACAGGGCAGACAGCGGCCGGAACGGCTGCAGCCATGCCCCCTGGTCGGGCAGCGAATCCAAGCCGATTCGCGGCAATGGCTCCCGGAAAACACCCGCGATGTCCTCCAGGTCGACGAAGTCCAAGGTATCCGACGCTAACGCCCAACTGGCGTGTTCGCGAAATCCGAGCACCTGAACGGCGACGCCGTCACGGGCGATCTCCTCGAGCGGCTGGCGAAACGCCTGACCGTCGGCGGAAGCCACCACCAGCGCCGCGAGCCCCTCCCCGCGGCGCCGCTCGATGTGCTCGAGCATGTCGCGGTCGACATCGCTGTCCTCGTCGATCTTCGGCTTGGCGAAGACGGCGAATCCCACGTTCCGCAGCGCGTCGACCCACGGCCGGACCACGTCGGCGCTGCCCGGCGCGATGTTGGTGAACACCGTGGCCTCGGGTTCGATGACGATCCCCGGCCGCGTGGCGCTCACCTCCGCCGTGCGGGCCAACAACCAGCGGCCCAGCGCGTCGAAACGGGGCCGTTCCAGGGCGGTGGGTCGGCGCCCCAGAATCGAGCCGAGGCCCATGTCGAGGTTGGGGGCGTCCCACACCAGCAGCACGCGGCCGCCCGGCGAGAAACCGCCCAACGCCTCATCGGACAACACCGCCGGTGGCGCGACGGGCTCCGCTGCGGTCTCTTCCGTCAGGCTCATGGTCACCGCCTACTCAACGTCGCTGCCAGATGAATTCGGTCACCGCGCTGCCGGCCTGGTGCGCCTTGCTCTCGTACTTGGTGGTAGGGCGCACCACCGAAATCGGGAGCCGGGTCTGGGCGGTGGCCCGGCGCAGCCGCGGCTCGGCGTCACCGACCTCGGCGATGTGCTCGGCGTAACCGGGGTGGTCCGTCGCGGCGTGGAAAACACCACCAGGGAGTAACCGGTCGGCGATCAGGCCAACCGTATTCGGCTGCAGGAACCGGCGCTTGTGGTGGCGAGCCTTCGGCCACGGATCGGGGAAGAAGACGCGGACGCCGGTCAGCGAGCCCGGCGCGACCAGTTGCTCGAGGACGACGATCGCGTTCCCCCGGATCAGCCGGATGTTTCCGACCCGTTCGCGGTCGATCGCCGAGAGCAGCTGCGCCAGCCCCCGCCGGTAGACCTCGACCGCGATCACATCGACGCCGGGTTCCTCCTGGGCCATCGCCAACGTTGACGTGCCGGTGCCGCAGCCGATCTCGAGCACCACCGGGGCCTGACGGCCGAACCATGCCGGGGTGTCGACGAGCCCCGGGCCGGCTTCGCCGGGGGCCGGGGTCCCGATCGACAGGCCGAGGCGGGGCCAGAGCCGGTCCCAGGTTTGGCGCTGCGCGTCGGAAAGCGCCGATCGGCGCGAGCGGAACGTGCTGGCCGGCAGGTAGCGCTGCTCGCTGCGGTCCGCATCGGGACCCCGCCCCACACCGGTTTGCGCACGCATTTGTCCATGGTGGCCCATGAACTCCCGATGTAGCCGCCCCTGGTCCAGATTGATACCCAACAGTTGCCTTCGCCTGGTACCCACCTGGACGGTGGCTCGCATCTCGGCGTGTCGGGTGCCACGATTCGGTGTGACCGACGGTGGTGGCAAGGTTGGCCGGAACGTATCGAACCGAACGGGCAGGACATGAGGGGACGGGGACACCAGATCTTCGCCGAGGGGCTGGCGCGGTTCGCCGCCGCGCACGCCGACTCGCGCGTGACGGCGGTCGCCGAACGCGCCGCGGCGCCCCTGCGGGTGGCCGTCCACGGGCGGCCAGGTGTCGGCCGCGGCACGGTCGCGCGCGCCCTGGGCGGCGCCGGCCGTTCGTCGGGCATCGCGATCACGACCGGCGCGGCCGATCTGTTCGTCTACGTCACCGCGGAGGTCTTCAAGCCCGAAGACGTCGACGCGATCGCCGCCGCGCGGCGGCCCGTCGTGGGAGTGCTCAACAAGGCCGATCTCATTGGGCCCCTCTCGGGCTGGGACGACGGCGCGGCGCATGGGCCCCTCGCGGCGGCGCGGCGCCGGTGCGCGGAGCTGTCCACGTTGGCCGGGGTCGCGGTGCGGCCGATGATCGGGCTGCTGACGGTCGCCGCGATGGACGACCTCGACGGCGGGCTGTGGGCCGCGCTGCGGACGCTCGCCGACCATCCCGGTGCCTGTCTGGACGGCACCTTCGCGCAGTTCCTGTCGGCGCAGTGTCCCGTTCCCACCGAGGTGCGGGTCCGCCTGCTCGACAGGCTGGACCTGTTCGGCGTGGCCCTGGCCACGGCGGCGATCCGGCAGGGCCGGACGCCGGGCCAGGTGCGCGCCCTATTGCGCCGCATGGGCGGCGCGGATGACGTCGTGCGCGCGATTGCGGCAGCCGGGGCCGAGCTGCGCTACCGGCGCGTCCTGGACGCCGTCGCCGAGCTGGAGGCGCTGGCTGTTCCGGGGACCGCCTCCGGCAACGCCGAACGGATCACCGCCTTCCTCGCCGGTGACGAGGCGGTCGTCGCCCGGATGGCCGCGGCCGCCGACATGGCCGAGGCCGCCGGGCTGGAGGTCGGCGCGGGTGGCGGCGACCGGGCCGCGCACCTCCGGGCCGCCGCGCGCTGGCAGCGCTACAGCCGCGGAGCGATATGCCCGGTGCGGCGAGCCTGCGGTGCGGACATCGCAAGGGGGACGTTGCGGCTGTGGTCGCGGGCCCTGCCCGGGGAGGGGGCGTGAGCGGCGTGGAATCGGTCGACCCGGTCGCGCAGGTGGACGCGCTGGTGGCGGCGATCGGACCCCACCTGGATCCGCCCGCCGTCAATCGCCGCGACGTCGTGCTGGTGGCCGGCCCGTGGCTGGCGGGCGTCAGCTCGGTCGCCGCGGCGCTGCGCGAACGGCTGCCCCAGTGCAAGTTCGTCGAGTCGACGGACCTGGGCCCCGGCGACGCGCCGCTGGCGGTCGTGTTCGTCGTCTCCGCGGCGGCACCGCTGACCGCATCCGACTGCGCCCTGCTGGACGCCGCCGCCGAAAACACCGACGTGGTGGTGGGTGTCGTGTCCAAGATCGACATGCACCGCGGCTGGCGTGACCTGGTCGAGGCCAACCGCCACGCCCTGGCGGCCCATGCCCCGCGGTACGCCGACGCGCCGTGGGTGGGTGCGGCCGCCCTCCCCGATCTCGGCGAGCCGGACGTCGGCGAGCTGGTCGAGGCGGTGTCCCGCCGGCTCGCCGATCCCGACATCCCGCGCCGAAACAGGCTGCGCGCGTGGAACTCTCGTCTTCTGACGGCGGCGCGGCGCTTCGACCGCGACGCGGACGGCGCCGGCCGGCGAGCGCGAGTCGACGTGCTGCGCGAGCAGCGCAGCACGGCACTGCGGGAGCGACGCGAGAGCAAGACCGAGCGCGGCATCACCCTGCGCGGCCAGGTCCAGCAGGCTCGCGTCCAGCTGTCCTATTTCGCGCGCAACCGTTGTTCGTCGGTCCGCACCGAGCTGCAGGAGGAGGTCGCGGGACTGCCCCGGCGGAAGATGGCCGGCTTCGAGGCGCACACGCGCGCCCGGCTCGACGAGTTGGTCGCCGAGGTCGGTGAAGGCATCACGACGGAGCTCTCGGAGCTCACGGGCACCGTCGAGGCGACGGGCGCGCGGGTCGCCCTGCCGGCCGTCGAGGAGTTGCCGGCCGTCGAGGTCTCGTCTCCGCCCCTGAGAGCCCGGCGCCACGAGGTGTGGCTGATGACGCTGCTGGGCGCCGGGTTCGGGCTCGGGGTGGCGCTCAGCTTGGGCCGGCTGGTCGGCGGTGTGGCCTCCCGCCTGAGCCCCGTGCTGGCCGTCGCTGCGGCGGCGGGGTGCGTTGCGGTCGGGCTGGCCGTCACGCTGGTGGTTGTCCACATCCGGGCGTTGCTGCACGATCGCGCATTGTTGGACCGCTGGGTCGGCGACGTCACGTCGTCACTGCGTTCCGCCGTCGAGGAGCTCGTCGCCAGCCGCGTCCTGGTCGCCGAGACCGTGTTGAGCACGGCGGTGATGGCGCACGACGAGGCCGAGAACACCCAGGTGTCCGCCCAGGTCAGCGCCATCGACGGCGAACTGCGGGAGCACGCCATCGCGGCGGCGCGGGCGGCCGCGGCCCGCGACCGCGAGATGCCGACGCTCAAGGCCGCGCTGGTCGCCGTGCGTGCAGAACTCGGTGAACCGGGTATACCGGAGCTGGAGATCCCGGCCGCGGGCCCCGGCGAGGACCAAGTTGGGAAACCGGGTCTCAGCAGCGACGATGTCGACGATGGGTGACGGCCGATGAGGCTTCTGAATCGTTGTTGTGAGAAGGCTTATACCTGCCCGAGACTTCCTCGACAAGGCGCTCGCGATAACCTGTAGTTAACGCCACCATAGAAGCCGATGTGTGGGCGAGCGCATACGAAAGCCACAGAAGCCCGAGTGTAGAGACGAATTCAGGAGACTTCGATGACCTCAGCCACCATTCCCGGACTGGATACCGCGCCTACCAATCACCCGGGTTTGCTGGAGTGGGTACGCGAGGTCGCCGAGCTGACCCAACCCGACCGGGTGGTGTTCGCTGACGGATCCGACGAGGAGTGGAAGCGGCTGACCGACCAGCTCGTCGAGGCGGGCACGTTCAAGCGGCTCAACCCCAAGGAATACCCGAATTCCTTCCTGGCTTTGTCGGACCCGTCCGACGTGGCCCGTGTCGAGTCGCGGACCTTCATCTGTTCCGAGCGGCAGGTCGACGCGGGTCCGACCAACAACTGGATGGACCCCGCCGAGATGCGGTCCACCATGACCGACCTGTACCGGGGCTGCATGCACGGCCGCACCATGTACGTGGTGCCGTTCTGCATGGGCCCGCTCGGTGCCGACGACCCCAAGCTCGGCGTGGAGATCACCGACTCCGAGTACGTCGTGGTCTCGATGAAGGTCATGACTCGGATGGGTAAGCCCGCGCTGGACAAGATCGGCGACGACGGGTTCTTCGTCAAGGCGCTGCACTCCGTCGGCGCGCCCCTGGAGCCGGGCCAGCAGGACGTCGCGTGGCCCTGCAACGACACCAAGTACATCACCCACTTCCCGGAGACCCGCGAGATCATGAGCTACGGCTCCGGCTATGGCGGCAATGCCCTGCTGGGCAAGAAGTGCTACTCGCTGCGCATCGCCTCGGCGATGGCCCACGACGAGGGCTGGCTCGCCGAGCACATGCTGATCCTCAAGCTCATCTCCCCGGAGAACAAGGCGTACTACTTCGCCGCCGCCTTCCCCTCGGCGTGCGGCAAGACCAACCTGGCGATGCTGCAGCCGACCGTCCCGGGCTGGCGCGCCGAGACGCTCGGTGACGACATCGCCTGGATGCGGTTCGGCAAGGACGGCCGCCTTTACGCGGTCAACCCCGAGTTCGGCTTCTTCGGGGTGGCGCCGGGCACCAACTGGAAGTCCAACCCCAACGCCATGCGCACCATCGCCGCTGGCAACACCGTCTTCACCAACGTCGCCCTGACCGACGACGACGAGGTGTGGTGGGAAGGCCTGGAGGGCGAGCCCGACCACCTGATCGACTGGAAGGGCAACGACTGGTACATCCGCGATACGGAAACCAAGGCCGCCCACCCGAACTCGCGGTACTGCACCCCGATGTCGCAGTGCCCCATCCTGGCGCCGGAATGGGACGACCCGCAGGGCGTGCCGATCTCCGGCATCCTGTTCGGCGCCCGCCGCAAGACCACGGTGCCGCTGGTGACCGAGGCCCGCGACTGGCAGCACGGGGTGTTCATGGGCGCCACCATGGGCAGCGAGCAGACCGCCGCCGCCGAGGGCAAGGTCGGCACCGTGCGCCGCGACCCGATGGCCATGCTGCCGTTCCTGGGCTACCACGTCGGCGACTACTTCCAGCACTGGCTGGACCTGGGCAAGAACTCCGACGAGTCCAAGCTGCCGAAGGTGTTCTTCGTCAACTGGTTCCGCCGCGGCGACGAGGGCCAGTTCCTCTGGCCGGGCTTCGGCGAGAACAGCCGCGTGCTGAAGTGGATCGTTGACCGCATCGAGCACCGGGCCGGTGGCCAGGACACCCCCATCGGCGTCGTGCCCGGCGCCGATGACCTGGACCTCGACGGGCTCGACGCCGACAGCGCCGACGTCGCGCAGGCCCTGGCGGTCAACGCCGACGAATGGCGCCAGGAGGTTCCGCTGATCGAGGAGTGGTTCGAGTTCGTCGGCGACAAGCTGCCGACCGGCGTCAAGGATGAGTTCGAGGCGCTCAAGCAGCGGCTGGCCGAGTCCCAGTAGCCCGCCCCGCCCGCGGGACCACTTGACACCCGTCAAGTTCCGCGGCGGTACAGTCTGCGCATGCAGATTCGCGAGCATCGCGGCTCGGACAAGCCCGCCATCGTTCTCCACCCCTCCGGCACGGTCGTCACCTTCGACGAGCTCGAGGCCCGCGCCAACCGGCTAGCGCATCACTTCCGGCAGGCTGGCCTGCGCGAGGGCGACGCCGTCGCGATCCTCATGGAGAACAACGAGCACATCCACGCGGTGATGTGGGCCGCGCGCCGCAGCGGCCTGTACTACGTGCCCATCAACACACACTTGACCGCGGCCGAGGCCGCCTACATCGTCGACAACAGCGCGACCAAGGCTATCGTCGGGTCGGCCGCGCTGCGCAAGATCTGCGAGAACCTCGAGGAGCACCTCCCGGGCGGGTTGCCCAAGTTGCTGATGATCGCGGACGACGATCTGCCGGGCTGGCAGCGCTACCCGGAATGCGTTGCCGACCAACCGGACACGCCGATCGACGACGAGCGCGAGGGCGACCTGTTGCAGTATTCGTCGGGCACCACCGGCCGGCCCAAGGGCATCAAGCGCGAACTGCCGCACGTGTCGCCGGCCGATGCCCCGGGCATGATGTCGGCGTTGGTCAGCTTCTGGATGACCCCGGATTCGATCTACCTGAGCCCCGCCCCGCTGTACCACACCGCGCCGTCGGTGTGGTCGATGAGCGCGCAGGCCGGCGGCATCACCACGGTCGTCCTGGAAAAGTTCGACCCGGAAGGCTGCCTCGACGCCATCGCGCGCCACCGCGTCACGCACGGCCAGTTCGTCCCGGCGATGTTCACGCGGATGCTGAAACTTCCCGAGGCCGTGCGCGATTCGTACGACCTGTCCAGCCTGCAGCGGGTGATGCACGCGGCTGCGCCGTGCCCGGTGGAGATCAAGAAGCAGATGATCGACTGGTGGGGCCCGATCATCGACGAGTACTACGCCTCCTCGGAGGCGATCGGCTCGACGCTGATCAGCGCCGAGGAGTGGCTGGCCCACCCGGGGTCGGTCGGCAAGCCGATGGCCTGCGAGGTCCACATCCTCGACGAGGACGGCAACGAGCTGCCCCCGGGCCAGGCCGGTGAAATCTATTTCGCGGGCGGCTATTCCTTCGAATACCTCAACGACGACGCGAAGACCGCCGCCTCACGCGACAGGCGCGGCTGGGTGACGGTCGGCGACGTCGGGTACCTCGACGACGAGGGCTACCTCTATCTCACCGACCGCCGCCACCACATGATCATCTCCGGTGGGGTGAACATCTACCCGCAGGAGACCGAGAACCTCCTGGTCACCCATCCAAAGGTGTTGGACGCGGCGGTGTTCGGCGTTCCCGACGACGAGATGGGCCAGCGGGTGATGGCGGCCGTGCAGACCATCGACCCCGCCGACGCCACCGCGGAATTCGCCGACGAACTGACGGTGTGGCTGCGAGAACGCCTGGCGCACTACAAATGTCCCCGATCCATCGCCTTCGAGGCGCAGCTGCCGCGGACCGACACCGGCAAGCTGTACAAGAACGGGCTGATCGAGAAGTACTCGGTGTGACACTGCGCGTCATCGATCTGAGCGCCCCGCCGCCGGCCGACGACTTTGCGCTGCCCGGCGTCGTGGTTGGGGCCGGGGAGATCGCCGGCGCGCCCGAATACTGGCTTGACCAAGCCACTTTCACGCTGACCGAAGCCCCTTGCGACGACCGGCGGGCCATCACCGTCGTGTCGGTGCGCGACACCTTGGCCGAGTTGGTGCAGCGCTGTGGGCGCTGGCGCACGGCCTATCTGGTGCTGTCGGGCCACACCATCGATGCGGCTACCGCGCTGTCCTGGGGGCTGGTGGACGCGGTGGCTCAGTAGCCGGAGTAGGTGGTGGTGACGTTCGACGGGGCGTTCGAGATCGCGAACACGATCAGGCCGAAGTACAGGATGGCACCGATCACGGCGGCGACCGCGCCCACGATCGCCCCGATGATGGCCCACTTCTTCGCGTTGTTGGCCGCCTCTTGGGCCTCGGCGTACCGCCCCTGCGTCCACAGGCCGGAAACCTTGGTCGAATAGACGATCGAGACGATCCCGAACGGCAGACAGCACAGGACGGTGCACAGGATCGCCCAGACGAGGTAGTTGTCGGGTTCGCGCTGCCCCTGCCAGCCCGGCTGGGGGCCCGGCCACCCCGCAGGCTGCTGGCCCGGCCAGCCGGGTTGCTGACCCTGCCATTCCGGTTGCTGGCCCTGCCATTCCGGCGAACCCTGGTACGGCCCTGGGGGATAGCTCATAGCGCCCGGTTTTCCTTCCGACCCGAAGTCAGGCAAATATACAGCAGGGGCCGACGCCGGTCCGGGATTTAGCTCTCAGATGCCGCCCCGGGACACCAGCTGCCGAGCGATCACGTTGCGCTGGATCTCGTTCGTGCCTTCGCCGACGATCATCAGGGGCGCGTCGCGGAAGTACCGCTCGACGTCGTATTCGGTGGAATAGCCGTAGCCGCCGTGGATGCGCACCGCGTCGAGCGCGATCTCCATGGCGACCTCCGAGGCGAACAGCTTGGCCATGCCCGCCTCCATGTCGCAGCGTTGTCCGCTGTCGTAGCGCTCGGCGGCGTACCGGGTCAGCTGGCGGGCGGCGGTGAGCTTGGTCGCCATGTCGGCGAGGTAGTTGCCCACCGACTGGTGCTTCCAGATCGGCTGGCCGAAGCTCTCCCGCTCCTGGGCGTACGCCAGCGCGTCCTCCAGCGCCGCTGTGGCGACACCGAGCGCGCGGGCGGCCACCTGGATGCGACCGGTCTCGAGGCCCTTCATCATCTGCGAAAAGCCTTCCCCCGCCACACCGCCCAGAATCGCCGACGCGGGCGCGGAGAAGTTGTCGAACGACAGCTCGCACGCCTCAACACCCTTGTAGCCCAGCTTGGGCAGGTCCCGCGACACTGTCAGGCCGGGCCCGTGCCCGACGAGCACGATCGAGACCCCGCTGTGGCGCGGGGTGGCGTCGGGGTCCGTCTTGCACAGCAGTGCGATCAGCCCCGAGCGTCGCGCGTTGCTGATCCATGTCTTGGTGCCGTTGATCAGCAAGCCGTTCCGGCCGTCCGGGAGGGCCGTCGTCGACATGTTCTGCAGATCGGAACCGCCGCCGGGCTCCGTCAGCGCCATGGTGGCCCGCAGTTCGCCCGTCGCCATCGGCGGCAGGTAGGCGCTCTTCTGCTCGTCGGTACCGAACAGCGTCAGCAGCTTGGCCACCACGGTGTGTCCGCCCATCGCCCCGGCCAGGCTCATCCAGCCGCGGGCAAGTTCCTCCGTGACCCGCACGTAGCAGGGCATCGACACCGGTGACCCGCCGTACTCCTCGTCGATGGCCAGCCCGTAGATCCCAATCCGCTTCATCTGATCGATCCACGCCTCCGGATAGGTGTTGGCGTGCTCTACCTCGCGGACGGTCGGCTTGACGTCGCGGTCGACGAACGCGCGCACCGTGGCGACCAGCATCTCTTCTTCGTCATTCACGCACGCCATATTGCCCCCACCCCGTGCGCCTGCCAGCATGTGGCTTGTGCGTAGCGGCTATGCGGGTGAGCGCGCGGGCGGCCCCTTCTTCGATGACCTGTCGGTCGGCCAGGTGTTCGACTGGGCGCCATCGGTGACGCTGTCGTCCGGCCTGGCGGCCGCACACCAGGCGATCGTCGGGGACCGGCTGCGCCTCGCGCTGGACGCCGTCCTGTGCACCGCGGTCACGGGCGTGCCCGGGCCGCTGGCCCATCCCGCGCTGGTGTGCGACGTCGCGATCGGACAGTCCACGCTGGCCACCCAGCGCGTCAAGGCGAACCTGTTCTACCGCGGCCTCACCTTCCACCGGTTCCCCGTCATCGGAGACACCATCTATACGCGCACCGAAATCGTGGGGCTGCGGGTGAATTCGCCGAAACCCGGCCGGGCGCCGACGGGGATGGCGGCGCTGCGGATGATCACCATCGACCAGGCCGACCGGCTGGTCCTCGACTTCTACCGGTGCGCGATGCTCCCGGCGAGCCCGGGCTGGCATCCGCCCGACGAGCCCGGCGACGACCTCTCGGTGATCGGCGCCGAAACCTCCGGGCCCGCCGCCGATCCCACGGGCCACTGGGACGGCGACGTGTACCGGAGCCGGATTCCCGGGCCGCACTTCGACCCGGGCCTGGTCGGGCTGGAGTTCACCAGCACCGGTGACGTGGTCAGCGGCGCGCCGGAGCTCGCCCGGCTCACGGCGAATATCGCTGCCACACACCACGATCTGCGCGTCGGCGGCCGCCGGCTGGTGTACGGCGGCCACACCATCGGTGTCGCGCTGGCGCAGGCGAGCAGGCTGCTGCCCAATCTGGTGACGGTGCTGGGCTGGGAGTCCTGCGACCACACCGGTCCCGTGCACGAGGGGGACACGCTGTACAGCCGGCTGCGGGTCGAGTCGGCCTCGGCCTCGGCCTCGGCGGCGCGCGGCGGCGTGCTGCGGCTGCGGTCGCAGGTCTACGCGGTCGGGGATGCGGCCGGTGCGCCGGACCGGCAGGTGCTGGACTGGCGGTTCAGCGCGCTGCACTTCTGAGCCCTGCGGGCCGCGCGGGGCCCGCAGGTTACGCTCGGCCAGGTGAACCGCGCGACGCGTCGCTGGGGAAGCGGCGGGCTGGCCCACCTTACGGGCCTGCCCGATGGGCCCCCGGACTTCTCCCGCGCCAACGTGCTGGCCCGGGCCGGGGCCGTCGCCGGCTGGGGAGCCGCGATCGATGCCGCCACCGAGCTCACCTGCCGGGCCGCGTGGCTGGGTCTGAGCCGGCCTTCGGCGATGACGCCGCGGTCGCCGGCGGCCTGGTGGGGACCAGCGCGACGGGACCGGTGTTCTGCGGGGACGCCGTCGCAGACCCGCTGACCGGACTGGAAGCCTTTGCGGCGCTGACCGACTCGCTCAACCGTGGCGGCGGCGAACTGATCGAGGTCTCGATGGTGGCCGTCGCCGCCACCTACGCCGCGCTGCCCGTCGGGGACTCGATCGCGCAGCTGCCCGCCCCGCCCCCGCGGGCGCCGCAGCCGCCGGCACCGGCGGGCGGGCTCGGCGCGGACAATGCCGCCGTGCACCGGCTGGTCGCGCAACGGCGCTGCGCCACATGCTGATCAAGCGGGCCGCCCTGCTGGACGGCAGGACGGTCGACCTGCGGGCGGGCGAGCGGATCGAGGAGATGGGCGAGGGGCTCGAGGCGCACCCCGGCGAGGGCGTCCTCTACGCGGGCGGCGGCGCCGTTCTGCCCGGGCTGCACGACCACCACGTCCACGTCCGCTCGGCCGCCTCCGCCCTGAACTCGTTCTTCGTCGGACCGCCCGGCGTAAGCACCGAATCCGAGCTGGCGCAACTGTTGTCGAACGCCACACCGGGCCCCGACGGCTGGATCCGCGCCGTCGGCTATCACGAATCGGTCGCCGGCGAGCTGGACCGGGCCGCCCTGGACGCCGTCGTGCGCGACGTGCCGGTGCGCGTGCAGCACCGCAGCGGCGCGCTGTGGATCCTCAACTCCGAGGCGCTGGGCCGGGTCGGCCTGTCCGGGCATCCCGACGGCCGCCTGCGCAGCGCCGACCGTGGCTGGTCGGACCTGCTGCAGTGGCGGGAGACCGACCTCGCCGAACTCGGCCGCCGGATCGCCGCGACCGGCGTCACCGGGGTCACCGACGCCACCCCCGACCTGGACGCCG
This sequence comes from Mycobacterium sp. 050134, assembly GCF_036409085.1. Classification (NCBI taxonomy): domain Bacteria; kingdom Bacillati; phylum Actinomycetota; class Actinomycetes; order Mycobacteriales; family Mycobacteriaceae; genus Mycobacterium; species Mycobacterium sp. 050134. The sequence continues at coordinate 29,429 of NZ_JAZGLV010000027.1, forward strand.
CCGACACCGAAGCGCTGCGGGCGGCGCATCTGAGCGGGGAGTTCCGGCCCCGCGTGGCGTTCCTGTCGCCGGGAAAGAGGATCCTGCATGACGACCGCCTCGACCTCGACGAGCTGACCGCGTGGATCGGTCGCGTGCACGGCGACGGCCGGCCGGTCGCGGTGCACTGCGTGACGGCGGCCCAGCTCGTCGTGACCATCGCCGCCCTGCGCGCGGCCGGTGGCCACCCGCTGGACCGGATCGAGCACGCCGCCGTGGTGCCCGACGACAACCTGGCCGACCTCGCCGAGCTCGGCGTGACGGTGGTGAGCCAGCCCAACTTCGTCGCCGAGCGCGGGGACCAATACCTCGACGACGTCCCCGCCGCCGAGCACGCCCAGCTCTGGCGCGTCGCGTCCCTGCTGGAGGCGGCGGTGCCGACCGCGCTGTCCACCGACATGCCGTTCGGCCACGGCGACCCGTGGACGGCGATGCGCGCCGCCGTCTACCGCACCACCCCGAGCGGCGCGGTCCTCAACGCCGGCGAATGCGTCTCGCCCCTGGCGGCGTTGACGATGTTCCTGGGCGGCCCGGACCGGCCGGCCCGGCCCCGCACGGTCGAGCCCGGACAACCGGGGGACCTGTGCGTGCTGAGCGAACCGCCCGCGACCGCGCTCGCCGAACTCGACGCCGGCATGGTGGCCGCCACGGTGATCGGCGGCGAACTCGTCTACTTTGCGATGTGATCAGCCGGCCGGCGCCAGCGCGCACGCAGCGCCTCACCGGCGGTGAGGCCACGGTAGTCCCGCGGACAATTCGCTGAAATGCCACCGCAACACGGCGCCCGTAGCTTCGGGGAGGAGGGCCGATTCGGGAGGCGACGTGGGAGGTCAACTGAGCACGGCGGGGCGCGCGACGCCCAGCTCGTCAGCTAAGCGGTGATCGCCGATGGCGCCGGCGCCGACAAAAACACACTGCCCGTACTGCGCGCTGCAGTGTGGGATCACGCTGGAAGTGTCGGGGGGTAGCTCCGAGAAGCCGATCCTCGAGCCGCAGCGCGACTTTCCGACCAATCGCGGCGGACTGTGCGCCAAAGGCTGGACGGCGGCCGAGCTGCTGGGGCATCCGGAACGGCTGACCGGCCCGCTGGTGCGCGACGAGCGCGGTTCGCCGCTGCGGCCGGCGAGTTGGAACGAGGCGCTGGAGCGGATGGTGGCGGCGTTCCAGCGGGCGCAGGCCGAGCACGGCCGCGACGCGGTCGGCTGCTTCGGTGGCGGCGGCCTGACCAATGAGAAGGCTTACCAGTTCGGCAAATTCGCGCGGGTAGCGCTGCGCACCTCCGCGATCGACTACAACGGCCGGTTCTGCATGTCGTCGGCCGCCGCGGCGACCAACCGCTCGTTCGGCATCGACCGCGGCCTGCCGTTCCCGCTGGCCGACATCGCGCGCGCCGATGTCATCCTGCTCGTCGGCAGCAACCCGGCCGAGACGCTGCCCCCGGCCATGCAGTACTTCGACGAGGGCCGCGCCCGCGGCGCCCGGCACATCGTCGTCGACCCGCGGCGCACGCCGACCGCCGGCCGCGCCGACCTGCACCTGCAGCCCGTGCCCGGCACCGACCTCGCGCTGGCCAACGGCATGTTGAATGTCATTGCGCGCGAGGGGCTTCTGGACGGCGACTATGTCGCCGACCGCACCGCGGGGTTCGAGGCGGTGCGCCGCGCGGTGCGGCTGTACTGGCCGGACCGGGTAGAGCGCATCACCGGCGTGCCCGAGCGTGACATCGTGGCCGCGGCGCGCCTCCTGGCCCACGCCAACCGCGCGATGATCCTGACCGCGCGGGGCGCCGAACAGCACAGCTCCGGCACCGACACCGCGCAGGCCTTCATCAACCTCGCCCTGGCGCTCGGCCTGCCGGGCCGCCCCTACAGCGGGTTCGCCACGATCACCGGTCAGGGCAACGGCCAGGGGGGCCGCGAGCACGGGCAAAAGAGCGACCAGCTGCCGGGCTACCGCAAGCTCGACGACACGCAAGCCCGCGCCCACGTCGCGCGGGTGTGGGGCGTCGACCCCGCAGACCTGCCGTCGCCCGGGCGGTCGGCGTACGAAATGCTCAGCGCGCTAGGCACTCCCGGCGGCGTCCGCGCGCTGTGGGTGATGGCCTCCAACGTCGTGGTCTCGGCGCCGAACGCCCTGCACGTGGCCGAGCGGCTGCGCGCCCTCGACTTCCTGGCGGTCTCCGACATCTTCCTGTCCGAGACGGCCGCGCTGGCCGACGTGGTGCTCCCGACGACCCAGTGGGCCGAGGAGTCCGGCACGATGACAAACCTGGAAGGCCGGGTGATCCTGCGGCGCGCGGCAATGCCGCCCCCCGCCGAGGTGCGCAGCGACCTCGACGTGATGGCCGACCTCGCGAAGCGACTGGGGGCACAGGGTTTTTCGGCCGAACCGCAGGAGGTCTTCGACGAGCTGACCCGCGCCAGCCAGGGCGGCAAGGCCGACTACCGGGGCATCAGCTACCAGCGGATCGCGGACAACGACGGCGTGTTCTGGCCCTGCCCGTCGCCGCTGTACCCCGACACCCCGCGCCTGTTCGTGGAGGACTTCCCGACGCCCGACCGGCGAGCCCATTTCCACGCCGTCGAGCACCGCGGCACCCCCGAGCTGCCCGACGACGAGTTCCCCTACTACCTCACGACGGGCCGGGTGATGCGGCAATACCAATCCGGGACCCAGACGCGCCGGGTGCCGCAGCTCGCCGAGGGCGACCCGGAGCCGGTGGCCGAACTGCACCCGACCCTGGCCCGCAGCGTCGGGGTCGCCAGCGGCGACAAGGTCCGCCTCCGGACCCGCCGCGGCGAGGCCGTGATGACGGCGCGCACCGACAGCGGAATCCGGCCCGACACCGTCTTCGCGCCTTTCCACTGGGATGGGGCGGGAAACATCAACCGCCTCACCAACCCGGCGCTCGATCCGTATTCGCGGATGCCGTCGTTCAAGGTCTGCGCGGTGTCCGTGTCCAGAGCCGACACCGATCAACCGAGGGAGGGAGATTCGAATGGGTGACGAGAGCACGCCACGGTTCCTGCAGGGGGCATTCGCGTTCGACGGGAAGGGATACGACGCGCCGTCGCTGCTCGCCGCGTCGCTGCGCTATGTTGTGCCGGCGGGGTCGATCGCCCAGCCAGTGTATTTCCGCGGCGGCAACAGCACCGACGAGCTGGTGACCGTCGTGGTCATGCGTGACGGCGTCCCGATGCGCTACTTCCCGATCGGGGCCAAAGACGCCATGCACGTGCCACTTCGGGTCGTCGAAGACCTGATCGCCGACACCGTCGTCGAGGTCTTCATCGCCGCGCCCGACGGGCTGAACGGCACCGTGTTCATCGACATCGGCCTCGTCGAGATCTAGCCATGACGACACTGACCAAACCCGAAACCAACGGCCACCACCGGGCCGGGCTGGCGACCCTGGTGGTCGTCGGCAACGGGATGGCCGGCGCGCGGGCGCTCGAGGAGATCGTCGCCCGCGGCGGCACCGAACGGTTCGACATCACCGTGTTCGGTGACGAGCCGTACGGAAACTACAACCGGATACTGCTGTCCAACGTGCTGGCTGGCTCGGACGACGCCGGCGAGATCTACCTCAATCCGCGGGACTGGTACGCCGACAACGGCATCGAGCTGCGCGCGGGGGTCCGTGTGGTGCGCGTCGACCCCTTCGCGCACGTGGTGCACGCCGACGACGGCACGACCGTCCGTTACGACAAGCTGATCCTGGCCACCGGCAGCCGGTCGTTCTTCCCGCCGGTCGACGGCATCTGGCTGGACAACAAGACCCTGGCGCCCGGGGTGTTCGGGTTCCGCACCCTCGACGACACCCAGGCGATGATCGACTTCGCCGAAAGGAACGGTGGCGCAATGGCTCTGGTCATCGGCGGCGGGCTGCTGGGCCTCGAAGCGGCGCGCGGCCTGCAGAACCGCGGCCTGCAGGCGCGCGTCGTGCAGGGCGGGTCGGCGCTGATGAACGCCCAGCTCGACGACCGGGGCGCCGCGATCCTGCGGCGCCTCGTGGAGGCCCTGGGCATCGAGGTGCACACCGGCAAGCGGACCACCCGCATGCTGACCGAGAACGGGCTGCCGTCGGCTGTCGAATTCGCCGACGGCAGCCGCCTGCCGTGCGACATGGTGGTGATGGCGGCCGGCATCCGGCCCAACGTCGGGCTGGCCGCCCGCGCGGGCCTGACGGTGGAACGCGCCATCGTGGTCGACGACCAGATGCGTTCGGTCGACGACGACGACATCTATGTGGTGGGCGAGTGCGCGGAGCACCGCGGCCAGGTCTACGGCCTGGTCGCCCCGCTCTGGGAGCAGGCCACCGTCCTGGCCGAGCACATCACCGGCGCCAATCCCCATGCGGCATATCATGGTTCGCGAACGGCCACCAAGCTCAAGGTCGCCGGCGTCGACGTGGCGGCGATGGGGGTGAAGGGACCCGAACGCGACGACGACGAGTTCGTACAGTACTGCGAGCCCAGGCGCGGCGTGTACAAGACCGTGGTGGTGCGCGACGACAAGCTGATTGGGGCCACGCTGGTCGGTGACGTCAGCAAGGTGGCGTTTTTGATGCAGGCCTTCGACCGCGGCCTGCCCCTGCCCCCCGAACGCGTCACGCTGATGTTCGACATCGGCGGGGCGCCCGACGAGGCCGCCGGCGCCGCCGAGCTGTCCGACGACGCGCAGGTGTGCAACTGCAACGGCGTCAACAAGGCCACGATCGTGCGCTGCGTCAAGGACGGCCAGACCTCGATCGACGGCGTCATGGCGGCGACCCGGGCGGGCAAGGGCTGCGGTTCGTGCAAGGGCCTGGTCGCCCAGATCGTCGAGTGGGCCGCGTCGGAGGCAGGGGCCGCGGTGTCCCGGGACGCCGCCGCCAACTGGTACGTGCCCGGCATCCCGTACGAAAAACCGGAGCTGATGGCCAAGATCCGCGAGCTCAAACTGCACTCCGTGTCCTCGGTGTTCGCGGCGCTGGCCCCCGAGGGCCGGGAGGACGCCGGGTCGAAGATGGCGCTGGCGTCGCTGCTGCACATGATGTGGGGCGACGAGTTTGTCGACGAACGCGACAGCCGCTTCATCAACGACCGCGTGCACGGCAACATCCAGCGCGACGGCACCTTCTCGGTGGTCCCGCAGCTCAAGGGCGGGGTGACCAGCTCGCAGCAGCTGCGCACGATCGCCGACGTCGCCGACAAGTACCGGATCCCCATGATCAAGCTCACCGGCGGCCAGCGCATCGACCTGCTCGGCGTGCGCAAGGAAGACCTGCCCGCGGTCTGGGCCGACCTCGGCATGCCGTCGGGCTACGCTTACGGCAAGAGCTTCCGGACGGTGAAAACCTGTGTGGGAAGCGACTTCTGCCGATTCGGGCTGGGCGACTCCACGGCGCTCGGCATCGCGATCGAGGAGCGCTTCCAGGGCATCCCCAGCCCCGGCAAGATGAAGCTGGCGGTGACCGGCTGCCCCCGCAACTGCGCCGAGGCGCTGTGCAAGGACCTCGGCGTCGTGGCGATCGAGGGCGGGCAGTGGCAGATCTACGTCGGCGGCGCGGCCGGGGCGCACGTCCGCAAGGGCGACCTGCTCACCACGGTCGGCTCCCCCGAGGAGGTGATCGCGCTCACGGGCCGCTTCCTGCAGTACTACCGCGAGAACGCCAAGTGGCTCGAGCGCACCTACGATTTCGTCCCGCGAGTGGGCATCGACCGGATCCGCGAGATCGTGGTCTCCGACAGCGACGGTATCGCCGCGGGTCTCGACGCGCGCATGCAGAAATCCGTCGACTCCTATCGCGACCCCTGGGGCGAAAGCGAAGATCCGGTCACGCCCAACCAGTTCCGGTCGTCGCTGCCGCTGATCCCGCTGCCGCAGGTGCCGGTCCGATGACCGACGTCTCGCTGGGGCCGGTGGACCAGATCCCGGTGGGGGAGGGCCGCGCTTTCGTCGTCGACGATCGGCAGATCGCGGTGTTCCGGCTGCGGGACGGCTCGCTGCGCGCGCTCGACGCCAGCTGCCCGCACCGCGGCGGACCGCTGGCCGACGGGATCGCCGACAACACCGTCGTCATCTGCCCACTGCACGGCCACACTTACGACCTGGCCACCGGCTGCGAGGTGGCCAACGACGGCGCGCCGGTGACCGCGTATCCCGCGCATGCCGAGGAGGACGGTGCGATCCGGTTGTGCATCGATGCGCGCCTCGGCACGGGATGAACCGTTTCGGCGGTTGCCACGTGTCCCTCCCGGCAAGGGATTAGTTCTGCGAACTTCCGGGTATCGATCAGGGTGATCGAAACGCTGGCGCTGGTGGGCATCAGCACGTCGGGACCGCTTGGTCGGGGACGCGCGAGAGGCGGGCAATGCTGGGCCAACTCTACGACCGGGCGCTCGTCGGCGAACGATGTTGGATCCGCCACCAGGACGGTGGGCTGGAACCGCTGCCCGCCCACCGCTGGCTGGGCGTGCCGCGCCCCGACGGTTCGGCCTCCGACGCCTCCGACGCCCCCGACGAGGTCTTCGACGATGCCGTCACCCAGATGTGCGACGGGCCGGCGATCGAATTGGGGTGCGGACCGGGCCGATTGGTGGCGCGGCTGATTGCGCGGGGGGTTCCCGCACTCGGCATCGACCGGTCCGCGACGGCGATCCGCCTGGCGGGCCGCGGCGGCGCGCCCGCCCTGCTGGGCGACGTGTTCGAACCGCTGCCCTGGACCGGCGCCTGGCAGACCGTCCTGCTCGTCGACGGCAACGTCGGCCTCGGCGGTGATCCGCGCCGGATCCTGGGCCGCGCCGTCGAGTTGCTGGCCTGCGGCGGCCGGTGCGTCGCCGAATTCGACTCGGAGGCCATCGGCATCCGGGAACGCTGGGTGCGGCTCGAGTCCGGCGGGGACGTCGGGCCGTGGTTTCGGTGGGCCTCGGTGGGCGTGGACAGCGCTGCCGCGCTGGCCGCCCAGGTCGGGTTGACACTGACCGATGTCAGCCTGATCGGTAGCCGGGTGATCGCGAGTCTGGCAGCGTTGTAGGCCTGATGGGGGACCCATGATCGACCTGCGGCCGTTGGGGCGCTTCCGGAGTCCGCTGCGGGGACCCTGGCTGACGTCCGTGTTCGGCCTCGCGCTGCTGGTCGCGCTGCCGATCGTCGTCGTCACGGGGCTGTTGTCGTACATCGCGTACGCGCCACAGTTCGGTCAGGCCATCCCCGCCGACGTCGGCTGGCTGCGCCTGCCCCCCTTCACCTGGCCCACCCGGCCCGCCTGGCTGTACCGGCTGACCCAGGGCCTGCACGTGGGGCTGGGACTGATCATCATTCCGGTGGTGCTGGCCAAGCTGTGGTCGGTGATACCGCGGCTGTTCGTGTGGCCGCCGGCCCGCTCGATCGCCCAGGTGCTCGAGCGGCTGTCGCTGGTGGCGCTCGTCGGCGGGGTCTTGTTCGAAATCGTCACCGGCGTCCTCAACATCCAGTACGACTACATCTTCGGGTTCAGCTTCTACACGGCCCACTACTTCGGGGCCTGGGTTTTCATCATCGGGTTCCTGATGCACATCGCGCTCAAGATCCCGCGCATGGTCACCGGGCTGCGGTCGCTACCCATGCGGGAGGTCCTGCGCACCGGCCGCGACGACACCCGCCCGCAGCCGCCCGACCCCGACGGCCTGGTGGCCGCCGACCCGGCGGAACCCACGATGAGCAGGCGCGGCGCGCTGGCGCTGGTCGGGTCCGGGGCCCTGCTCATCGGCGTGCTGACGGCGGGCCAGACGTTCGGGGGAGCCGCACGCCAGGCGGCACTGCTGCTGCCGCGCGGCCGGGGCGGGGCCAATGCCAGCGGCGACTTCCCCGTCAACAAGACCGCGGCGGCGGCGGGCATCACGCCCGAAATGATCGGCGGCGGTTGGCGGTTGACCCTACGCGGCGGGCCCGCGGAGGTGGTGCTCGACCGGGCCGCGCTGGCCGCCCTGCCGCAGCGCTCCGCGCGGCTGCCGATCGCCTGCGTCGAAGGCTGGTCGACCGTGCAGACCTGGAGCGGCGTGCCGCTGGCCGCGCTGGCCCGGCTCGCCGGCGTGCCCGCACCGAAGGCGGCGCGGGTGACGTCCCTGCAGCCGGGCGGCGCGTTCGGCGCCGCGACATTGCAGGCCAATCAGATCGGCGATCCCGACGCGCTGCTGGCCGTGCGGGTCAACGGCGCCGACCTGCCGCTGGACCACGGGTACCCGGCACGCATCATCGTGCCGGCGCTGCCCGGCGTGCACAACACCAAGTGGGTGACGTCGGTGAGCTTCGAGTCGAGCTGAAATGCCGAGTTTGACAAGGCGTTTCGCCGCGTTCTACGGGGCGCATCCCGCGCACCTGTTGACGATGCTCAGCGGTTTCACGCTGCTGGGCTACCTGCTGGTCACGTTCAAGCCCGAAGCCCTCTGGAACCCCGGCACCTGGTGGCAGTCGATCGCGGTCTGGCTCGGCGCCGCGGTCGTCGCCCACGACCTGCTGCTGTTCCCGCTCTACGCCTTGGCCGACCGGGTGTTATTCGCGCGCAGGCGCGCGTCTCGTCGGCCAAACATCAGCGCCCGCAACCACATTCGGGTGCCCGCCCTGGGCGCCGGACTGACGTTGCTGGTGTTCCTGCCCGGCATCATCGAACAGGGCGCACCGACCTACCGGGCGGCCACCGGCCAGACCCAGGACCCGTTCCTGGGGCGGTGGTTGCTGCTCACCGCCGCGATGTTCGCGGCGAGCGCGGCCGCCTACGCCACGCGGCTGCTCGTCGCGCGCTCCGACGCAAACGTCGGTTTTGCCGAACCGCGCGGGGGTAAGCTCCCCTAATGACGGCGAGGGGACCGAGCATGACACCGTGCGTGAAATGGTTGCTGCGGGCCCGGCCTGCCGACTATGCGCTGGCCCTGAGCGTGGCGGGCGCTTCGCTGCCGGTGGTCGGTAAGCACCTCGAACCGCTCGGCACCATGACCGCGATGGGCACCTGGGGCGCCAAGCACGCGCCGGAATTCCTCTCGGCCGCGGCCAAGGGGTGGCTGCGGCCCGGGGCCGAGCCGGAAGAACCCCGCGATCCGCGAAGCGACCAGGACATCTCGCTCGCGTCGCTGCGCGGCGTCGTGTCGGCCGCCGACCTGGAGGCGGAGTGGCCCGTCGTCGACCGCACGCCCCCCATCTGGGACGCCATGCGTCAGCGTCGCTACCTGTACCGGCGTGGGGTCCACTACGGCAGCCACCCCGCGCAGGTGCTGGACGTCTGGCGCCGCAAGGATCTCCCCGCACACCCGGCCCCGGTGCTGGTCTTCGTGCCCGGCGGCGCCTGGGTGCACGGCAAGTCCAGGGGGCAGGGCTCGGCGCTGATGTCGCGGCTGGCCGAGCAGGGCTGGGTGTGCCTGGCGATCGACTACCGCGTCTCGCCGCACCACCGCTGGCCCCGCCACATCACCGACGTCAAGACGGCCATCGCGTGGGCCAGGGCCAACGTGGACCGCTTCGGGGGCGACCGCAATTTCGTTGCGGTGGCGGGATGCTCGGCCGGCGGCCACCTGTCCGCCCTCGCCGGGCTGACGCCGGACGACCCCGGCTTCGCCGAACACCTGCCCGAGGGCGCCGACAGCTCGGTGGACGCCGTGGTGGGCATCTACGGCAGGTACGACTGGGAGGACCGGTCCACCCCAGAGCGGGAACGGTTCGTCGACTTCCTCGAGCGGGTGGTGGTGAGGCGCAGAATCGACCGCCACCCCGACGTGTTCCGCGCCGCGTCGCCGATGGCGCGCGTGCACCGGAATGCCCCGCCGTTCCTCATCATTCACGGCAGCAGGGACAGCGTCATCCCCGTCGCCCAGGCGCGGGGCTTCGTGGAACGGATGCGGGCGGTGTCGCACTCGATCGTCGGCTACCTCGAGCTGCCCGGGGCGGGCCACGGATTCGACCTTATCGACGGCGGGCGGGCGGGCGTCGCCGCGCACGCGACGTCGCTGTTCCTCAACCAGGTCTATCGCACCAAGGCAAACGCGGCCAAAGAGGTTATCTGAGCTCCCGCCGCTGAGTATGGTCCCTTTATGGGTAAGGGGCAGCGGTGAAACGGCTAAGCGGATGGGACGCGGTACTGCTGTACAGCGAGACGCCCAACGTGCACATGCACACCATCAAGGCGGCGGTCATCGAGTTGGACACGGACCGGCTCGACTTCGGCATCGACGCGTTCCGGGAAGTGATCCGCGGCCGGCTGGGCAAGCTCGACCCGTTCTGCTACCAGCTCGTCGAGATCCCGTTCAAGTTCCACCATCCGATGTGGCGCGAGCATTGCGATGTCGACCTGAACTACCACATCCGGCCCTGGCGCCTACCGGCGCCAGGCGGCCGTCGCGAGCTCGACGAGGCGATCGGCCAGATCGCCAGCACCCCGCTCGACCGCAGCCATCCCCTGTGGGAGATGTACTTCGTCGAGGGGCTGGCCAACGGCCGGATCGCGGTGGTCGGCAAGATCCACCACGCGCTCGCCGACGGCGTCGCGTCCGCCAACCTGATGGCGCGCGGCATGGACCTGCAGCCCGGGCCCGAGGGCGGCCCGTACGTGTCCGACCCCGCGCCCACCAACCGGCAGCTGATGAGTTCGGCGTTCGCCGACCACATGCGCCACCTCGGGCGCATCCCGCGGAACATCCGCTACACCGCCGAGGGTCTCGGCCGGGTGCGGCGCAGCTCGCGCAAGCTGTCTCCGGAGCTGACCCGGCCCTTCGAGCCGCCGCCCACCTTCATCAACCACAAGATCACCCCGGAGCGCAGGTTCGCCACCGCCACCCTGGCCCTCGCCGACGTCAAGGAGGCCGGGAAGAAGCTCGGGGCGACCGTCAACGACATGGTCCTGGCGATGTCGAGCGGCGCGCTGCGGACGCTGCTGCTGCGCTACGACGGCAAGGCCGTGCCGCTGCTCGCCTCGGTCCCGATGAGCTTCGACTTCTCGCCCGAGCGCATCTCCGGGAACCGCTTCACCGGCGTGCTGGTGGGCCTCCCCACCGATTCGGATGACCCGCTCGAGCGGGTGCGGTGCAGCCACGAGAACGCCATTTTGGCCAAGGAGAGCAACCAGCTGATGGGTCCGGAGTTGGTGAGCCGGTGGGCGGCGTACATGCCGCCCGTGCCCACCCAGGCCTTCTTCCGGTGGGCGTCGGGCCGCGACGGGCACAACAAGGTCCTCAATCTCAACATCTCGAACGTCCCCGGGCCGCGGGAGCGGGGCCGGGTGGGCGGGGCGCTCGTCACCGAGATCTATTCGGTGGGGCCGTTGACCGCCGGCAGCGGCCTCAACATCACCGTGTGGAGTTACGTCGACCAGCTCAACATCTCGGTGCTCAGCGACGGGGCCACGTGCGAGGACCCGCACGAGGTGACCGAGGCCATGGTCGCCGACTTCATCGAAATACGTCGTGCCGCAGGACTTTCCGAGAAGCTGACGGTCGTCGAAACCGCGATGGCGCCCGCCTGAGCGGCTGACGGCGTTTCCGCGCCGAACGTGCACCCAGTGCGAAATTCGCGCGTGAATTTCGCGCTCAGTGCACGCTCGGCGCAGGAGCACGGACGGAAATCGCAATCTCGCCTGGCGTTAACGATGTTTCCGTCAGTGGTTACGATCGGTCCGTGAGCACAAGCGAAGAAGCTGAGCCCGAGGTTCTGGTCGAACAGCGCGACCGCATCCTGATCATCACCATCAACCGCCCGAAGGCCAAGAACGCGGTCAACGCCGCGGTCAGCCGGGGCCTCGCCGACGCCATGGACCGGCTCGACGGCGACGCCGGGCTGTCGGTCGGGGTCTTGACCGGTGCGGGCGGCTCGTTCTGCGCCGGCATGGACCTCAAGGCGTTCGCGCGCGGTGAACTGCCGATCGTGGAGGGGCGGGGCATGGGCTTCACCGAGCGCCCGCCGGACAAGCCGCTCATCGCTGCGGTGGAGGGCTACGCGCTGGCCGGCGGCACCGAACTGGCGCTGGCCACCGACCTGATCGTCGCGTCCCGCGAATCCGCCTTCGGCATTCCCGAGGTGAAGCGCGGCCTGGTGGCCGGCGGCGGTGGGTTGCTGCGGCTGCCCGAGCGCATCCCGTACGCGATCGCCATGGAGCTGGCGCTGACCGGGGATAACCTCACCGCCGGGCGCGCGCATGCGCTGGGCCTGGTCAACGTGCTGGCCGAGCCGGGCGGTGCGCTGGAGGCGGCCATTGCGCTGGCCGAGAAGATCGCCGCGAACGGGCCGCTGGCCGTCGCCGCCACCAAGCGGATCATCGTCGAGTCGCGTGGCTGGAGCCGGGAGACCCGGTTCGCCGACCAGAACAAGATCCTGATGCCGGTGTTCGCCTCCAATGACGCCAAGGAGGGCGCGATCGCGTTCGCCGAGAAGCGGCCGCCGCGCTGGACCGGAACCTGATCCCCCGCAGCAGGGGTTACACTGTGGCTTAGATCTGTAAAGCGTCGGAATCCCGGAAAGATCGCGGATGAGCATTTCCCTGCTTCTCGACGACGAGGGCTGGTTCCCGACCAGGGGCATCGCCATGCTGGACGACGACGGTTACCTGTTCATCGGCGGCCGCAGCGACGACACCATCATCCGCGGGGGCGAGAACATCGCGCCCGCCGAGCTCGAAGAAGTGCTGGTCGAGCACCCGCACGTGCGCGACGTCGCCGTGGTGGGCGTCGACGACCCGTGGTGGGGTCAGGCGATCGTGGCGGTCGTCGTGCCGGCCCCGGGCGCGGCGCCCGACCCTGAGGATTTGCGCGAGCACGTGCGCAAGAGTTTGCGGGGGTCCCGCACCCCCGACCGCGTAGTGTTTCGCGACGAGCTGCCGACCACCCCTACCGGCAAGGTGGTGCGTAGGGAGATCATCCGGGAGCTCGAGGGGCTGCGCGCATGATCAAGAGCGGGACCCGCCTCGCCAGCCAGGTCTGCGACACCCAGGTGATCGTCGTCAGGAGTGCGGACAGCCTCGACGACCTGCGCTGCGGCGGCGTGCCGATGGTGCCGATCGGCGGCGAGAGGTCCGGAGAGCTCGACCCGGCGTTCGCCGAGGGCACGGTGATGGGCAAGCGCTACGTCGACGACGGCGGCGCCGAGGTGCTGGTGACCAAGCCCGGCGCCGGCAGCCTCAGCGTCGGTGAGACGCCGCCGCACCTCAAAGAGGTCAAGCCGCTGCCCGCCAGCGACTGAGGGCAGGCCGGGCCAGTCGCGCTCGGCGAAGTCCGGACTATTTGCCGTCGGAGCCCGGCACGCCGAGCAGCAGCCCGCCGGCGCCACCAATTCCGCCGTCGCCCGGGAGTTGCCCGGTCCCGCCGTCGCCGCCGTTGCCGATCAGCTGGGCGTTGCCGCCGTTGCCACCGACCGCTCCGGCAAACGTGGTACCGAAGCCGGCGTCGCCGCCCCTGCCGCCTTGACCGGTGAGGCCGGCGTTGCCGCCGCGCCCGCCAAACCCGCCCCTCCCGAGGCCCTGGCCGCCGTCGCCGCCGACCCCGCCGTCGCCGTAGAGCCCGACGGCATTGCCGCCCGCGCCGCCGACGCCGCCGTTGCCGTAGGCGGATTGCCCGCCCGCGCCACCGTGACCGCCGCTGCCCCACAGGGTTCCACCGGTACCGCCGGCGCCACCGTCGCCACCGTTCTCGAACAGCGATGTCAAAGTGGCGGAGCCGCCGGTGCCCCCGGCGCCACCATTGCCGATGAGGCCGGCGGAGCCCCCGCTGCCGCCGGCGTAGGAGCCGCCTCCCAGAGCGGGATTGCCCTCGGTCCCATTGCCGCCGCCGCCACCGTTGCCGCTGAGCATCCCGCCCGCCCCGCCGCTGCCGCCACTGTTGCCGCGGGTGGCGACCCCGGCGTTGCCGCCGTGGCCACCATCGCCGTTCAGCAGCCCGCCATGCCCACCCTGGCCGCCGGCACCGGCGATGCTGTTAGCCGCGTCATTGACCTGACCGGACCCCCCGTCGCCGCCCGCGCCTCCGCTGCCGAACAATCCGATGGCGTCGCCGCCCCGTCCACCCGAACCGCCCGTGGTGGAGGCGAGGGCGAAGCCGCCGGTGCCGCCGGTGCCGCCGGTGCCGAGGATTAGGCCGCCGGTGCCGCCCGCGCCGCCGCTGCCGGCCGATTGGAAGCCGACGGCGGGTCCGCCGTCGCCTCCCCTGCCGCCGTCGCCGAACAGTCCGGCGGGTCCGCCCATACCGCCCGCCCCTCCCGGACCGGATCCCGTCGCGGGTTTGCCCGATCCTCCATTGCCGCCGTTGCCCCACAGCAGCCCGCCCGCGCCACCGTTCTGTCCGGTCCCCGGCGCCCCGTCGGCCCCGTTGCCGATCAGCGGGCGCCCGAGCAGCGCCTGAGTGGGCCCGTTGACCGCATTCAGGACGTCCTGCTGCAGGGCCTGCCACGGGTTGGCGGCCGCTGCGGCGTTGGCCGCCTCGGTTTCGGCGTAGGCCGCCGCCCCCGCGTTCAAAACCTGGACGAATTGGTCGTGGAACGACGCCACCCGCGCGGTCAGGGCTTGGTACTCCTGGGCGTGCGAGCCGAACACCGCGGCGACCGCCGCCGACACCTCGTCGGCGGCCGCGGCCGTGATCCGAGTGGTCTGCGCCGCCGCTGCCGCGTTGGCCTGGCTCAGCGTCGCGCCGATGGAACCCACATCCGTAGCGGCCGCTAACACAACATCCGGCACCGTGAATACGAACGACACTTCCGCACCTCCGAAGCTCAAGGCTGGAAGTCAGATCGTATGCGATCGGGGACGGGGTTCATCCCATTATCGGAAAACGGCGGCCGTTACTGCGCAATCATGTTGCTAATCACGAATTCCCTTGCCTTGATGAGGAATTCGAGTTGCTCACCCACCTGCCGCAGCGGCTCGATGCTGTGGGCCGTGCGGGCCAGCACGATGGCGCCCTCCAGGGCCGCGATCGACGTCACCGCGAGGGAGGCGGCATCGTTGTCATCGAAGCCGTCGTTGACGAAGGCCCGGGTGAGCGCGGAGCGCCAGCGGCCCAGGATGGCGCCGGCCTCGCCGGAAAGGTTGAGGCCGCTGCAGTCCGAGCCGATGGCGGCCGCCACCACCGCGCAGCCGGCGGCGAAGTCGCCCTCGGTCAGCAGCCGCTCCCAGAACTCGACGAATTCGCGCAACAGCGCGCGGGCGCCCCGGCCGGCCGCGTCGTCGATCATCGCGGTGATCGAGTCGCCCGAGAAGCGCAGCGCCTCGGTCAGGATCTGATTGCGTCCCTCGGGGAAGTGGTAGTAGACCGAGCCGCGCGGAGCGCCGCTGCGGGCGAGGACCTCGTCGATGGTCACCCCGGCCGTGCCCCGCTCGCGCATCACCTGAGCGGCGCTGACCAGCATCTTTGTGCGGGTGTCGCAGCGCTTCGCCGGGGCGGGGTCGGGCTTCGTGTCGGTGGTCGTCGGCACGGGCGTACCTCCCGTGACGGGCGTCATGCAGCGTGCGAATGCCGGGCTGCCGGCCGGTGCATATTACGCGGGCTGAAGCGGAAGTGGTGCCGCTTGAGGTCGGGCAGCTCGCGGGTGAATTGGTAGGCGGCGACGTTGAGCTCGATGATCCACATGTTTCTCTCCCGGCCGATGTGGTGCAGTCATGCGCCGAGGCCGGCGGCCCATGATTATGCTCCGAAGCATATAAGACATAGGTCAAGTAAGCAATTTTTATTCCCTAAGTAACCGCCGAAGCTCGACAAACGGCGTAACGGGCGTCATCCCGCGCCGCGACCCGCGGAATCGCGAAGCGCCCGGAATTATTGCTCCATGCATAACGCCTGGTCGCTCAGGCGTCGGCGGGACTCGGCGTCGGGCCGCGAGCGCTGGCTGGGCTCGAGCTGGTCGGAGTCAGCCTTCCAGGGTGTAGCCCATCGGCATCAGCACGCTCTTCTGCTGCGTGAAGTGCTCCACACCCTCGGGCCCGTTCTCGCGGCCGATGCCGGAGTTCTTGTAGCCGCCGAAGGGGCAGCAGGGGTCGAACGCGTACCAGTTGACCGCATACGTCCCGGTGCGGATCTTCTCCGAGATCTCGATCCCACGCGGGACGTCCGTGGTCCACACGCTGCCCGCCAAACCGTACGCCGAGTCGTTGGCGATCTTGATCGCGTCGTCCTCGGTGTCATAGGGAATGATGCTCAGCACCGGCCCGAAGATCTCCTCCTGCGCGATCGTCATCTTGTTGTCGACGTCGGCGAACACGGTGGGCTGCACGAAGAATCCGGTGTCCAGCCCCTCGGGGCGACCGCCGCCGCAGACCAGCCGCGCGCCCTCCTCGATGCCCTTGGCGATGTAGCCCTCGACGCGGGCGCGCTGCTTCTCCGAGATCAGCGAGCCGATCTGCGCGCCCGGGTCGGACGGCAGGCCCACCGGCATCGCCTGCACGAAAGCGCTTACCGCGTCCACGATCTCGTCGTACCGCGAGCGCGGCGCCAGGATGCGGGTCTGGGCCACGCACGCCTGCCCGGTGTTCATGATCCCGGAGAACACCAGCATCGGGACGGCGGCGGTCAGGTCGACGTCGTCCAGGACGATGGCCGCCGATTTCCCGCCCAGCTCCAGGGTGCACGGCTTGAGCAGCTCCGCGGCGCGCCGCCCGATCTCCTTGCCGACGGCGGAGCTTCCGGTGAAGGAGAAGATGTCGACGTCCGGGTTGGAGGTCAGCGCCTGGCCGGTCTCGATGCCACCGGGCACCACCGACAGCACGCCCTCGGGCAGGCCGGCCTCGGCGAACACCTCGGCCAAGGCGTTGGCGCTCAACGGGGTCTCGCCGGCCGGTTTGAGCACCACCGTGCAGCCGGCCAGCAACGCCGGGCCCAGCTTGTTGACGGCCAGGAAGAGCGGAACGTTCCAGGCGACGATCGCGCCCACCACGCCGATCGGCTCGCGGTGCACGATGCTCTGCCCGTAACCGCCGGTGCGGATCTCGCGCCACTTGACCTGTTCGGCCGCGGGCCCGGCGAAGAAGTTCAGGGCGCCGATCGAGCTCATCCAGTGCATCGTCTCGATGCCCATCGGCGGCTGGCCCGTCTCGCCCG
Organism: Mycobacterium sp. 050134; assembly: GCF_036409085.1. Lineage (NCBI taxonomy): Bacteria > Bacillati > Actinomycetota > Actinomycetes > Mycobacteriales > Mycobacteriaceae > Mycobacterium > Mycobacterium sp. 050134. The sequence goes on from NZ_JAZGLV010000027.1 coordinate 46,489, forward strand.
CGAGGAGCTTGATGAAGTGATCCTTGCGCTCGTCCATCACCTTGAGCGCATTGGCGATGACGGCCGCGCGCTCCTTGGGCGGCGTCGTCGGCCAGGGGCCGTTGTCGAAGGCCGCGCGGGCCGAGGCGACCGCGGCATCCACGTCGGCCGCCGCCGCCAGCGGGACCTTGCCGACGTACTCGCCGGTGGCCGGGCAGCGCACCTCGATGACCTCGTCGGTCGACGGCTCCACCCATTTACCGCCGATGAAGAGCTTGTCGTACTCGGTTGAAGCGTTCTCCGTCGTCGTCACGTTCTCCGTCATCTGCGCCGCTCCTCCTCATCATTCCGCGCTGCATCGTCGCCGGCGCGCATGGGCGCCACCCTACCCAAGCGGACGCCAAACGAGAACATGTTTCATTCCCGGGGCGACAGCACCAGCACGAGATTGCTCACGAGGAACTCCCGCAGTACCGGAACCGACGTCAGCCACCAGGCCCATCGCGGGTGGTAGCGGGGAAAAGCCGCGACCAGAGCGCCCGTGCCGGCGGCCCAGGCCAGGCCGTCGGCGGCGGACACCGCGAACAACGACGACCCGTAGTTGTTTTTGGCCGGATGGCCGTGTTTGCGGGCGTAGCGCGCGGCGGCCCGCGCCCCGCCGAGGTAGTGCGTCAGGCCCATTTCGTGGCCGCCGAAGGGGCCGAGCCAGACGGTGTAGGACAGCACGGCCAGCCCGCCCGGCCGGGTCACGCGCAGCATCTCCGCGCCGAGCCGCCATGGGTGCGGCACATGCTCGGCGACGTTCGACGACAGGCAGATGTCCACCGAGCCGTCCGCGAAGGGCAGCGCCATCCCGGATGCCCGGACGAACGGGGCGTGGTTCCCCCGGGCGCCCGCCGGTGCGGCCGCGTGCATCTCGCGCGGGTCCGGCTCGACGCCGATGTAGCGCACCCCGGCGGCGGTGAACGCCGCGGAGAAGTATCCGGGTCCACCGCCGACGTCGAGCAGCGTGCGCCCGACGGGCGGGGCGCCGTGCCCGGCCGTCCACAGGTCGCTCACCATCGCCGCGGTGTCGGCGGCCAGCGCGCCGTAGAAGCGCGCCGGGTCCGGTTGCTCGTAGCGGAACTCCGACAGCAGCCGCAGGGAGCGGGCGAGCGTCGCCCGGCGGGCGAAGGCGTCGGTGACTCGTGCGGGGGCGGCCACGGGCCACACCCTACGCAGCCGCCTACGCAGCCAGGACCAGGCTAGGCTGGCGACTGATGTCTGGTCCGCGTTCCGTGTTGCTGCTGTGCTGGCGCGACACCGGTCACCCGCAGGGCGGGGGTAGCGAGGCTTATCTGCAGCGCATCGGCGCGCAGCTGGCCGCGGCGGGCATCGCGGTCACGCTGCGCACGGCCCGCTATCCCGGTGCCGCCCGCCGCGAAGTGGTCGACGGGGTGCGCATCACCCGGGCCGGCGGCCACTACTCGGTGTACGTGTGGGCGTTGCTGGCGATGGCCCTGCACGAGTTGGGGGCGCGCCTGGGCCTCGCGCCGTTGCGGCGCGCCCGGCCCGACGTGGTGGTCGACACCCAGAACGGGCTGCCGTTCCTCGCCCGGCTGGTCTACGGGCGCCGGGTGGTGGTCCTCATGCACCATTGCCACCGCGAGCAGTGGCCGGTCGCCGGGCCGGTGCTCGGCCGGCTGGGCTGGTTTGTCGAGTCGACGTTGTCGCCGCGGCTGAACCGGCGCAACCAATACGTGACGGTGTCGCTCCCGTCGGCCCGCGACCTGGTCGAGCTCGGCGTGGGCAACGAGCGAATCGCGGTGGTGCGCAACGGCCTCGACGAGGCCCCCGCGCAGTCGTTGGGCGGCCCGCGCGCCGCCGACCCGCGCGTGGTCGTGCTGTCGCGGCTGGTACCCCACAAGCAGATCGAGGACGCGCTGGAGGCGGTCGCCGAACTGCGGCGCCGCATGCCGGGCGTGCACCTCGACGTCGTCGGCGACGGCTGGTGGCGGCAGCGGTTGGTCGAGCACGCGCAGCGGCTCGGCATCTCGCGGGCGGTCACCTTTCACGGCCACGTCGACGACGTCACCAAACACCATGTGCTGCAGAGCTCCTGGGTGCACGTCCTGCCGTCGCGCAAGGAGGGATGGGGGTTGGCGGTCGTCGAGGCGGCCCAGCACCGGGTGCCGACGATCGGCTACCGGTCCTCGGGCGGGCTGACCGACTCCGTGGTCGACGGGGTGACCGGGATCCTGGTGGACAGCCGCTCCGAGCTGGTCGACCGGCTCGAGGAACTGCTTGCCGACGGGGTGTTGCGCGACCAGCTCGGCCTCAAGGCGCAGGCACGCAGCGGCGAGTTCTCCTGGACGCAAAGCGCCGACGCGATGCGGGTGGTGCTGGAAGCGGTGTGCGCCGGCAAGTTCGTCAGCGGCGTGGTGTAGCCGAGCGCCGGCGCCAGGCGGTGGCCACCGCGCCAGCCCCGCTCGCGAGCAGCATCGCCACCCACGCGAGGTGAGCGACGACCGTCGCCGCGCGCCGGCCGGGCGACGCGCCCGGGAAGCCGCCCCCGATCCGGTAGAGCGCGAAATCGCGGTCTCGATACACCGGCGTCAGCGCGTCGAGGGTGCGGGCCGCCGCGCCCATGTCACCGGCGGTGTCCGACTCGACGACCAGCCACCCGATGTCGGTCAGGGCGGACGGATCGGTGCCGCGCAGCAGCAGGTCCTGGACCTGGCGGGCGCGAGTGCCCTCGCCCGGCACGACGACCCCCGAGATCACCAGGTCGCCGGTGGTCAGCACGTCCGCGCGCAGCCAGCGCGGCAACGGGTCCAGCACCGGGGCCGGCCCTGACCACGAGAACTGCCGCATGGTGCCGGCGGGCAGCACCGCGACGGTGCGGGGGTCGGTGTTGACGGCCGCCGAGACCGCGGCCCACCCGGGGGGATAGCGCACCGGCGCCACCCTGCCCCACACGCCCCAGGCCAGGTCCGGCAGCGCCAGGACCAGCGCGACGCAGCACGCAGCCGCCACGGCCGCCGGACGCGCGTGCCGCAGCGTGACCACCGCGCCGGCGCCGGCCAGCGCGTAGCCCGGCACGGCCAGGGCCACCCACTTCTGCCCGTCGCGCAGCACCCCGAGGCCGGGGGCGGCGTCGACCACCGCGGTGAGCAGGTGCAGACCGGGGCCGCTCGACAGGCCGGCCGGCACCAGGACGGCCGCCGCCGCCAGGACCAGCAGCGGCAACGCCTCGCGACGGCGCACCGCCGCCGGCAACCCGGCCGCCACCACACCGAGCAGCACCGCGGCCGAGGCCACCGCGAATAGCGTTGCGCGCGAGGTCGGTACGGCTTGGCCGTTCCAGATGCCGCCGAGGCTGGCCAGGCTGCCCAGCGTGCCCAGGCCCGGTTCCGCCCGCGGCGCAAACGCGTCGACCCCGAGCGCGCTGGCGGCGGTGTGCGAGGTGAGCGAGGAGCCCATCGCCGCAGCGGTCAGCCAGGGCAGCGCCCCGACCAGCGCCGTGCCCAGCGCCGCCGCTGCGCACCGCCAGCGCGGCCTGGCCTGGTCCGGGGAAGCGCCGGGCGTCGCCACGCAGACCAGCGCCACCGCCGCCGCCAGCAGCAACCCGGTCGGGGTGAGCCCGGCCAGCGCGATCCAGAACACCAGCCGCGGGAACTCGCCGCCGCCGGCCCGCAGCCCCAGCATGGCCGTCGCCACCCAGGGCAGGCAGCCGTAGCCCAGCAGCAGGCTCCAGTGCCCCTGCAAAAGGCGTTCGGCGACATAGGGATTCCACACCGCCAGGGTGCAGGCGACGAACTGGCCGCCCGTGCCCGCGGCGGGGAGGGCCGCCGCGACCAACCGGGCCGCGCCCCAGCCCGCGAGCCACAAGCCCAGGACCAGCAGCGCCTTGACCACGATCCCGCCGTCGACCACCCGGGAGGCCAGCGCAACCGCGAAGTCCTGCGGGGTGGCGCGCGGCGCCGCCGTCAGCCCGAGCGCGGCATCTGACAGGTAGGAGCGCGGGGTCGACACCGCGTCGCGCAGCAGCAGATAGCCGGGCCCCGACAGCGGCCCGGTAACCAGGAGCGCCAGGGCCAGGGCGTACCCGGGCAAGGTCCGGCGCACGGTGGTCTCGACCCGGCTACTCCCGTTCGGGCGGTTTCGGGTCGGCCGGGCCCGCCTCGGTCGGCTCGTCAGTACCAGCGCCGGGCGGGTCGGAGCCGGGAGGCCCGTCGTCGTCGCGCAGCGTGGGTCGCTGGGTGGGCAGCTTCTCGGTCTCGGCCTCGGCGCCAGGCACCGGTTCCTCCAGCCCGCTGCGGCCGAAGAATTCCTGGTCGCCGCGGTCCAGGCCGGGGTCGGTCAGCGCGCTCTCGGTGCGCAGGCTGAACGCGGCGAGCACCCCGCCGCCGATCAACGCGATCAGGCCGACGGCGGTGAAGGTGATGGGCAGCACCCGCGACCACAGCGCCAGCCGGTCCCGCTCGTCACGCGCGGCGTTGACCTGGGATTCGACGGTCTCCTCGTTGGAGGTGATCTTGTAGTCGGCCAGGGTCATCTCGGGCTTGAGCGGATCCCGGGCGAAGTAGTGGTTGGCGTGCTCGGTTTCCTTGACGATGGTGCCCGTCACCGGGTCCACCCAGAAGGTCCGCTGCGCCGCGTAGTAGCGGGTCATGGTGATCTGTTCGCCCGGCTCGCCGGGGACCCCCCACATCGACGCGGCGGCGGTCACCTTGGCGTCCTCGGCGCCGGCGTACAGCGACGGGTAGGGGATGGGGCCGGCCAGCCTGCCGTCGGCGTTGTAGCCGATGTTCTGTGTGAAGCGGTAGGTGGTCAGCCCGTTGATGTCTTCCTGGCTGTCGTAGTTGACGTCGAACGGCTTCTGCGCGATCGCGTCGAAGTAGGGATACGTCTTCTTCTCGGTGTGGAACGGGAACCGGTAGGCCAGGCCGTCGTGCCGCACCGGGATCGCGGTCGGCGGGTTCTCGTCGCCGAAGGCGCGCGGCTTCTGGACCGACCCGCCGGCGCGCGTGTCGTCGGAGACGGCCATGGCGGTCTTGCGGTTCAGGGTGACCGTGTCGACGATGGCCAGCAGCAGCCCGCTGTCCTTCTGCTTGTCGGTGCGCCGCACCGAGGAGCCGACCTGCAGCGTGACGACGTCGGCGTTGGCCGGCGACTCGACGCTGGTCTGCTCCTGGGACACCAGCGGGACGTTCTGGTTGACCACCAGGTGGTCCGTCGACAGGGAGGCCGCGTCGAGCGCGGTCCCGGTGCCGTCGCCGATAAGCGTGGTGTCGATGTCCAACGGGATCTTGGTGATCCGGTGGCTGGTGTAGGTCGACAAGAGCAGCGCGGCGATCAGCAGGGCGGATCCGAGGCCGATGATCGCGCATGCGGCAAACCGCAACATGACTGCTCGGTTCACGTTGCCGTGCCCTCCCTAATGGTCCCGAATTGGTCCCTGAAGCAAACCCGTTCGACCCTAACAGCAGGACATAAGGCGTCCGCTTACGAACCCGATCCCGCCGCGCCACGCGCCCTACGGGTGTACCCCGTTCGCCCGGCGGCACTCCAGGCAGACTGTGGAGGTGACCGACGGCCCGCAAGTGGGCGGCGCGCGCAGCTTCCTGCCCGCCGTGGAGGGGATGCGCGCCTGCGCCGCCATGGGCGTGGTCGTCACGCACGTCGCCTTCCAGACGGGGCACTCCACCGGGGTGGGTGGCCGGCTGTTCGGCCGCTTCGACCTCGCCGTCGCGGTGTTCTTCGCGCTGTCCGGGTTCCTGTTGTGGCGCGGGCACGCCGCCGCCGCGCGGGGCATCGGGTCGCGGCCCCGCACGGGCCACTACCTGCGGTCCCGGGTGGTCCGCATCATGCCGGCGTACGTCGTGGCGGTCGTCGTGATCCTGTCGCTGTTGCCCGACGCCGATCACGCCAGCCCGACCGTGTGGCTGGCGAACCTGACCCTGACCCAGATCTATGTTCCGCTGACCCTGACCGGCGGGCTAACCCAGATGTGGAGCCTGTCGGTGGAGGTCAGCTTCTACCTGGCGCTGCCGCTCCTCGCGTTGCTGGCGCGCCGCCTTCCGACCGCCGCCCGCCTGCCGGCGATCGCGGCGCTGGCCGCGCTGAGCTGGACCTGGGGCTGGCTGGCGCCGGTGGTGGCGCATTCCGGTCCGGGCATGAATCCGCTGAACTGGCCGCCCGCGTTCTTCTCGTGGTTCGCCGCCGGCATGCTGCTGGCCGAGCTGGCCTATTACCCGCCCGGGCCGGTGCACCGGCTGGCGCGGAACGGGGTGGGCCGGCTGGTGTTCGCCCTCACCGCGGTGTCGGCCTATCTGGTGGCGGCGTCGCCGCTGGCCGGTCCGGAGGGCCTGGTGCCGGGCACCGCCAGCCAGTTCGCGGTCAAGACGGCGATGGGCTCGCTGGTGGCGTTCGCGCTGGTGGCCCCGCTGGTGCTGGACCGGCCTGACACGCCGCATCGGCTGCTGGGCACCACGTTCATGGTGACCCTCGGGCGCTGGTCCTACGGGTTGTTCGTGTGGCACCTGGCGGCCCTGGCGATGGTCTTCCCGGTCCTGGGGACGTTCCCGTTCACCGGCCGCATGCCGGAGGTGCTGGCGCTGACGCTGCTGTTCGGCTTCGCGATTGCGGCCGTCAGCTACGGGCTGGTGGAGTCCCCGTGCCGGGAGGCGCTGCGGCGCTGGGAGAAACGCGCCCGGCCGGGCCGGGCGTCGCGGGCCATGCAGAGCGCGGGCGCCGAGGTGGAGGACGCCGAGGCCGACGCCGTCGCACCCTGACTGGGGTTAGGCGTGCGCGCCCTCGACCGCGCCCTGACCACTGGGGCCGGTGGAGTCGGCGTCACCCAGGGCCTGCTGTAGCTGGTCCAGCGGGCTGCCGCCCTCCCCGGTGCCGAGCCGGTGCCCCGGCACCGATCCGTTCCCCGTCACGGGGATCCGGTCGGGGCTGACGTCTTTGAGCCCGTCACGCCCCCCGGGCTCACCGTTTCCGCCGCCGCCGTTGGGTCCGAAGACCGGGCCACCCGGTCCGGGCGGCGGGGGCGGCGGTTCGGGCGTGGAGGTCGCCCCGGGCGCGGGCGGTGGCGGCAGGTTCGTCTTCGTCAGCGAGGTCGGCGGGGGCGGGGGGGGGGTCATCGTCTGCGAGGGCGGCGGCGCCGTCGGCGGCAGGTGCAGCGCCTTGATCTTGTCGGCCAGCCGCGCCGCGGCGTCGTTGCGGATGCGGCGCCGGTCCGGGTTGGGGTCGGCGTTGTCCCGGTAGCAGTGTGGCGGCGCCCCGGAGATGACCTGCAGGGCGCTGTTGTAGCGCTCCTCGGCGCGGGACTTGTCGCCGTTGGCGGCGGCGATGTCGCCCTGCGTCTCGCGGACCAGCTCCAGGTTGACGCGCACCGCGCAGGCGTCGGCGCCGCCGCTGCGGTCCAGCGCGGCGCCAAACTGCCGTTCAGCGGTGTCGAGGTTGCCCTCCAGCACCTCCAAGTCACCGGCGACGAACGAGACCTTGCCGGGCTCGATGATGTTCAGTCCGCTCAGGGTGGAGACGTCGGAGCGCAGCGCGTCGATGTCGTGCTGGGCGAAATCCGACACCGCGGCGTTGCCGGTCAGCATGGTCGACACGATCTTGCCGACGCCGATTAGCAACACCAGCGCGGGCGGCAGCGAGTACACGACGAGCCGGCGACGCAGCCGCAGCCGGGACGGGCCGCGCCGCCACCAGGTCGCCAGGCGCAGGCGGGCGCGGCGCGCGGCGGGGCGGGGATCACGTTGCAGCATCTACACACTCACTCGTCGGGGCGGGCGGTTGCGGCGGAACTCCCGCAGGGTCAGGTAGGCCTCGACGAGGGCGAGGACCGCGGCAAGCCCGGTGAACAACCAGTAGAGCTCCGTGCGCTCCACGGTGGACGAAGAGATCACCGGCGAGTCGCCCGCGCTGGTGCCGGTCAGGTCGACGGCGGGGACCACCGGGGTGATGGGGCTGTTGTCGCGGTGGAAGTACGGCACCCCCAGTTGCCCGGCGATGTTCTTGAGGGCGTCTTCGTCGAGGGCCGAGTTCGCCGCCCGGTCGGACCGCTCGTCCCACGCGTAGACGAGGTCGCCGTTGACGAACGCCTCCGGGATCGGCCCGCCGGCGGGGGTGCCGTAGCCCAGCACCGCGCCCCCGGCGATCGACTTGCGGGGGATGTCGAAGCCGCTCTGCGCGGCCCGGGAGCCGCCCGCGCCCTCCCCGAAGTAGAAGACCAGGTTCTTGGAGTCGCGATGCTGCTCGGTGGCTTCGGCGAGCTTGGCGCGCAGCAGCCCGTTCGCGGCGCCGGCGTCGACGGCGAACGTCGCGTCGTGCGGCACCTCGGTGTAGGTCGACAGGCCCTTGATCAGCGGCTTGAGGCTCCAGACGTCGTCGGACAACGGCCAGTCCAGGCTGGCCTTGGCCGCGAAGCTGATCACGGAGAAGCGCGCCCGCGGGTATTGGTCGATGAGCGCGGCGATGTCGCTGCGGATCCCCGACATGCGCGACTTGCCCTGCCCGGCCTCCTGGCCGAAGTCCCTCACCCGCCCGTCCACGGATCGGTCGATCACGAAGAACACGTTGGCCGCGGCCGACGCGGCGGACGCCCGGTTGCCGGTGTGCCCGCGGGAGTCGCCGTGCGGCAGGCCGGGGCGGGCGGCGGCCAGCACCAGCAGCAGGCCCGCGACGGTGAGCGCGCCCCAGCGCAGCACCACCCGCAGGTACCGGCCGGTGCCGGTGCGGACCAGGACGCGGTACAGGGCGGCCATCCGGATCGCGATGAGGACGGCGCCGATCGCGGCCAGCAGGGCCGCGGGCACGATCGGTTCGAAGGTCATCGGCGCAGCACCGCCAGCGAAACGAACAACAGGCTGGCCATCAACAGTGCACCCAGCAGCGGCACGTTGGGGTAGTCCCAGGAGCGGCTGGTCACGACGGTGCCGCTGGGCAGCACGACGTTCGGCGGGTTGGCGCGGATCTTGTCCAGCAGCGCGGCCAGCGTGGGATCGGTGCCCGATGCGCCGGCGGTGCCGGCCGGGTTGTAGACGCTGTAGCGGCCGTTGGTGACCCCCGCGATGGCGGCCAGTGCCTGGTTGGACTGCTCGGGCGACTTGACGACGTCCGCGCGGTTGATCACGTTGATCTGGACGCCGGCCCTGGTCGCCATGTCCTTGATCTGCTGGTCGGAGTAGAGCGACGGCCGGGTCTCGTCGGCTCCCCGAAAGTTGCTGTAGCCCAAATAGATCAGGGAGCGGCGGTGCGTGCTCTTGTCCTCGAACGACGGGAAGCCGGTCATGCACAGCGCCAGGATGTCCTCCACGCTGCGGGCGTAGTCGACGTAGGCGACATGCCGCGAGAAGTCGTTGATGCCGGTGCGCAGCTGGTCGGCCTGCGGCCCGGGCAGTTCTTTGGTCGTGTCCAGTTGATGCTGTAGGGCGGCCATGCCGGCGTAGCGGCCGAACTGGGACCCGGCGTAGGTGTAGTCACGGGTCAACGGCACCACCCGCAGCGTGGGGGAGGTCAGCCCGATGCGCTGGGTGCGGTAGCTCTTGAGCTGGTCGTCGAAATAATCGAGGAATCCCGCGGTGGTCGGGTCAGTGACCGGCTGCCCGACGCAGACCATGATGTCCTCGGGGTGGACGGCCTCGAAATTGCGGCTGGCGGAGGTGAATCCGGTGGGGCGCGAGGTGGTGAGCAGCGCCGTCACGAACACGGCGACCAGCAGCACCAGCGTGATCAGCATGGACCAGTGCTGGACGCGGGCCACCCGCGCGTATTCCGGCATCGCGGTGAGACGCTCGACGTGGGCGAGCGGGCGCAGCACCTTGGTGATCTTCGGCATCGGCGCCAGCATCCCCACCGCGAGCACCGCCACCAGCGCGATGAGACCGACGATCGGGACGGCCGGCCACCTCAGGTCCATGTCCGGATCACCTCCGTCGTCGCGTGGGCGACCCGGTCGATGTCGGCGCCTTCGGTGGAGAACTGGGCGTCGTTCAGGGCGGCGAAAACCGGTGCGGCCACGGCCAGTTGCGGATTCGCGGTGATGTCGCCGACGTGCATGTACTGCACGCGCGCGCCGGTGCGCAGGTGCAGGAAGCTGCGCAGGGTGCGGCTCATCGCCGCGGCGGCCTGCGCGCCCGACAGGTGACCGGCCCGGTATCGCCCGGCGATGGCGGCGATGGTGCGGGCGAAACGCCGCCGCAGCAGCCGTGCGTGCACCTCCCGCAGCACCGGGAGGCGGCGCAACCGGCCCGCGGGTAGCGTCCACACGTACACCCCGCCGTAGTAACCGATCAGCGTCGCCGCGCAGAGGACCGCCACCAGCCACCACCACGGCGAAAAGCCGTTCGGCCCAGCGAGATAGCGCAGCAGCTCACCCGGCATGCTGGAACGCCTCGGTCAACGCGACGAGCTCGGAGCGGATCTCGCTGCTGCCGGCGATGCGGGCGAAGCCGATCCCACGGGTGGCCAGGAACGCCTCGAGGTCGGCGACCCGGGCCGCTTCCCGGCGGCGGTAGGCGGCGATGATGCGCGGCCCCAGGGTGGCGCCGTTGAGCACGTAGGCGCCGGTGGCGACGTCGTAGCCGTCGCGCTCGCCCTCGGCGGAGCCGACGGCGGGCATGTCCGAAACCATCACCCACATCAGGTCGTGGCGCCCGGACAGCTGCTGCAGCGCCGCGTCCAGCCGGGGGCGGACGTCGGGTTCATCCGACACGATGACGATCAGCATCCGGCGCCGGTATCCCGTTGCCGCGTAATCCAATTGGGTAACAAGATCGCTGCGGGCCGGCTGGCCGGCGGTGTGGGAGTAGTACCGGTGCAGCAGGCTCTCGACGTGGGTCTCGCCGCGCCGCGCGTGAACGTTGGCGCTGCCGCGGGAGTCCCCGAACACGAGCGCGACCTCGTCCGAGCGGCCCAGCGAGATCAGCCCGATCGCGCCCATCGCGTGCAGCGCGACGTCGCGCTTGAGTTCCCCGCTGGGCGCCAGGGCCGTCATGTTGCGCCCGGCGTCGGCGATCAGCAGGATCTTGTGGTGCTTCTCCGAGACGTAGCGCTTGATGAGCACCGAACCCGAACGGGCCGAGGCCTTCCAGTCGATGTCGCGGACGTCGTCGCCGGCCACGTAGGGCCGCAGGTCGTCGAACTCCAGGCTGCGGGTGTGCAGCAGCGCGTAGCGGCCGCCCTCCAGGAGCCCGCGCGTGTCGGTGCCGAAGTGCAGCTTGGCGCGGTTGAGATGGGTTCCCATACGCGTTTAGGGCACCCGCACCGCTTGCAGCGCCGCGTCGACGACGGCCCGGGGGGTGACCTTGGCGCCGGTGGCCTCGAAACTCAGGATCAGCCGGTGCGCCAGCACTCGATGGGCCAACTGCTGAATGTCCTCGGGCCGAACGTGATTGCGGCCGCGCAGCAGCGCCAGCGCGCGAGCGCTCTCGCAGAACGCGATGGTCGCCCGCGGGGACGCCCCGTACTCGACGAACCGGCCCACCTGCGGCGGCAGCGCCTGCGGGTTGCGGGTCGCCGCGACCAGCTGGCTGGCGTAGTGCATCAGTGCGGGATCCATGTGAATGTTGCGGACCACCGCCCGCAGCCGGCGCACGTCGTCCAGGCCCAGGACCGGGTTGGTCCGCCGCTCTTTGTCGTAGACGCCGGCGTCGCGGCGCACCATGACCTCGACCTCCTCCTGTGCGGTCGGGTAGCGCAGGATGTCCTTGAGCATGAACCGGTCGGTCTGGGCCTCAGACAGCGGATAGGTGCCCTCCTGGTCCACCGGGTTCTGGGTCGCGATCACCAGGAACGGTTCGGGAATCGGATACACCGTTCCGGCGATGGTGGTCTGGCGTTCCTCCATGGCCTCGAGCATCGCGCTCTGCGTCTTGGCGCTGGACCGGTTAATCTCGTCGAGCAGCACGATGTTGGCGTGCACCGGACCCAGTTGGGTGGCAAAGGAATTGGTGGCGGTCTCGTAGACCTGGGTGCCGAGGATGTCGCTGGGCAGCAGGTCCGGGGTGCACTGAATGCGCTGGAACCGCCCGTTGATGGACTCGGCCACCACCCGCGCCGCCGTCGTCTTCGCCAGTCCCGGGACGCTCTCGATCAGGACATGGCCGCCAGCGAGCAAACCGATCAGCAGCGACTCACGCAGGTTGTCCTGCCCGACCACCTTGGCCGTGAACGCCTGCGACAACGCGGCGAGGCGGCGCTGTGCGGCGTCGATCTCCTGATGGTTGGGCTGCACCCGTGCTGCGGTCGTCATCGCGGCCTTTCACGTCAACGGTTGGGTCACCGGAAGTTCAGCGCCGGTGGCGTTTTGGCCATGTCGGCGGATCCGGACAGGAACTGGGTGGCGTCGCCCTGCTTGTTGGCGCCGCCGGTGGTCTTGACCGAGATCGACGCCTTGACCTGGCCGAAGAACGTCAGCTCCAGCCGATAGGGGTCGAAGTTGTCGAACTTGACCGCGCTGATGTCGGCGGGTCCCCAGGCCGCGGTGCCGTCCGCCAGGCCGTAGGGGTCCACGCTCATCGGACAACCCGGGGGCGCCAGCAGGTTCGACTTCTGACAGTTCGCCATCGCGGCACTCAGCTGGTCCCGCGCCGCGTCCCGGCCCTTGTCCGACAGCGCGAACGTGGTCTGCAACCAGGGCAACCCCATCGTCGTGAGTTGGTCCAGCAGCAGAGGTTTGGGGGTGACCGTCATGTACGGGTTGGTGGTGCCGACGTCCATCCAGCCCGGAAACACGTACACGGTGGAATCGCCGATCGGCTTGCCGAAGAAGGTCAGCGTCTTGGCCGCCGCGTTGCCCGTCGCGGTGGCGGGGTCGGGGGAGACCTTGATGGCGGCCGTGTTCAGCTTCCAGCTGCCGTGGTCCTTCTTGACCTCCAGGGTGGAGTCGGAGACCTTGTCGCCGAACGTGGCGACCACGTGGACCTGGGCCATGCCGAGCGCCCCGCCCGCGCCCGTGGAGTCATCGTTGAGGATTCGCACGTTGGTGATGGGCCATTGCGCGACTTGCTTTTTCAGCACGTCGTCGGTGAGGAACTCCTTGCTCGCCGGCTGGTCGGCGCTGTACGACAGCGCCGTTTCGGCGTCACCGTTGGCGAGCGCCTGCAGGTAGTCCTTGACGGCGTCACCGGCCGAGCCGCCGCCGTGGCCGCCCCGGCCCGTCAGGGTGATCGCCAGGACGATCGCCACCACCACGACCACCGCGCCGCCGGCCGCGAGCGTGACGAACAGGGGCTTGCGGTTCTTGGGCGGCTGGAACGCCGGGCCGGGCGGCGGCCCGAACCCGGGGGGTGGCGCCGGCGGTGCCTGCCAGGGGCCACGGGGCTGCTGCTGCCCGGGCCAACCGCCCGGCCGCGGCGGTTGCTGTGGCTGCCATCCCGCCGGCTGTGGTTGCCAGCGATCCGCCTGTGGCGCCGGGGGCGGCGCCCAGCCGCCCGGTTGCGGATACGGCCCGGCGTGGGTGGGCGCGTTGGGGTCGACCCCACCCGACCAATCGGTCACCACAACCTCCCCAAGTCCGTTCCCCGCCCCGGGAATCCCCACCCCCCGGCAGTATTGCGCACGGCGCAGATTTCGCCAGTCACCCCGGATCGGCCAGCACCGATCGGCGCGGGGCCGCTGGAAACAACTCTATCGGCCCGGGGGCGCGCGGAGCCGGGTTTAGTAGGCCCCGCGGCGTTCGAAGATGCGGCGCGGGTTGTCGACCAGCATGGTGTGCAGCTGCTCGTCGGTGACACCGCGCTGCTTGAGCGCGGGGATCACGTCATTGTGAATGTGCAGGTAGTGCCAGTTCGGCGCCATCTGTGGCACCAGCGCCTCGGGGAGCGCGTCGATGTAGCAGTTGGCGTCGTGGGAGAGCACCATCTTGTCGGCGTGCCCACGCTCGCACATCTCCGCCACGATCCTGACCCGCTCCTCGAACGGCGAGATCTGGTCGAGGCCGAACCGGTCCATGCCGAGATAGGACCCCGCGGCGATCAGTTCCTCGAGGTAGCCGACGTCGGTGCTGTCGCCGGAGTGGCCGATGACCACGCGGGTCAGGTCCACGCCCTCCTCTTCGAAGATGCGCTGTTGTTCGAGGCCGCGGCGGAGCCCGGCGTGGGTATGCGTGGAGATCGGCACGCCGGTGCGCTTGTGTGCCTGGGCCACCGCGCGCAGCACCCGCTCGACCCCCGGCGTGAGGCCGGGCTCGTCGGTGGCGCATTTGAGGATCCCGGCCTTCACGCCGGTGTCGGCGATGCCCTGCTCGATGTCTCGGACGAACATCTCGGTCATGATCTCCGGGCCGCCGAGCGGGCCGCCGGGGCCTTCGTAGTGGAATCGGAACGGCACATCGTTGTAGGTGTAAAGGCCGGTCGCCACAACGATATTGAGGTCGGTGGCCGCCGCCACGCGGGCGATGCGCGGGATGTAGCGGCCCAGCCCGATCACGGTCAGGTCGACGATGGTGTCCACCCCGCGGGCCTTGAGCTCGTTCAGCCGGGTGACGGCGTCGGCCACCCGATGCTCCTCGTCGCCCCAGGCGTCGGGGTAATTCTGGGCGATCTCGGTGGTCATGATGAACACGTGCTCGTGCATGAGGGTCACGCCCAGATCGGCGGTGTCGATGGGGCCGCGGGCGGTATGGAGTTCTGACACCCGTCTGATGCTAGGTCCGTCGGCGCCGGGCCGACAGGGCCACACGACAGTGGCGGTCGGCCCGGTGCGGGCAGTACCGTCACCCTCGTCTTTGTTCCGGCCACCGGGAGGCGCGTCATGTTGCTCGATCCGAACCACCTCCAGCGCAAGCATCCCGACCGTCGCTCGGGGGAGATCATGGCCGCGACGGTGGACTTCTTCGAGTCCCGGGGCAAGGCGCGGCTGAAGTCGGACGACCACAACCGGGTGTGGTACTCCGACTTCCTCGACCACATCGGCCGCGAGCGCATCTTCGCGTCGCTGCTCACCCCCTCGGAGTACGGGTCCGGCGACACCCGCTGGGACACCTACCGGATCAGCGAGTTCGCCGAGATCGTCGGGTTCTACGGGCTGAGCTACTGGTACCCGTTCCAGGTCACCGCGCTGGGCCTGGGCCCGATCTGGATGAGCGACAACACCGACGCCAAGCGCAAGGCGGCCGCGCAGCTCGAGGCCGGGGAGGTGTTCGGCTTCGGCCTGTCCGAGCAGACGCACGGCGCGGACGTCTACCAGACCGACATGATCCTGACACCGTCCGAAAGCGGCTGGACCGCGAACGGCGAGAAGTACTACATCGGCAACGCCAACGTGGCCCGGATGGTCTCCACGTTCGGCAAGATCGCCGGATCCCCACAAAAAGACGACGAGTACGTCTTCTTCGTCGCCGACTCGCAGCACGACCGCTACGAGCTCATCAAGAACGTGGTGAACTCGCAGAACTTCGTGGCCAACTACGCGCTGCGGGACTACCCGGTCGCCGAGTCCGACATCTTGCACCGCGGCCCCGGGGCCTTCCACGCCGCGCTCAACACGGTCAACGTCTGCAAGTACAACCTGGGCTGGGGGGCGGTCGGCATGTGCACCCACGCCATGTACGAGGCGGTCACCCACGCTTCCAACCGCATCCTCTACGGCACCGTCGTCACCGACTTCAGCCACGTCCGGCGGCTGCTCACCGACGCCTACGTCCGGCTGTGCGCGATGCGGCTCGTCGCGACCCGGGCCTGCGACTACATGCGCAGCGCGTCCGCGCAGGACCGCCGCTATCTGCTGTACAGCCCGCTGACCAAGGCCAAGATCACCAGCGAAGGGGAGCGCGTGATCATCGCGCTGTGGGACGTGATCGCCGCCAAGGGCGTGGAGAAGGACACCTTCTTCGAGGCCGTCGCCCGAGAGATCGGGCTGCTGCCGAGGCTGGAAGGCACCGTCCACATCAACATCGGGCTGCTCGCCAAGTTCATGCCCAACTTCCTGTTCGCCCCCGACTCCGCGCTGCCCACGATCGGCCGCCGCGACGAGGCCACCGACGACGCCTTCCTGTTCGCGCAGGGGCCGACCGGGGGGCTGGGCAAGGTGCGCTTCCACGATTGGCGGGCGGCCTTCGAGAGCTTCGGGCACCTGCCGAACGTCGCGCTGCTGCGCCAGCAGATCGACGTACTCGCCGAGATGCTGGCGAGCGCCACCCCGGACGCCGCGCAGCAGAAGGACATCGACTTCGCGTTCGCCGTGGGGCAGCTGTTCGCGACGGTGCCGTATGCCCAGCTGATCCTGGAGGAGGCTGCGCTGGCCGGTCCGAGCGGCGTCGACGCGGCGCTCGTCGACGAGATCTTCGCCGTGCTGGTTCGCGACTTCAACGGCTACGCCGTCGAATTGGGCGACAAGCCGGCCACCACGCCGGAACAGGCCCGGTTCGCGATGCGGATGATCCGGCGCCCGGTGCACGACTCGGCGCGCTACGACCAGGTGTGGAAGGAACACGTCCAGCCGCTCAACGGCGCGTATCAGATGCGGCCCTAGCGGGTTTGCTCCGTCGCTTGTCGGCTGCCCGGCCAGCCGGGCGTTGGGGCGCGAGGGCCCGCCCAGCAGGGCGCTCGGGGCGCCCGCCCGACAGACTCTTGACTGTGAGGTGCCTCACAGTAAGATGACCAGTGGTCATCAAGGCTAGGAGGCAGCGTTGCCGACGGTCACCTGGGCGCGGGTGGACCCCGCGCGGCGCGAGGCGGTCATAGCAGCCGCCGAGTCGGAATTCGGGGCCCACGGATTCTCCGGCGGCAGCCTCAACGTCATCGCGCGGCGGGCCGGGGTCGCCAAGGGCAGCCTGTTCCAGTACTTCGCCGACAAGCGGGACCTCTACGCGTTCATCGCCGACATCGGCAGCCAGCGGGTGCGCTCCTACATGGAGGACCTGATCCGCCGGCTCGACCCGAGCCGGCCGTTCTTCGAGTTCCTCACCGACCTGCTCGACGCGTGGGTGGCCTACTTCGCCGAGCATCCGCACGAACGCGCCCTGCACGCCGCGGCGACGCTCGAGGTCGACACCGAAGCCCGCGTCAGCGTGCGCAGCGTCATCCACCGCCACTACCTGGAGGTGTTGCGGCCCCTGGTCGTCGACGCGCGGGCGCGCGGCGACCTGCGCGCGGACGCCGACACCGACGCGATGTTGTCGCTGCTGCTGCTGATCTTTCCGCACCTGGCGCTGGCCCCGTACATGCGTGGGTTGGATCCCATCCTCGGGCTCGACGAGCCCAGCCCGGAGCAGCCCGCGCTCGCCGTGCGCAGGCTCGTCGCCGTCCTGGCCGCTGCGTTCTCCGGCCGGCCAGTCTTGCCAGCCGTCAAACGATCTGAGGAGGTCTCATGACACGCAGCAGCACGGGTTCCATGGTCCAGGGCGGTCTGAACTGGGACAGCTTGCCGCTCAAGCTGTTTGCCGGCGGCAACGCGAAGTTTTGGAATCCGGCCGACATCGACTTCTCGCGCGACCGCGCCGACTGGGAACTGCTCTCCGGCGACGAACGCGACTACGCCATCCGGCTGTGTGCCGAGTTCATTGCCGGCGAGGAAGCGGTGACCGAGGACATCCAGCCGTTCATGTCCGCGATGCGCGCCGAGGGGCGCCTCGGCGACGAGATGTACCTGACCCAGTTCGCGTTCGAGGAAGCCAAGCACGTCCAGGTGTTCCGCATGTGGCTCGACGCCGTGGGCGTCACCGAGGACCTGCACCGCTACCTCGACGACATCCCCACCTACCGGACGATCTTCTACGAGGAGCTGCCGGACTGCCTCAACGCCTTGTCGACCGACCCGTCGCCGGCGGCTCAGGTGCGGGCGTCGGTCACCTACAACCACATGGTCGAGGGCATGCTGGCGCTCACCGGTTACTTCGGCTGGCACAAGATCTGCGTGGAGCGCGGCATCCTGCCGGGTATGCAGGAGCTGGTGCGGCGCATCGGTGACGACGAGCGGCGGCACATGGCGTGGGGCACGTTCACCTGCCGGCGCCACGTCGCTGCCGACGACCGCAACTGGGACGTCTTCGAGTCGCGCATGAACGAGCTCATGCCGCTCGGCCTGCGCCTCATCGAAGAGGGCTTCGCGCTTTACGACCCGATGCCCTTCGGTCTTTCGGTGGACGAGTTCATGCAGTACGCCGCCGACAAGGGCATGCGCCGGTTCGGCACGATCAGCAGCGCCCGCGGGCGCCCGGTCGCCGAGATCGACCTCGACTATTCGCCGGTGCAGCTTGAGGACACGTTCGCCGACGAGGACGAGAAGGTGCTGGCGAGCGCATCGGCCTGATCGAGGGCCTGATCGAGGGTTTCGTCGAGCCAGTCGAACATGCGCTGGTGAAACAGCGTCAGGGCGCCCTCGCGGCAATGCTCTTCGGCGCCCTCGCCCGGGGCGAGCTACCCGCCGACGTCGACGTCCGAGAGTTCGTGGGCTTGGTGGCCGCGCCGATCTATTACCGGAAGTTGGTCACCGGGGAACCGCTCGACCGTGCGGTCGCCACCGCGCTGGCCGCGGTCAGGGCCGGGCTGTGCCGCCGCCAACCTCGCCGCCAACCTCGTTGACGGCGAGGCTCATTCGACCGTGCTGCCACCCGCCGCCGAGCCGCTCTCCGACCCGCCGACCCACACGGTCTTGGCGTTGACGAACGCCCTGATGCCCAGGCCCGCGAGTTCGCGTCCGTAGCCGGATCGTTTGACGCCACCGAAGCCCAATTCGGGGTAGGACACGGTCATTCCGTTGATGAAGACCTGACCGGCCTCGATGTCGTCGATGAACCGCTGCTGCTCAGCCTCGTCGTTGGTCCACGCGTTGGAACCCAGCCCAAAGGTGGTCGCGTTGGCGATCTCGATGGCCTCGTCGATGCTCTCCGCCCGGTACATCGACGCGACCGGGCCGAACACCTCTTCGGTGTAGAGCGCCATTTCCTTGGTGATGTCGGTGACCACCGTCGGCGGGTAGTACCACCCCGCCCCCTCGATGGGCTTGCCGCCGAGCCGGATGGTGGCGCCCGCCGCGGCGGCGTCGTCGACCTGCTTGGCGATCTCGTCGCGACCGGACTCGGTGGCCAGCGGGCCCACGTCGGTGTCCGGGTCGGTCGGGTCGCCGACCTTGAGCGCGGCCATCCGGTCGGTGAACTTGTCGACGAATGCGTCGTAGATGTCGGTGTGGATGATGAACCGCTTGGCGGCGATGCACGACTGGCCGTTGTTCTGGGTGCGGGCGGTGACGGCGGTCTTGGCGGCCTCGTCGAGGTCGGCGGACGGCATCACGATGAACGGGTCGCTGCCGCCGAGCTCGAGCACGGTGGGCTTGATCTCGTCGCCGGCGATGGCGGCCACCGACTGCCCGGCCGGCTCGCTGCCGGTGAGGGTGGCGGCCGCGACGCGCGGGTCGCGCAGGATGCGCTCGACGGCGCTGGAGGAGACCAGCAGCGTCTGGAAGCAGCTATCCGGGAAGCCGCCGCGGGTGATGACGTCGGCGAGATACAGCGCGGACTGCGGAACGTTGGAGGCGTGCTTGAGCAGGCCGACGTTGCCGGCCATCAGCGCCGGGGCGATGAACCGGACGGCCTGCCACAGCGGGAAGTTCCAGGGCATCACGGCCAGGATCACGCCGAGCGGTTGGTAGCGGGTGTAGGCCTGCTTCGCGCCGACCGCCGCGGCGTCGGCGGGCTCGTCGGCCAGCAGCTTCTCGGCATTTTCCGCGTAGTAGCGAAATCCCTTGGCGCACTTGATCACCTCGGCCTTGGCTGAGGCCAGCGTCTTACCCATTTCCAGGGTCATCATCGCGCCGACCTCGTCGGCCTCGGCTTCCAGCAGCTCGGCGGTGGCGTTGGCCCACTGCGCGCGCTGGGCGAAGGTGGTGTTGTGGCGGTAGTCGAGGAATCGCTCGTAGGCCCGTTCGATCGCTGCGTCGACTTCGGCGTCGGTCGCCGGGGTGAAGGTCTTGACTGTCTCGCCGGTGGCCGGGTTGATCGTGGCTATAGGCACGCTGACATCCTTCGCTGGGTTGGGTAGCTGCGTATATAAACGTCCGTACCCAGCCTGCCATTTCCCAACCCCGGCGGGAACCGGGGCCGGAGAGATTCCCCACGCCGCCGGACTGCCGCGCTCCCTGCAGGACTATCGTCGCGACGGGAGGTGCCGGGATGAGCAAAGCCGCCGAGCTGATGGTCAAGTGCCTGGAGAACGAGGGGGTGTCCGTCGTCTTCGGGTTGCCGGGGGAGGAGAACATCCGCTTCGTGCAGGCGCTGGCGTCCTCGAGCATTCGCTACGTGCTGACGCGGCACGAGCAGGGCGCGGCGTTCATGGCCGAGATGTACGGCCGCGTCACCGGGCGGGCGGCGGTGGTGTCGTCGACCCTGGGCCCGGGCGCGATCAACATGCAACTCGGCGTCGCCGACGCCACCACCAACAGCACCCCGCTGGTCGCGATCTCCGCGCAGGTCGGCCAGGACCGGGAGTTCAAGGAGTCGCACCAGTACGTCGACCTGGTGCGGATGTTCGCCCCCATCACCCGGTGGTCCGCCGGCGTGCCGACCGCCCGCGCCATACCGGAGATGTTCCGCAAGGCGTTCAAGGTCGCCGAGACGGAGCGGCCCGCCGCGGTGTACCTGGCGGTGCCCGAGCACATCGACGCCGACGAGGCCGACTACGACCTGGTGCCGTTGCCGCGCAACGTGGTTCGCGCCGACGCCCCGGCGCCCGGCCAGGTCGCGCGCGCGGTGGACATCCTGCGCCAGGCCAAGCGGCCGGTCGTGCTGGCCGGGCATGGGGCGGCGCGCGGCAACGCGACCGCGGCGCTGGTGCGGTTCTCCGAGCAACTCGGCATCCCGGTCGCCAACACGTTCCACGGCAAGGGTGTGATGCCCGACGACCATCCCAACAGCATCGGGACGCTCGGGTTCATGCGGCATGACTACGTCAACTTCGGGTTCGACAACGCCGACGTGGTGATCGCGGTCGGCTACGAGCTGCAGGAGTTCGATCCCGTCCGGATCAACCCGCAGGCCGACAAGAAGATCATCCACATCCACCGGTTCCCGGCCGAGGTCGACGCGCATTACTCGGTGGACGTCGGGATCATCGGCGACATCAGCTCGTCGCTCGACGCGCTGGCCGACGGGCTCGCCGGCCACGCCTACGCGGCCGATCCCGAGGTGCCCGGCGCCGGGTTGCTCGCCGAGGAATTCGCTCAGGCGCAAGAGGATTCGCGTTACCCGCTGGCGCCCGCGCGGGTGGTCGCCGACACTCGGGCCGCGCTGGGCCGCAGCGACGTCGTCCTGGTCGACACCGGCGCCACCAAGATGTGGATGGCGCGGCTCTACCCGACCTACGAATGCAACACCTGCCTGGTGTCAAATGGTCTGTCCACGATGGGTTTTGCGCTGCCCGGCGCGCTCGGCGTCAAGCTGGCGCGCCCGGACTCGAAGGTGTTGGCGGTCGTCGGTGACGGTGCGTTCCTGATGAACTCGCAGGAGATCGAGACCGCCGTCCGCGAGAAGATCCCGCTGGTCGTGTTGATCTGGGAGGACGGCGCATACGGCCTCATCGAATGGAAGATGGACCTGGAGCTCGGCGAGCACTACTACGTGAAGTTCGGCAACCCCGACGTGGTGAAGTACGCGGAAAGCTTCGGCGCCAAGGGGTATCGGATCTCTCATGCCGACGAGCTGTTGCCGACGCTGCGGGCCGCGCTCGACGACGACGGGGTGTCGTTGATCTGCTGCCCGGTCGATTATTCCGACAATCTGCGGCTGACCGACCGGCTCGGCGAGTTGGACGAGACGCTGTAGGTGCTCGGCGCCGAACTTCGCTTTCGCTCGAACTTCCTTGTCGAGTGTGCATCTTGGCCGGTTTGACCGGGGAGCCGATCGCGCCGGTGTTGTCGGCGACCGCCGTCGCGCAGCGTGACGGCGCGCTCGGGCCCGGGCAAGTGAGCGTGATTCGGAAGTTCTTCGGCCACCTGCCGGGCTGCATCGATCAGCAGACCCGCGAGCAGGTCGAGGCCCGGCTGGCCGCCGAGGGCGCCCGCTACCGCCCCGAACAACTGGCCGAGTTGGCCGCGGTGGCCGATTGCCTCAACCCCGACGGCAACTTCACCGACGCCGACCGCGCGCGGCGGCGTGGGCTGACGTTGGGGCCGCAGGGCGTCGACGGGATGTCGGAGTAGCGGGGGCGGCTGACCCCGGAGGCTCGAGCGACGCTGGAGGCGGTGCTGGCCAAGCTGGCCGCGCCGGGCATGTGCAATCCCCTCGATGAGCGCCCGTGCGTGGACGGCACCCCGTCGCAGGAGGCGATCGATGCGGACGCCCGCGGCGCGGCCCAACGCCAGCACGACGGACTGCTGGCCGGGCTGCGCGCGTTGCTGGCCTCGGGAAAGCTGGGCCAACACAACGGGTTGCCGGCCTCGATCGTCGTGACCACCACGCTGGCCGAACTCCAGGCCGCGGCCGGCCGCGGCCTGACCGGTGGGGGCAGCATCGTGCCGATGAGCGACGTGATCCGCCTGGCCCGCCACGCCCATCATTACTTGGCGATCTTCGACAAGGGCAAAGCCCTGGCGCTCTACCACACCAAACGGCTGGCCTCGCCGGGGCAGCGAATCGTGTTGTACGCCAAGGACCGTGGGTGCTCGGCGCCGGGGTGCACGGTGCCCGGCTTCTACTCCGAAGTGCACCACGTCACCGACTACGCAAAATGCCGCCACACCGACGTCAACGACCTGACCTTCGCCTGCGGCCCCCATCACCGCCTGCTCCAACCCGACGGCTGGAGCACCCGCAAGAACGCCAACGGCGACACCCAATGGATCCCCCCACCCCAGCACGACCGCGGCCAACCCCGCACCAACCCCTACTGGCACCCCGAAAAACTCCTCCACAACCGGAGCGAAGACGGCGACGGTGACGACGACGACGGCGGCGCGCCATAGCCCGCAGGCGGGCAAATCGAAAACCGGTGAGCCGCCCCTTCGATAAGGTTTCCCCTGTGTCGCTGTGGCTGTCGTTGAGACCGTGGTGGCTGCAATGGCCGCTGTACGCGCTGGTGCTCATGGCGGGCCTGACACCGCTGGTGATGATCGGCGACTACCCCAACGGGCCGTCGCACTGGACCAGCGCACCGTGGTGGATCACCGTCGCAGCCGTCGCAGTGGTGATGGGCCTGGCCACGGCGCTCGGCTCGGCGCGCCGCATGGCCGGGCTGCGCCCTTCGCTCGAATCGCTGTCACTCGCCGACTGTCGTCACGTGGTCAAGGCGATGCGTTCCGGCCCACTTCCCGAGGATCCGGCGCGGCGTCAGGCAACGCGGCAGCTGATCGGGCGCGTGCGCGACTCCATGGCGGGTTCCGCCAAATTGATGATCGTCGTTTGTTGGATCCTCGTGGCGGTACAGGTTGCCGGCTTCGTCAGTGAACCACGGCATTTCGCGCTGCGGAGCCTGGTGTTGGCGGTGGCCTTCGGCTATCTCGCCGGCTACTACTGGTACTACCCGCGACTGCTCGACGCGCGTCTGGGATTGCTCGACCGGGCCACGCCCGGTTAAACCCGTCCCTTTCCGGAATCCGCCGGGAGCGTCATGGGCGCGACATACGGGCCGATCAGCGTGCGATGCCACCAGGCCCGCTCCTCGCGCAATTCGCGCCAGGTGGTGAACCGGTACTCGTAGAGTTGGGCGCGCACGTGCCGCGGTGGAGACCCGGGAAACGGGTTGTGCCGCAACAAACGGAGCGTGGCTGGATCGTTGCGCAGTAGCCGCTGCAGGAACGGCCGCAGCCACGGCGCCGCGTAGCCGGGCGAGATGGCGGCGAACCACATCAGCCAGTCGAGGCGCAGATGGTAGGGCGCCCATTGGCGCGGGAGTCGGTGCACGCCGCCCGGCTTGCCCTTGAATTCGTATTCCGCCCAGGCGGCCTGGCCGGTGAGCACCGGCTCGGCGGTGCCCTCGATCACCACCTCGCGGCGGACGCGGCCGATGCTGCCGAACGCCCCGTACGTGTTCACCAGGTGAAACGGATTGAAGGACATGTTCATTCGCTGCTGGGTCGACAGCATATTGCGCACCGGCCAGTAGCTCATGAACAGCACCGCAGCGGCGACTGCGACGACCAATCCGGCGAACCACGGCGGCGGCGCGGGCCAATTGTGCGCCGGCCAATTGTGTGCGGGCACCGGGAGGACCGCCCGCACCGACGCGTCGTCGATGGCGCTGCAGGCCAGCAGGATCGTCACCCAGTTGAGCCAGGCGAAGTTGCCCGACGCCACCAGCCACAGCTGCGTGACCACGACGATCGCCGCGGCCACGCTCGCCACCGGCTGCGGCGCGAACAGCCCGAACGGCACGATCAGCTGCGAAAAGTGGTTGCCCGCCACCTCGATTCGGTGCAATGGCTTGGGCAGGTGATGGAAGAACCAGCTCAGCGGCCCCGGCATCGGCTGCGTCTCGTGGTGGTAGTACAGGCAGGTCAAGTCGCGCCAGCACGCGTCACCGCGCATCTTGATCAGGCCCGCGCCGAACTCGACCCGGAACAGCAGCAGCCGCGCCATCCACAGTGTCAGCACCGGCGGCGCCACCCGGTCGTTGCCCAGGAAGATCATCAGGAAGCCGGCCTCCAGCAGCAACGACTCCCAACCGAAGGAGTACCACGCCTGTCCCACGTTGACGATCGACAGGTACAGGACCCAGAGCGTCAGCCACACCACCATGGCCGCCCACAGCGGGACCAGATCGGCCGCCCCGGCGACGACGGCCGCCGCCAGCGCCGCGCCGAACCACGAGACGCCCGCGAACAGCCGGTCGGAGTACCGCAGGTGAAAGATGCTCGGCGAGCGCCAGAACGACTGCGCCGCCACGAAGCGCGGCACCGGCAGCATGCCCCGCTCGCCGATGAGCGCCCGGAACTGGGCGGCGGCGCCGACGAACGCGATCAGGTAGATCGCCGCGACGCCGCGCTCGAGAACCAGCCTGCCCAGCCAGTACCCGGGCGCCGAAAGCCATCCCATGGCCGTAACTCCTTGGACCGGTTGCCCAACCCGCATGCCCAGTCAAGCAGGCGATAAACCCCGGGCCAAGCTATTGCTCGGCGGCCGGGCGCTCGCGCCCCGGCAGGGCGACCACCGAAGCGGCGAGCGCCGCGAGCGAAACCAGAGCCAGCAGTTGCACATTCGCCGAATGCCCGGCATAACCGTCGACCGATCGCCAGGGGTGGCGGGACAGCGCCGCCCCGGCCAGGATCAGCCCGCCCGCGCTCAACGCGACGGTCGCGCGGGATAGCCACCGTGCGCTGCCGCGCAGCGCATAGGACACACCCAACGCCGCCCCGACCGCCGCCACGCCGGCGACGCCGGCGATGACGGCACCGGCCGCGAGCACCGCGACCGCCGCCCAGCCCCCCGTCGCCCAGGGTTCGGCGGGGGGATCGTCGTCGTCGGGTCGACGCCGGGTGCGCCAGAACGCCAGCACGGCGAGCAGCGGCAGCAGCGCCAGCCCGACCGCCAGGCCGGCGCGGTAGAGCGTGTTGGACGCGAACGTCAGCGTGATGGTGCCGGGGTCCCCGGCGGGCACCACCCAGCCCTGCTGCCAGCCGTTCACGGCGACGGGAGTCAACCGTGCCCCGGTCTGAGTGCGCGCGATCCAACCGGGGTTGAGGCTCTCGGGAATGACCAGCACGCGGGACCTGTCCGAGGCGGGGGCCCGCACCTCGCGCCGGGTTTCGCCCCACGACCCGATCGGAGCGGAAGTGGTTGCGGCCGTGGGCGGCTGCCCGTCCGCGGTCGACAACTCGGCGCCGTCGACGACGAACGCGGCCCCGGGGCTGATGAGCAGCTCCTGCGCGCCGGCCGGGAGCGCGATCGGGTCGGGCTGGCATGGCTGGGCCGCGACCGGGGCGCCGTCGAGCAGCGCGCCCACCGTGGTGTGGATCGCGGTGTGCACGAACCGGCCCGCCACCGCGATGACCGGCCCCTGGTCACAGTCGACGGTGACCGCCCGGCCGCGGTTGCGACCGGCGTCGGCGGGCGCGATGGGGTTGCCGTCGACTCCGAGCGCCGCGACCTCGGCCAGCCCCGGCGGCTTGAGTTGATCGAAGCCCAGCGCGTTGCGGTCGATGATGTCTTCCCAGTCCAGCAGGCTGACGCTGACCGTGTCGGTGACGCGGGGGCGCAGCGTGAGCGTCTGCGGCCGGTCGGGTTCGAGCTGTCGCACCTGGGGGCCGTCGCCGAGGTTGACGGCGACGGTGGTCGGGTGGGCCGGCAATGTCGACCGGCTGGGGACCAGGCGCAGGCCGGTGACCTCGGTCGGCCGGGGCAGCGTCAGGGTCAGCGTCGGTGGTGTCTTGTGCTGCACGACCCGCTGCGGGGCCGTCCACGCCGTGGCCGGGTCGCCGTCGGTGGCCGCATAGGCGGAGCCCAGGACGTCCACCAGATCGGATTCCCCGCCGGCGCGGGTGGTGTTCGGCTCGGCGATCAGGTCGGCCAACTTGGGCCCCTGCCGGGGCCGCACCCAGACGGTGGGGGTCACGGAGACCGGCGCGGGAACGGTCAGCGTCCGGCTGAAGTTGACCGGCTCTTCCGGCGCCAGGGCCATCGACGACGCGCAGCGCACGCTCTCGGGCCCCTGGGCGCAGCCGGGCCGGCCGAGCAGGTCCGATCCCAGATCCCAGCCGGCGATCGCGGAACCCGACGGCGGCCCGGGTACCCGCACGGTGTGGCGCAGGTCCACCTGATGGGCGAAGCCGGACGCGTCGTACTGGGTGACGGACAGGTCGGTGATGCCGAACTGCACCCCGGGTGAGCCGTCGTCGGTGCCGGCGGCCGTGATCCGCACCCACGGCGTCTCGCCGTAGGGCAATGCGGCGGCGAGCGGCTTGCCGGGCTCGTCGAACCGCAGCGTGGTACTGCCGTTGGCGGTCTCGATCAGGATGCGGCGGACCTGGGCGCCGACGGCGGTGGCGCTCGGGGTCAGCGCGATGGCGGCGTTGGTCAGCGGGTGGTCGAAATCGACCTGCAGCCACTGCCCGACGGCGGACTGCAGCGAGTTGGAGACCCACGCGGTGGCCGGGTCCCCGTCGATCGCGGCGGCGGCCGAGTTCGCCGGCGCGACGTCCGGCATCGCGGTGGAGTCAGCCGAGGAGCTCGACACCGTGATCCGGCCACCTGACCACGCGCCGAACACGGGGTCGGTGCCGGGGACCGGGTAGTCGGGGACGCGGTTGTAGGTGTGCCGCGCGTCGCCGGGCGCCCGAATCGCCGAGGAATGCTGGTCGACGCGGCCGTAGTCGGTCTCACGGGCCAGCGGGGTGTCTGTCACGGTCACGGCGGGGGCCGGCAGACCCGCGGCCCGGGCGTCGGTGGTCATGAGGACGGGGCCCAGTGCCGGCAGACCCAGTTGGCGCCGGCGCTCGTCCAGGCGCAGCAGCACCTCGGGGCCGCCGTCGATCCGGGGCAGCCGGTCCGTGTCGGCGAAATACGGTGCGCCGGGGTCGGTTCGGGAGGCGACCCGGTAGATTTCCACCGCCGGGTAACGTGGCCGCAGTCCGCTGTCGGCGACGAAGCCCGCCAGCGTGCCGGGCCCCACCGGCGCCCCGAATTGGGCCACCTTCGCCAACCCCGGCGACCCCTCGATGGCGCGATGCACCAGGATCGGGCGCGCCGAACGCGACGTCTCCGGGTCCAGGTCGTTGCGCACCACCACATACGAAATGCCCTGCCGGGCGAGGGTATCGGCGAGGCCCGCCGACGCGCGCCCGGCGGCGAACAGGCGTTGCACGGAGTCGAGCGCGCGGATGGTCTGCGGCGGGGTCAGCGGGATCGAGTCGCGCACTCCCCAGGGACTGCTGCCCAGCACCTGCAGGGGTTCGTCGTGGCTGGTGCCCCACACCTGGGTGGCGAACGGCGCCCCGGGGACCACCAGCACCCGGCCCGGGGCCGGGGCCCCGGCGTTGTGGGCGCTGAGCCAGTCGGCGGCGTCGTGCCAGTAGCGAGGTATCGCACTGAACGTCCCGGGCGGGGCGAGCCGGCCCGTCCACGCCAGCGAGGTGCCCACCGCGAGCGCGGTCAGCACCACCACCGTCACCGCCACGCGCTTGTCGCGTTCCGGGTGGGCGAACGCGCGCAGCCACTCCGAGCGCGGCGCCCAGCCGGGAAGGGGCACGCGGCCGAGCAGCTGGGCGATGCCCAGCGCCACCGGGATCCGGATGACGGATCCCAGCTTGTGCACGTTGCGCAGCGGCGCCCCGGCCGCGTCCAGGAACGCCTGGACCTGATGGGCCAGGGGCGAACCCAGGCCCCCGCTGTAGCCGGCCGCCATCAGCGCCACCCCGACCAGCAGCATTGCCACCAACCGGCCCCGGGCGGGCATCCCCGGTGCCGCCAGGCCCGCGAGTCCGGCGGCCGCCACCAGGCACGTGGCGACGACGGCCGCCGACCCGGTCACCAGGGGCGCTCCCGCGGTCGCCGTCGGCGCCACGAACGGGGTCCAGCTGTCGGTGCCGCGCAGGATCTCGGTGAGCGACGACCATTGCGTCGTCACGCCGGACGACTCGATGAAGTCGAGGAAGGGTGGGCTGACGGTCCGCAGCAGCGCGAGCGCCACCACCCACCAGAGCGTCGCCAGGCACAGGGCGACGAGCCACCACCCGGTGTAGCGCCACCACCGCCGGTTCGGCCGGTGGCATGCCCACCAGATCACCGCCGGCAGGCACCCGGCCAGGGTGGCGATGGCGTTGACCGCGCCCATCAGCGCGACGGCCACCCCGGCCCGCCCGGCCAGCGCCCGCACCGAGCGGTCCGAACCCGGACCCGCGCCGCGCAACGCCAGGATCGTCGGCAGCAATACCCAGGGCGCCAGCATCATCGGCAGGGTTTCCGACGAGATCGACCCCAGAGTGGTCAGCACCCGCGGCGATAGCGCGAACGCGACGGCCCCGACCACGCGGGATGGCGGGCTGCCGATGCCCAACGCCTCGGCGACCCGCAGCAACCCCCAGAAGCCGACGGTCAGCAGCAGCGCCCACCACAGCCGCTGCGTCACCCAACCGGGCAAGCCCAGCGCGTGGCCGGCGAGGAAGAAGGTGCCGTGCGGGAACAGGTAGCCGTAGGCCTGGTTCTGGGCCTGGCCGAAGGGCAGCTCGCTATTCCACAGGTTGGTGGCGCGCGCCAGGAATCGCAACGGGTTCGTGGTGAGGTCGAGCTTGGTGTCCGGCGAGATCTGCCCCGGCGACTGGGCGAATGTGCACGCCAGCGCGATCGCGCCGACCACCCACAGCCACCGACGTGATAGCGGCGCGACCGACGGGCGCGGGGGCGGCGTACCGGCCCGCGGCCTCGTCGGCGGTGACCCGCTGCGCCCGGCTTCGCCGCGCTTGCGATCGCCGCTGTCCGATGGCGGTGACCCGCTGCGCCCGGCTTCGCCGCGCTTGCGATCGCCGCTGTCCGATGGCGGTGACCCGCTGCGCCCGGCTTCGCCGCGCTTGCGATCGCCGC
>NZ_JAZGLV010000028.1:0-73727 GCF_036409085.1 Mycobacterium sp. 050134
CCAGATCGAGCCACGCCGCCGAGACAACGTCCGCCACCAACGCATGCGAAACCGCCGCAAGCAGGCGGCGGGCCAGGAGTCACAGGAGTCGCCAAACGCTCCAACATCCAGGCCCGCCACACCCAAGCCTACGAGCCAACACGTCGCTTGACATCCGTTAGGAACTCAAAACCGGCCGCATTGTGACCACAGAAACCAAAGTGACACAAGAGAATAATCGTTCCGCGCCGTCACCCCATCCGAGAAGCCAAGAGGCCGCACGGTTTCACAGCCCCACCCCCGTCGTCGAGCCCGGCCGCAGGACCATGAGCACGACCACGACGACCCAGAGCAGGTTGAAGATGCCGGTCCGCATCGCCAGCCGACGCGCAAGGAGGGCCAACGCCTCGGCCGTTTGAGCGCCGATGGACGAAGCGCCCTGGATTCCGTCGAGAACCACCCGCTGGGCGGGAAGGATCAGCACGACCAGGACGAGGGCGGCCACGGCGGTCAACGCGATCGACACCAGCAACCACGCCTGGCCGAGGACTCCGAGGCTGGCGGCGGTCGCCAATCCGAAGCACGGCACCGCGACGCCGACGACGCTGTACACGTTGGCGATTCGATGCAGAACCCGGACCGCGGTGGCCGCTCGTTGATCGCCGGCCGCGAGCGCGGCGCGGGCCGCGGGCGGGAACATGCTGGCGGCCACCGCGATGGGACCGACCGCGAGGATCGCCGTCACCAGGTGGACCGACAATAGGAAAGCGCTCATCCGGTCGCCCCGTCAGCCCTCTGGGGGCGGGGCCCCTCACGATTGCGGCGCCCGGTCACCTTCGAGCGGGGGAGCCGCCCGGCCCGGGAATGCCCGCTCAGTTCGTCGCCTTCGACGACGACGTCGAACTCGAGGTTCAGCCGCATCGGCTTGCTGACCGACTGCCGCCAGGTCACCCTGCCGCCGTCGACCAAAATGTCCTGTACCGGTGTCGTTTCGCCGTTCAAGATGGCCGTGCCGTCGAGGCGACCGTCGACCGGGCTGAACGAGTACGTGACGGCCAGGGACCCGATCGGCGTCTTGATGGTGACGTCCCACTCTCCGACGATGGTCATCTCAAAACTCCCGTGGTTGGCGTCCCGCTGGCCTCCACACGATGCCCCGGCGTTCGTATTCGAATAGTTCCTCGACGGCGTGTGCGATACGCGGACCGTACGAGCGTTCCAGGAGGTGAAAGGCGAGATCGAGCCCCGAGGTGACCCCACCTGCGCTGATGAAGTCCCCGTCGTCGACCACCCGCGCCCGAACGGCGTTGACCCCCGCTGCGTGGAGGAGCTCGATGCCGAGGTGATGGCTTGTGGCGTAACGGTTCTCGATCAGGCCGGCCATGGCCAGGAGCGCGGATCCCCCGCAGACGGTCGCGACGACGACGTCGGGGCTGTCGAATCCGCGGCGCAGCAACGGGATGAGGGCGGTGTCGAGCGCCCGAGCCAGCAGGACGGGGACTGTGTCGATACCGTCGTCCGGGTCGCCCGCGATTGGCCCACTGACGCCCGGGACCACCACGTACCCGGGTTTTTCCGGGTCGAGGGCGCCGGCCGCCGTCAGGGTGACACCCGCGGTGCCACTTGCGACTTCACGGAGTCCATCGGCCGAGACCAACTCGACGGTCAGGTCCCCGCCCACCGCTCGGGCGCCCGCCGCGAGCACCTCGAAGGGCGCGATGACGTCGAGCGCATCGAAGTCGTCGATCAGAGCGATTTGCGCAAACACAGCCGCCAATGCTGGCAGGGCATCGTCGCCGGTGCTAGTGGCTAGATGGACACATCACGCCGGTATATTGCCAAAGATGCACCGAGTCGCCGTGGTCGCGTCGCCGGATTGCGTGCTCTCCGACCTGGCGACACCGATCGACGTCTTCGGCCGGGTCAGGCTGGCGGACGGCACGGCGGGCTACCGGGTCGAGGTGTGCGGCACGGAACGGGAAATTACCGCCGGTTCGATACGCATCGGGACCGAACGCGGGATCGCCGCGCTCCACGACGCCGACACAGTGGTGGTGCCCGGCTGCAACGACCCCGTGTCGGCGCCGCCGCCGGCGCTGGTCGTGGCCCTGAAAGCGGCCTACGACAGCGGAATTCGCATCGCCTCCATCTGTACTGGGGCGTTCGTCCTCGCGGCTGCCGGCGTCCTGGACGGTCGGCGGGCCACCACCCACTGGCTGGGCGCGGCCGACTTCCGCACCGCCTATCCCGCCGTCGATCTCGACCCCGACGTGCTCTATGTGGACGAGGGTCAGATCTTGACGTCGGCCGGGGCGTCGGCGGGTCTGGACTTGTGTCTGCACATGGTCGCGCGGGACTACGGGTCGGCGGTCGCCGCCGAGTCCGCGCGCCTCGCGGTCGCGCCATTGCATCGGGCGGGCGGCCAGGCGCAGTTTATCGTGCGCAACCGGCGGCCCACCAATACCGAGCTCGACGGGGTGCTCGCCTGGATCGAGGCGCACGCGGCTCAGAAGCTGACGCTGCGTGAGATCGCGGCGTATGCGTCCACCAGCATCCGCACCCTCAACCGCCGATTCCAGACCGAGACGGGTCAGACGCCGATCCAGTGGGTGACCGGTGCGCGGGTGCGCCACGCGCAGCGGCTACTGGAGGGCACGTCCGAGGCCGTTGAAAGCATCGGCTCCCGCGTGGGTTTCGAATCTGCGGCGAATTTCCGCGAGCAATTCAAGCGCGCCGTGGGCGTGTCGCCACAGGCCTATCGCACGGCCTTCCGTGCGACGGGCAAGCCCTAGTCGCGCGCGGGCGGATTCGTCGCGTACACCCACGACAGGAACCGCGCGACAGCCTCCGCCGACCGGTGCGCCCGGGGCGAGCTGAAGATGTCGAAAGCGTGTTGCGCGTTGGGCAATTCGGCGTAGGCGACGGGTGACTTCGACACCGCGCGCAGTTCGTCGACGAATTCCTGGGCCTCGCCGACCGGGATCAGCGAATCGTCGCGGCCGTGCAACACGAAGAAGGGCGGGGCGTCGGCGTGCAGCTGGTGGATCGGCGAGGCGTCGACGTAGACGTGCCGGTGGGTGGCGTATTTCCGCTTGACGACCAGCCTTTCGAGCAGGCCGATGAATTCCGGGCGGCCCTCGCCGCGCGTGGAGAACCAGTCGTAGCGCCCATACACCGGGACCGCCGCGACCACGGAGGTGTCGGCATCCTCGAAGCCCGGCTGGAATTTGGGGTCACCCGGGGTCAGGGCCGCCAGCGCGGACAGGTGGCCGCCGGCCGAGCCGCCGGTGATCGCGACGAATTCGGGGTCGCCGCCATAGCGGGCGATGTTCTCCTTCACCCAGGCCAGCGCCCGCTTGACGTCAACGATGTGGTCGGGCCACGTGTGCACGGGGGAGACGCGGTAGCCGATCGACACGCACACCCAGCCGCGGGCGGCCAAGTGGCTCATCAGCGGATAGGCCTGCGGGCGGCGCATCCCGATCATCCAAGCGCCGCCGGGCACCTGCAGCAGCACCGGGGCCTTGCCGTCGCGCGGCAGGTCGCGGCGGCGCCAGATGTCGGCGAGATTGGCGCGACCGTGCGGGCCGTAGGACACGACGTTGGTCTTTTCGACGTAGCGGCGGCGCGCCACCGTGCCGCTCAACGGCAGGTTGCGCCGCCCGCTGCGGGTCGGCTGCGTGGGCAGCTCGGCGATCTCGTTCGCGTAGTCCGGGCCCAGCTGCTCGCGCAGCCCCGCCTCCAGAACGGGGCCCGGGGTGGTGACGCCGCGGTAGCGGATCAGCCCGAGGATCGCCCACGACGCGACGGTCATGCCCAGCGCCGCCCTGCCCCGCCGCCCGGCGAAGTGCCCGCGCCGCGCGCGCCGCAGCGCGTCCAGCAGCGAGACGGAGAAGTACACGCCCGGCACCTCCGACGTCGGCCAGCCGAACCAGAACACCAGGACGGTGATGTAGCCCTTCCGCGCCAGTGGCCGTAAACCGTTGGCGGCGTTGGCAAGTTCGACCGCCGCGCGAAGCAGTGGCCTCGGGGTCACGCGCCGTCCACCTTGGCCTGCAGCTCGTTGCGCAGGATCTTGCCGGTGCTGCCGCGGGGAAGCTCGTCGAGGATGGCGATCTCGCGCGGCACCTTGTAGTTGGCCAGGTTCTCCCGCACGTGTTGTTTGAGCGTGTCGACGGTCGCTGCCTTGTCCACGGACGCGCCCGGGTTCAACACCACGAACGCCGCCAGCCGCTGGCCGTACTGCTCGTCGTCCACGCCGATCACCGCGGCTTCTGCCACGTCGGGGTGTGCGGCCAACGTCTTCTCCACCTCGATGGGATAGACGTTCTCGCCGCCCGAGACGATCATCTCGTCGTCGCGGCCGACGACGAACAGCCGGCCGTTCTCGTCGAGGTAACCGACGTCGCCCGAGGACATGAACCCGGCGTGGAAGGCCTTGCCTTTGCCGGACGATCCCTCCGTGTAGCCGTCGAACTGGGTGTCGTTGCGCACGTAGATGGTGCCGACCTCGCCCGTCGGCAACTCGTGAAAGTCCTTGTCCAGGATGCGGATCTCGGTTCCGCCGGCCGGCCGGCCCGCGGTGTCCGGCGCGGCGCGCAGGTCCGCCGGGGTGGCGGTGGCGATCATGCCCGCCTCGGTGGCGTTGTAGTTGTTGTAGATGACGTCGCCGAACTCGTCCATGAACTTGATGACGACATCGGGACGCATCCGCGATCCGGAGGCGGCGGCGAACCGCAACGACTTGCAGCTGTACCGCTTCCGCACCTCGTCGGGCAGCTCCATGATGCGGTCGAACATCACCGGCACGACGGCGAGGCCGGTCGCCCGGTGCCGGTCGACCAGGTCGAGGGTCGCCTCGGGGTCGAACTTGCGCCGGGTGATCACCGTGCAGGCCATGGACGCGGCGAAGACGAGCTGCGAAAACCCCCAGGCGTGGAACATCGGAGCCACGATCACGACGGGCTCCTCGGTGCGCCACGGCGTGCGGTCCAGGATCGCCTTGAGCGTGCCCACCCCGGCATTGCCGCCGGACTGGTTGGCCCCCTTGGGGCTTCCGGTCGTGCCGGAGGTCAGCAAGATCATCTTGCCCTTGCCGCCGGTGCGTTCCGGCCGCTGCCCAAGGTGCGCTTTGATCAGCCGCTCCACGGTCAGTTCGTGTTGACCGTTGGCCCAGGCGACGATGCGGGTGGCGTCCGGCTTGTCGGCCAGCGCGCGCTCCACCGTCTCGGTGAACTCCTCGTCGTAGATGACCGTGTCGACACCCTCGCGATTCACCACGTCGGCCAGCGCCGGGCCGGCGAACGACGTGTTGAGCAGGACGACGTCGGAGCCGATCCGGTTGGCGGCCACCACGGCCTCCACGAAACCGCGGTGGTTGCGGCACATGACGCCGACCGCCTTCGGTTGGCCCCCAGCCGTTTTCTGCAGCGCGGCGGCCAGCGCGTTGATGCGCTCGTCGAGCTCGCGCCAGGTGAGCGTGCCGAGTTCGTCGACCAGCGCCGGCCGGTCGGGGCAGCGCTGCGCCGCGCCGGCGAAGCCGACGGTCATGCCCACGCCCTCGCGTCGCATGGCCGCGGCGATCTTGAGGTAGCGGTCGGGCCGCATCGGCGCGAGCACGCCCGCGCGCCTGAAGGTGCTGATGAGCCCGACGGCATCACTGAGACGGGATGCCATGTCTCAGCCCAGGATTGGGAAGCGGCGATTGGCGGCGAGCTCGGTGAGGGCCTGCTGCATCACCGACCGCACGTGCTCGTCGACCTCGTCGACGTCCGGGTCGTCACCGAAGCGCGCCAGGTCGATGGGTGCGAGCACCTGCGTCACGATCTTGGTGGGCAGCGGCACGTTGGGCGGGATCACGGCGCTGAAGCCGAAGGGGAAGCCGAATGAGAGCGGCAGGATCGCGCTGCGCAGCAGGCGCTTCACCCCGAGCCGCTCGGCGAGCCAGGTGCCGCGGGACAGGTAGAACTGGGTTTCCTGCCCACCGATCGAGACCGCCGGCACGATCGGCACCCCGGCCTCGATCGCGGTCCTGACGTACCCCTTGCGGCCGTTGAAGTCGATGACGTTCTCGGCGAGGGTGGGCCGGTAGGCGTCGTAGTCGCCGCCGGGAAACACGATGACGACGCCGCCGGACCGCAGCGCCCGGGCCGCGTTCTCCCGGTTGGCGCGGATATAGCCGGTGCGCCGGAAGAGCTGCGCGGTGGGGCCCGTCATGAGGATGTCGTGGCTCAGCGTGTACACGGGCCGGCCGTAGCCGAACTTCTCGTAGAAGTGGACGCTGAAGATCGGCACGTCCATCGGGAACATGCCGCCCGAATGGTTGCCGACGACCAGCGCCCCGCCGGGCGGAAACGACTCCAGCCCGTGCACCTCTGAGCGGAAGTAGGTCTTCAAGACCGGGCGGATCACGGCCATCAGGCGCTGGGTCAGGCCGGGGTCGAACTTGTCGATGTCTCCGGTGTCCGGTTTGTCGCTCACGGTCCTCCCCTTGAGGCTCGGGCGCAGCCGCATTGCCGCGCCGAGTCACTCGATGTTAGCCAGCAACAGCGCCGCCGGGTCGGTTGGCCCCGGCTCGGCGAACCATATGGTGCCGGTCCGCCCCGAGCGCTATTGTTACCAAGCCCGACGCTCGGCTCGCGTGAGGAGAACCGATGGAACTCGCAGGGTTCACTCACGAGCACAGCGTCCGCTCGGGCGTCGCACGCAGGGCGAATGCCGGTTGCGAGCGCCCCGCCGTCGGGCCCCACGCAGTCCCGGTCCGGATGGAGCCCGGCCACCCGGCGTCTCCCGCGGACCAGTCGCAGGACGGCGCCGCCGCAGCCGACCGTTTGCAGGCCGACTACTTCCTGCGGTTGCTCGCCCAGAATCGCCGCCTCATCGACCACCGGATCGACGAATACCGCAAGGCGATCGCCGCGGCCGACGTCAAGGGTGACGCCGAGGGCGCCGGCGCCTTGCGCCGCTTGGCGCTGGGCGAGGAGCGGGACCGGCAGACCGTCGACGGCCTGATCGACCAACTGCGCCGGCGATTTTCGCGCGGGGACGGCGGTCCGGTCGCGCGCCGGGCGGTGTCCGCGGTTCGCTGACCGCCGCGGCCCGCCGCCGTTGTCGTGCGGATAGATTGGGCCGTGCGGATAGATTGGACTGGCGAGCTGGTTTCTCAATGGAGCGAGGCCAACCATGGGATTCATGTCACCGGAGCTGCCGGACGTCGACCCTGACACCTGGCCCACCCTGCCGCGGGCCACGCGGCTGCAGGTGGTGGCCCGGCACTGGGCCGAACACGGTTTCGGGACTCCGTACGCGGTGTACCTCCTCTATCTGCTCAAGATCGGCCTGTATGTCGGGGTGCCTGCGGCGATCATCTCGCTGACCCCGGGCCTCGGCGGGCTGCGCCACATCGCCGATTGGTGGACGCAGCCGATCGTGTACCAGAAGGTCGTCGTCTTCACGCTGCTGTTCGAGGTCCTCGGCCTGGGTTGCGGCTCCGGACCCCTGACGGGGCGGTTCATGCCCCCGATCGGCGGTGTCCTGTACTGGTTGCGCCCCAACACAATTCGACTGCCCGCCTGGCCTGGGAAGGTCCCATTTACCGCCGGGGACGCCCGCACCCCGTTGGACGTCGCGCTGTACGCGATCGTGCTGGCGGGCGGTGTATGGGCGCTGCTGGCACCGGGTCGGGGCGGGCCCGTGACGGCCGCCGGCGACGTCGGCCTCATCGACCCCGTCCGGGTCATCCCGACGATCGTCGCTCTGGCACTGCTGGGCCTGCGTGACAAAACGATCTTCTTGGCCGCGCGCGGCGAGCACTACTGGCTGAAGCTGTTCGTGTTCTTCTTCCCGTTCATCGACCAGATCGCGGCCTACAAGATCATCATGCTGTGCCTGTGGTGGGGGGCGGCGACGTCCAAGCTCAACCACCACTTCCCGTACGTCGTCGCGGTGATGACCAGTAACAACGCGCTGCTGCGTCCGAGGCTGTTCAACCAGGTCAAACACGCGCTCTACCTGGACCACGTCAACGACTTGCGCCCCTCCTGGTTACCGAAGCTGATGGCCCATGTCGGCGGCACCACCGCCGAATTCGTGGTGCCTACGGTGCTGGTCTTCTTTGCCGGCGATCACCCGTGGCGGTGGTTGTTGATCGTGTTCATGGTGATCTTCCACCTCAACATCATTTCCAACCTGCCGATGGGTGTCCCATTGGAGTGGAACGTCTTCTTCATCTTCTCGCTGTTCTATCTGTTCGGGCACTACGGCGCGATTCGCGCGACGGACCTGCGTTCGCCCCTGCTGCTCGCGCTGGTGATCGTCGCGGTCGCCATCGTGATCGCGGGAAACATGTTCCCCGAGAAGATTTCGTTTCTCCCCGCCATGCGCTACTACGCCGGCAACTGGGCCACCAGCGTGTGGTGCTTTCGCGCGGGGGTCGAGGAGAAGATCGACGCCGCGGTCATCAAGAGCTCCGCGCTGGTGGTCAACCAGCTGGCCCGGCTCTACGACCCCCAGACCGCGGAGATCATGGCCGACAAGACGGCGGCGTTCCGCGCGATGCACGTGCACGGCCGGGCGCTCAACGCGCTGCTGCCCCGCGCTGTCGACGACGAGGCGGACTACAAGATCCGGGAGGGCGAGATCGTCGCCGGGCCGCTGGTCGGCTGGAACTTCGGCGAGGGCCACCTGCACAACGAGCAACTCCTCGAGGCCGTGCAACGCCGGTGCCAGTTCGAGGACGGCGACGTCCGCGTCATCGTCCTCGAGGGGCAGCCGATCCACATCCAGCGGCAGTCCTACCGCATCCTCGACGCCAAGGCCGGGGTGATCGAGAAGGGCTACATCGACGTCAAGGACATGCTGACCCGCCAACCGTGGCCCGAACCGGGCGACGAGTTGCCGGTCCATGTCCTGGCCACCGGCGACCCGCAGCGCTCGCGATGACCACCGCGGTCGTCGTCGGCGCCGGGCCCAACGGCCTGGCCGCGGCCATTCACCTCGCCCGCCACGGCGTCGAGGTCCAGGTGCTCGAGGCGCGCGACACGATCGGCGGGGGAGCGCGCTCGGGCGAGCTCACGGTCCCCGGCGTGATCCACGACCACTGCTCGGCTTTCCACCCGCTGGGCATCGGTTCGCCGTTCTGGAAGCAGATCGACCTGCAGCGCTACGGCCTAACGTGGAAGTGGCCGGAGATCGACTGCGCGCACCCGCTCGACGACGGCACCGCTGGCGTGCTCTACCGCTCGATCGATCGGACGACGGCCGGGATGGGGCCCGACGCCACCCGGTGGCGCCGCGCCATCGGCGACCTCGCCGCCGAATTCGACGCTCTCGCCGAGGATCTGCTCCGCCCGGTGCTCAACATTCCGCGACACCCCCTTCGGCTCGCCGGCTTCGGGCCGCGCGCGCTGCTCCCGGCGACCATCATGGCCCGCTGGTTTCGTACCGAGCAGGTCCGCGCGTTGTTCGGCGGCGCCGCCGCGCACGTGTACACCCGGCTGGACCGGCCGCTCACGGCCTCGCTCGGCCTGATGATCCTGGCTAGCGGGCACCGGTACGGCTGGCCCGTCGCTGAGGGCGGCTCCGGCGCGATCACGCGGGCCCTCGGCAAGGCCCTCGAGGAACACGGCGGCGCCGTGACCACGGGAGTCACCGTCACGGGGCGCACCGACATCCCCGACGCCGATCTCGTCATGCTGGATCTCAGCCCCGCCGCGGCGGTCCGGATCTACGGCGACGCCATGCCCGCCCTCATCAAGCGCTCCTACCGGCGCTACCGCGAGGGGTCGTCGGCCTTCAAGGTCGACTTCGTCATCGAGGGGGACATCCCGTGGACGAACCCCGAATGCGGCCGCGCCGGCACGGTGCACCTCGGCGGGACGTTCGCCGAGATGAACGACACGGAACGCCAACGCGCGCAAGGCAAGATGGCAGAGCGGCCGTTCGTGCTCGTCGGCCAGCAATACCTGGCCGACCCGTCCCGCTCGGCGGGGAACGTCAACCCGGTCTGGGCGTACGCCCACGTGCCGTTCGGCTACAGCGGCGACGCCACCGCCGCCGTCGTCGACCAGATCGAGCGGTTCGCGCCGGGCTTCCGCGACCGCGTGGTGGCGACCGTCAGCAAGGGCACCGCCGACCTGGAGGCCTACAACCCCAACTTCGTCGGCGGTGACATCATCGGCGGCGCCAACGACCGATTGCAGGTCCTCTTCCGCCCCCGGATCGCCGTCAACCCGTACACACTCGGCGTGCCGGGTGTGTATCTGTGTTCGCAGTCCGCGCCGCCCGGCGCGGGCATCCACGGGCTGTGCGGCTACTACGCCGCCGAGTCCGCGCTGCGCTGGCTGCGCAAGCGCGGCAACCGCTGACGTTACCGCTTGGTCTAACCGCCGTGGCCGAACCGTGACGCACCCTTGACCGAATTGCTAACGCGCCCTTCGAGTTCCACGGGACACGCGCCCATACCATCACTATTGCAACGACGTCAGTTAACGACGTCCGTAAACAGGAATTGGGGCCATGCGTGCGGTTGTGCGGTGTCTTCTTGCGGTCAGCGTGATCGGTGCCAGCGTCGTGGCAAAGCCGCCAGAGGTGAATCTGGCGGCGGCGAGTCACTCGTACGGGTCGACGATCGCGTCGGTGCTACCGGCCTCGGGCTCGATCGTGGGCG
Organism: Mycobacterium sp. 050134; assembly: GCF_036409085.1. Taxonomy (NCBI): domain Bacteria; kingdom Bacillati; phylum Actinomycetota; class Actinomycetes; order Mycobacteriales; family Mycobacteriaceae; genus Mycobacterium; species Mycobacterium sp. 050134. The sequence continues at coordinate 10,646 of NZ_JAZGLV010000028.1, forward strand.
TGGCGCACCCCGTGGTCGTGAAGTTCAGGGAGCCGATGGCCGATCCGGCCAGCCGGCACGCCGCAGAACGCGCGCTTGACGTCCGGTCGGCACCCGCGATGACGGGCAGGTACGAGTGGCTCGCCAACGACGTGGTGCAGTGGTTGCCCGACCGGTTCTGGCCGGCGCACGAAACGGTGGCCCTGTCCGTCGGTGGCCTGGCCACCAGCTTCGAGACGGGCCCCGCCGTCGTCGGTGTAGCCAGCATCTCGGAGCACACGTTCCGGGTGAGCATCGACGGAGTCGACGCGGGACCGCCGCCTTCGCTGCCGGCGCCGCACCACCGGCCCCACTGGGGAGAAGAGGGCGTGCTGCCCGCCTCGATGGGTCGGCCCGAGTACCCGACGCCGGTCGGCTCCTACACCGTGTTGTCCAAGGAGCGCACGATCATCATGGACTCCAGCAGCGTCGGGATCCCCGTCGACGACCCGGACGGCTACCGGATTCCCGTCGATTACGCCGTGCGAATCACTGGCCACGGCCTTTTCGTGCATTCCGCCCCGTGGGCCATCAATTCGCTCGGGCTGGAAAACGTCAGCCACGGCTGCATCAGCCTCAGTCCCACCGACGCGCAGTGGTACTTCGACACGGTCAACATCGGCGACCCGGTGATCGTGGAGGAATAGCCCACGAATAGTCGGGCCCGAAACAGTCGGCTCCGAAACAAGCTCCGAAACAATCCGGGTCCACAAAAAGGACCCGCTGGGATGTCCCAGCGGGTCCTTTTTGTTCGCTCGTCAGTGTCCCGGCCCGGCGGGCAACGGCTGGCCGGGAACGGGGCCACCCGTGGGCGGCGGACCGGTCGGCGCGTCTTTGGCCGTGCCGGACATGTCGATGATCGGGGCGCCGGCCGGCACCCCGTCCGCCAGCGCGATCAGCGGGGCGCCGGCCGGCACGATCGGGAGGGGGGGCGCGCCGAGCGGAATCAGCGGGACGCCCGCCGGGACCACCGGGATCGGGCCGGGGACGGCCAGGGGGACGCCGGCCATGTCGGCGATCGGAGCGCTGGCCGCACACACCGGAGCGGCCGCTCCCGCTCCGCCAGCCAGCGCGGGTCCGCCGGCGAGCGGCGCCGCGGCTTCGCCCGCCTGCCCTTCCACGCACGCGTAACCGCCGGCTTTCAGCGGGGTGGCGGCCGCATCGGGGCTCAACGCCACAGCGGCGGCCCCGCACAATCCGGCGATGGCACCCACTTTGATGTTCAACCGATCAAATACGGTCATGAACGTCGACTCCTTCAGCGCTTTCGTATTTGGGCGATCAATCGGTGCAGCAGTTCCGCATAGCCGTACCGCGGTTCGTGTCGAATGTAGGGCCGGTTGTTCCTATTGGACGCGCGACAGTTGGGGCACTTATGCAACCGATACAAAGGAGTCATCCTCCGGTTACCTGGGGCGCCGCGGCCGGGGCGGAACCAGCAGGGCAGTGGTGCCCGTCACTGATCTAGGCTGAAGCCAGCGCTCATCAGCTAACAAAAGACAGGGAGAGACAAAGTGACGGTCCGGGTAGGCATCAACGGCTTCGGTCGAATCGGCCGCAACTTTTATCGGGCCCTGCTGGCTCAACAGGAGCAGGGTCCTGGCAGCGCCGGGGCCGACATCGAGGTGGTCGCGGTCAACGACATCACCGACAACCACACGCTGGCGCACCTGCTGAAATTCGACTCGATTCTCGGCCGGTTGCCCTTCGACGTGAGCCTTGACGGCGAGGACACCATCGTGGTCGGCGACCGCAGGATCAAGGCGCTGGAGGTCCGGGAGGGCCCGGCGGCGATGCCGTGGAGCGACCTGGGCGTCGACGTGGTGGTGGAGTCCACGGGTCTGTTCACCAACGCCGCGAAGGCCAAGGGACACCTGGATGCCGGGGCCAAGAAGGTCATCATCTCCGCGCCGGCCACCGACCCGGACATCACCATCGTGCTGGGCGTCAACGAGGACAAGTACGACGGCAGCCAGAACATCATCTCCAACGCGTCGTGCACGACGAACTGCCTTGCGCCCCTGGCGAAGGTGCTGCACGACGAGTTCGGCATCGTGCGCGGCCTGATGACCACGATTCACGCCTACACCCAGGACCAGAACCTGCAGGACGGGCCGCACAAGGATCTGCGGCGCGCGCGGGCGGCGGCGCTGAACATCGTGCCCACCTCCACCGGGGCAGCCAAGGCGATCGGGCTGGTGATGCCCGAGCTGAAGGGCAAGCTCGACGGCTACGCGCTGCGGGTGCCGATCCCGACGGGCTCGGTCACCGACCTCACCGCCGAGTTGTCCAAGGCCGCCGGCGTCGACGAGATCAACGCGGCTTTCAAGGCCGCCGCCGAGGGCCGGCTCAAGGGCATCCTCAAGTACTACGACGCCCCGATCGTCTCCAGCGACATCGTCACCGACCCGCACAGTTCGATCTTCGATTCCGGATTGACCAAGGTGATCGACAACCAGACCAAGGTCGTGTCCTGGTACGACAACGAGTGGGGCTACTCCAACCGCCTCATCGACCTGGTCGCGCTGGTCGGCAAGTCGCTGTAGAGCCGTGTCGATCCACACTCTCGACGACCTTCTGGCCGAAGGCGTTTCGGGTCGGGGCGTGCTGGTGCGCTCCGACCTGAATGTGCCGCTCGACGACGGCAGGATCACCGATCCCGGGCGCATCACCGCGTCGGTCCCGACCCTGAAGGCGCTGCTCGACGCGGGCGCCAAGGTGGTGGTCACGGCGCACCTGGGGCGGCCGAAGGGCGGGCCCGACCCGAAGCTGTCGCTGGCCCCGGTCGCCGCCGCGCTCGCCGAGCAGCTGGGCCAACATGTGCAGCTGGCCGGTGACGTCGTCGGGACCGACGCCCTGGCCCGCGCCGAGGGGCTCACCGACGGCGACATCCTGCTGCTGGAGAACATCCGCTTCGACGCGCGCGAGACCAGCAAGGATGACGGCGAGCGCCTGGCGCTGGCCCGGCAGCTGGCCGAACTGGTCTCGCCCGACGGCGCTTTCGTCTCCGACGGCTTCGGGGTGGTGCATCGCAAGCAGGCCTCGGTGTACGACGTGGCCACCCTGCTGCCGCACTACGCGGGGAAATTGGTCGGCGCCGAGGTGCGGGTGCTCGAGCAGCTCACCAGTTCGACCGAGCGGCCGTACGCGGTGGTCCTCGGCGGGTCGAAGGTGTCCGACAAGCTTGGCGTCATCGAACAGCTGGCGACCCGGGCCGACAGCATCGTCATCGGCGGCGGCATGTGCTTCACATTCCTTGCGGCGCAAGGCCTGTCGGTCGGGAACTCGCTGCTGGAGAACGACATGATCGACACCTGCCGCCGGCTGCTGGACACCTATCACGACGTCCTGCGCCTCCCGGTGGACATCGTGGTGGCCCAGGAGTTCGCCGCCGACTCCCCGCCGGAGATCGTCGCCGCCGACGCCATCCCGGATGGCCGGATCGGCCTCGACATCGGGCCGGGGTCGGTCAAGCGGTTCGCCGCGCTGCTGGCCAACGCCAAGACCATCTTCTGGAACGGTCCCATGGGCGTGTTCGAATTCCCGGCGTTCGCTGCCGGCACCAAGGGCGTCGCCGAAGCGGTGGCCGCGGCCACCGGCAAGGGTGCCTTCAGCGTGGTCGGCGGCGGCGACTCCGCGGCCGCGGTGCGCGCCCTCGGCATCCCCGAGGGTGACTTCTCGCACATCTCCACCGGCGGGGGAGCGTCGCTCGAATACCTCGAGGGCAAGACGCTGCCCGGCATCGAGGTCCTCGGTGAACCCCAGCCAGACGGAGGCAACGCGTGAGCCGCAAGCCACTGATCGCCGGCAACTGGAAGATGAACCTCAATCACTTCGAGGCGATCGCGCTGGTGCAGAAGATCGCGTTCGCGCTGCCGGACAAGTACTACGACAAGGTCGACGTCACGGTGCTGCCGCCGTTCACGGACCTGCGCAGCGTCCAGACCCTGGTCGACGGGGACAAGCTGCGGCTGACCTACGGCGCGCAGGACCTGTCCCGGCACGACGAGGGGGCGTACACCGGCGAGGTCAGCGGCGCGTTCCTGGCCAAGCTGGGCTGCAGCTTCGTCGTGGTCGGCCACTCCGAGCGCCGCACTTACCACAACGAGGACGACGCGCTGGTGGCCGCGAAGGCAGCCGCCGCGCTGAAGCACGGACTGACGCCCATCGTCTGCATCGGCGAGCACCTCGATGTCCGCGAGGCGGGCGGTCACGTCGCCCACTGCGAGGAACAGCTGCGCGGCTCGCTGGCCGGCCTGTCGGCCGAGCAGATCGGCAAGGTCGTCATCGCCTACGAGCCCGTCTGGGCCATCGGCACGGGGCGGGTCGCCAGCGCGGCCGACGCCCAGGAGGTGTGCGCGGCGATCCGCAAGGGCCTGGCCGGGCTGGCTTCGCCGCAGGTCGCCGACAGCGTGCGGGTGCTCTACGGCGGGTCGGTGAACGCCAAGAACGTCGGCGAAATCGTCGCCCGTGACGACATCGACGGCGCGCTGGTCGGCGGCGCCTCCCTGGACGGGGAGCAGTTCGCGACTCTGGCGGCGATCGCGGCCGGCGGGCCGCTGCCTTGACGGCGCCGCCGCACCGGTAGGCTCTCGGACATGGAATTGGCCCTGCAGATCACCCTGGTGGTCACCAGCATCCTGGTGGTGCTGTTGGTGTTGCTGCATCGCGCCAAGGGCGGCGGCCTGTCGACCCTGTTCGGGGGCGGTGTCCAGTCCAGCCTGTCGGGGTCGACCGTGGTGGAGAAGAACCTCGACCGGCTGACGCTGTTCATCACCGGCATCTGGCTGGTGTCCATCATCGGCGTGGCCCTGCTGATCAAGTACCGCTGACCGGCCGACGGGCGCCGCGCGGCAAGCGCCCCGATACTGGAACACATGGTTGAGGTTTCTGACACCGCGCTGGAACCGATTGGCGCCGTGCAACGGACGCAGACTGGCCGCGAGGCCACCGAGCCGATGCGGGCCGACATCCGGCTGCTGGGCGCCATCTTGGGGGACACCGTCCGCGAGCAGAACGGTGACGAGGTGTTCGACCTCGTGGAGCGGGCCCGGGTGGAGTCCTTCCGGGTGCGCCGCTCCGAGATCGACCGGTCCGAGCTGGCGCGGATGTTCGACGGCATCGACATCCACCGGGCGATCCCCGTCATCCGGGCGTTCAGCCACTTCGCGCTGCTGGCCAATGTGGCCGAAGACATCCACCGGGAGCGCCGGCGCTCCATTCACGTCGAGGCCGGCGACCCGCCGCAGGACAGCAGCCTGGCCGCGACCTACGCGAAACTCGATGATGCGGAGCTGGATTCGGCCACCGTCGCCGAGGCGCTGAAAGGCGCCCTGGTGTCGCCGGTGATCACCGCGCACCCCACCGAGACCCGCCGGCGCACCGTCTTCGTCACCCAGCACCGGATCACCCAGCTGATGCGGCTGCACGCCGAGGGCCACACCGAGACCGACCACGGTCGCAACATCGAGTCCGAGTTGCGTCGCCAGGTCCTGACGCTGTGGCAGACCGCGCTGATCCGGCTGTCGCGGCTGCAGATCACCGACGAAATCGAGGTCGGGCTGCGGTATTACCCCGCCGCGTTCTTCAAGGTCATCCCGCAGGTGAACGCCGAGGTCCGCGACGCGTTGCGCACCCGCTGGCCCGACGCCGACCTGCTGCCCGGGCCGATCGTGCAACCGGGGTCCTGGATCGGCGGTGACCGCGACGGGAATCCGAACGTGACGGCCGACGTCGTGCGCCAGGCGACCGAGAGCGCGGCGTTTACCGCCCTGTCGCATTACCTGGCCGAACTCACCGCGCTCGAGCAGGAGCTGACGATGTCGGCGCGGCTGGTGTCCGTCACGGACGAGCTGGCCGAGTTGGCGGCCGGCTGCGAGGAGAAGGCCCGCGCCGACGAGCCCTATCGGCGGGCGTTGCGGGTGATCCGCGGCCGGCTGACCGCGACGGCCGCCGAGATCCTGGACCGACAACCTCAGCACGGCCTCGACCTGGGCCTGCCCCCGTACACCGCGCCGTCGGAGCTGCAGGCCGACCTAGACACGATCGACGCCTCCCTGCGCCGCCACGGCAGCGCGCTGCTCGCCGAGGATCGCCTGGCGCTGCTGCGCGAAGGGGTCCGCGTCTTCGGGTTTCACCTCAGCGGCCTGGACATGCGGCAGAACTCCGACGTGCACGAGGAGGTCGTCGGCGAGCTGCTGGCCTGGGCGGGCGTGCACGACGACTACGCGTCGCTGTCCGAGGACGAGCGGGTCGCGCTGCTGGCGGCCGAGCTCGGCACCCGCCGCCCACTCGTCGGCGATCGCGCGGCGCTGTCCGACCTGGCGCGCACCGAACTCGGCGTGGTGACGGCCGCGACCCGCGCCGTCGAGCTCTACGGCCCGGACGCGGTGCCCAACTACGTCATTTCGATGTGCCGCTCGGTCTCGGACGTCCTGGAGACCGCGATCCTGCTCAAGGAGGCGGGCTTGCTGGATGCCGCCGGACCGGAACCCTATGCACCGGTGGGCATTTCACCGCTGTTCGAGACCATCGACGATCTGCACAACGGCGCCGAGATCTTGCACGCGATGCTGGAGCTGCCCGTCTACCGGGCGATGGTCGATGCCCGCGGCGGTTGCCAGGAGGTGATGCTCGGCTACTCCGACTCGAACAAGGACGGCGGGTACCTGGCCTCCAGCTGGGCGGTCTACCGCGCCGAGCTGGCCCTCGTCGAGGTGGCCCGCAAGACAGGAATCCGGTTGCGGCTGTTCCACGGTCGCGGCGGCACCGTCGGCCGCGGTGGCGGCCCGAGCTACCAGGCCATCCTGGCCCAGCCGCCGGGCGCTGTGGGCGGCTCGCTGCGGCTCACCGAGCAGGGCGAGGTGATCGCCGCCAAGTACGCCGAGCCGCAGACCGCGCGGCGCAACCTGGAGAGCCTGCTGGCCGCCACGCTGGAGTCCACGCTGCTCGACGTCGAGGGGCTGGGCGACGCGGCGGAGCCGGCCTACGCGGTGCTCAACGAGGTGGCGACCCTCGCGCAGCGGGCGTACGCCGAACTGGTCCACGACACACCGGGTTTCGTCGAGTACTTCAAACAGTCGACGCCGGTCAGCGAGATCGGATCGCTGAACATCGGCAGCCGGCCGACGTCGCGCAAGCCCACCGAGTCGATCTCGGACCTACGCGCGATCCCGTGGGTGCTGGCCTGGAGCCAGTCGCGGGTGATGCTGCCCGGCTGGTACGGCACGGGGTCGGCGTTCGAGCAGTGGATCAAGGCGGGCCCCGAGAGCGAGGCCGAGCGCGTCGAGACGCTGCACGAACTCTACGAGCGGTGGCCGTTCTTCCGCAGCGTGCTGTCCAATCTGGCACAAGTGCTGGCCAAGAGTGACCTGGGCCTGGCGGCCCGCTACGCCGAGCTGGTGGCCGACGAGGAGTTGCGCCACCGGGTATTCGACAAAATCGTCGAGGAGCACCGGCGCACCATCGAGATGCACAAGCTGATCACCGGTCAGGACGACCTGCTCGCCGACAACCCGGCGCTGGCACGCTCGGTGTTCAACCGCTTCCCGTATCTTGAGCCGCTCAACCACCTGCAGGTCGAACTGCTGCGGCGCTACCGTTCGGGTGACGACGACGAGCTGGTGCAGCGCGGCATCCTGCTGACGATGAACGGCCTTGCGAGCGCGTTACGCAACAGCGGCTGACGGGCATTCGTAGGCCATGTCGGACAACGCGTCGTCGGTCGCCCCCGCACAGTTGGCCCAGGACGTGGCCCAGAACGTCATCTTCGAGCGGTTGGCGCGTGCCGGTTACGTCGTGAACGGGCTGCTGCACCTGATCGTCGGCTACCTCGCCATCCGGATCGCCTTCGGCGACGGCGGCACCGCCGACCAGACCGGCGCGCTGGCCACGCTGGCGGGGAAGCCCGGCGGCCCGGTCCTGCTGTGGGTCGCGGCGGGCGCCCTGCTGACGATGGGCCTCTGGCGGCTCGTCGAGACCGTCCTCGGCCGGTCGAGCGACCGGCGTAAACGGGACGCGACGTGGACGGTGTCGGACCGGGCGAAGGCCTTCGGCCTGGCGGCGGTGTATCTCGCCTTCGCGTATTCCGCGTTCGGATTCGCCCGTGGGGCCGGGCGGTCGGCCGACCAGCAGAACTCGACCATCAGCGCGCGCTTGATGGAGACCACCGCCGGCACCGTCGCGCTGATCGCGGGCGGCCTGGTCATCGTCGCGGTCGGCGGCTACCACATCTACAAGGGCGCCAGCCGAAGCTTCGTCGACGACCTCGAGGGCAAGTCGGGCGACCTGGTGCGACGGCTCGGCGCGGCCGGCTACGTCGCCAAGGGGGTGGTCATCGCGGCCACGGGAGCGCTCGTCGTCGTCGCCGCCTGCCGGTCGGAACCGAAGAAGGCCACCGGGCTGGACGGGGCACTGAAAACGCTTGGGGCGCAGCCGTTCGGGGCGGCGCTGTTGACCGCCTCGGGCGTCGGGCTCATCACCTACGGCCTGTACAGCTTCGTGATGGCGCGCTCGACCCGGATGTGAGCAGGCGCTATTGGACGCTGCGGTTGCGCAACCGGTCGATAACGCCGCGAACCGCGTGCTCGGTGGCCGCCAGCGGCGTCATCATCGTCTCGCCCATCCTCATCATGTCGTCGACGCGGTGGACGACCGCCTCCATCGGCTCGATCAGCGTGACGAGCCGCCTCGCCAGATCGTCCAGGCGGGACAGCGTGCCGTCCAGGTGATCCAGGCCCTTCTCCATGCGCTCGACCGTGGCGTTAAGGGCCGACAGGGAACTGTTCAGCTCGGTCATCGTCCGGCTCAGGCCGTCGAGAACGTCCTCGACCTGCTCGACCGTCTTGTCGGCGTTCAGTGCCGCCTGGGCGAGGGTCTTGATGCGACTTCGCTCATGACCGCCGCGCACGGTTCTGTCCGCCATGACCGCAATTATCACCCCGGTCGGGCGGGAAGTTTAGCCGCAGCCTCCTCGTCGAGCAGCCAGAGTGTCGTGTCGAGCCCGACGGCGCCGGCTGCAGGGATCGAGACCGGCGGGGCGCCCCCGATGGCGGCGGCGGCCGCCTCGGCCTTCCCGGAACCGGACACCATCAGCCACACCTCGCGGGACCGCTGAACGGCCGGCAGCGTCAACGTGATCCGCTGCGGCGGCGGCTTGGGGGAGTCCTCGACCGCGACGACCATGCGGGTGGTTTCCAGCACGGCCGGCGTGTCGGGGAACAGCGAGTTGACGTGGCCCTCCGGCCCCATCCCCAGCAGGTGGACGTCGAAATTCGGCACCGGCTGACCGGGTCCGGCGTTCGCCGCCAGTAGCTGCTCGTAGGCCAGGGCCGCGGCCGCGAGATCGGTGCCGAACTCGCCGTCACTGGCCGGCATCGGGTGCACCTGGCTCGACGGGATGTCGACCCGATCGAGCAGCGCCTCGCGGGCCTGTTTGTCGTTGCGCTCGTCGTCGTCCTCGGGCACGTAGCGTTCGTCGCCCCAGAACAGGTGCACCTTCGGCCAGTCGATCTCCCGTCCGGCGAGGGACCGCAGCAGCCCGATGCCGTTGCTGCCGCCGGTGAGGACGATCAGCGCGCGGTCGCGGGCCGCGACGGCCGCACCGATTGTGTCGGTGAGCCGGCGGGCCGCGGCCTCCACCAGGGCTTCACTGTCCGGAAATATCTCGACGACCCTGCTCACACGTACTGCACCTTCTCAATTCCTTCCAGCGCCGCGAGGTAGATTTCGTCGGCGTCCAGCCGCCGCAGATCCTCGGCGAGGCATTCACCGGTTTCCCTGCGCGCCAACGGGACCAGCGCGTCGGGTTTGGCGGTCCGGCTCAGCGTGGCCGTCCTGCCGTCCTGCGGCCGGCTGAGCGTGATCGTCTCGCTCTTGCGCGCGAGCTCGACCTTCAGGTCACCGACGGCCCGGCGGACCGGGCAGTCCAGCCGGCTGGCCAGCCAGCCCGCGAGCACGTCGAGCGCCGGTTCGGTCTGCAGGCCCGAGACCAACGCCGACTCGATCGGTTCGTGGGGCTGCTGGTCGACGGCCGAGGTGAGCAGCGCCCGCCAGTAGGTGATGCGGGCCCAGCACAGGTCGGTGTCGCCGGCGGTGTAGCCGTCCAGCCGGCCCTTGATCGCCATCAGCGGGTCGATGCCGTTGGTCGCGTCGGTGATGCGGCGAATCGCCAACCTGCCCAACGGGTCCTCCGCGGGCTTCTTGGGGGCGATGTCCGGCCACCAGGCCACCACCGGGATGTCGGGGAGCAGGAACGGGATGACCACGCTGGCGGCGTGATTGGACAGCGGCCCCGATAGCTTGAGGATCACCACCTCGCTGGCGCCGCTGTCGCCGCCCGCGCGCAGCTGCGCGTCCAGGCGCGCCTCGTCGGCATACGGGTTGCCCCGCATCGTCACGATGATCCGGCTCGGGTGCTCGTGGCTGGCGTTGTTGGCCGCCTCGAGCGAATCCTCCAGCACGTCCTCGCTCTCCGGGGCGACGAGCAGCGTCAGCACCCGGCCCATCGTGACCGCGCCGGCCTTCTCCCGCAGTTCGTCGAGCTTCTTGTTGATGGCCGTGGTGGTGGTGTCTTCCATGTCGACGATCACTTAGCGCCACTCTCCCCCGTGAGCGGGGGTGCCCCCACCTCGCTGTTTCGCACTGCATCGTCGCCGGCGCGCACTTAGGGCCTCCGCCATTCCCGGCCGGTGCGCCGCAGCATCTCGAACGACGACTGCGGACCCCAGGTGCCGGCCTCGTACGGCTCGGGCTTACCGTCGGCCGCCCAGTTGTCGAGAACGGGATCCAGTATCCGCCAGGCCAATTCGACCTCCTCGTTGACCGGAAACAGGGACGGCTCACCGAGTAGCACGTCCAGGATCAACTGCTCGTAGGCCTCCGGCGACTCCTCGGCGAACGCCGAGCCGTAGGAGAAGTCCATGTTGACGTCGCGGACCTCCATCGCGGTGCCTGGCACCTTGGAGCCGAACCGCAGCGTGACGCCCTCGTCGGGCTGGACCCGGATGACCATCGCATTGGCGCCCAGTTCGTCGGTCATGGTGGCGTCGAACGGCAGGTGCGGCGCCCGCTTGAAGACGAGGGCGATCTCGGTCACCCTGCGGCCCAGGCGTTTACCCGTGCGGAGGTAGAACGGCACACCGGCCCAGCGCCGCGTGTCGACCTCGAGCGTGATGGCCGCGAACGTCTCGGTTTTGGAGTCCTTGGCGAACCCCTCCTCGTCGAGCAGCCCGACCACCTTCTGCCCGCCCTGCCAGCCGCCGGAGTACTGGCCGCGGCTGGTCGTCTCGTCGAGCGGCTCGGCGAGCTGGGTCGCGGAGAGCACCTTGATCTTCTCGGTCTGCAACGACTGCGGATTGAAGCTGACCGGCTCCTCCATCGCGGTGAGCGCGAGCAGCTGCATCAGGTGGTTCTGGATGACGTCTCGGGCGGCGCCGATGCCGTCGTAGTAGCCGGCCCGGCCGCCCAGGCCGATGTCCTCGGCCATCGTGATCTGGACGTGGTCGACGTAGTGCGCGTTCCAGATCGGGTCGAACAGCTGGTTGGCGAACCGCAGCGCCAGGATGTTGCGGACCGTCTCCTTGCCGAGGTAGTGGTCAATCCGGAAGACGGCCTCCTCCGGGAACACGGCGTTGACGGCCCGGTTCAAGTCCTGCGCGCTTTCCAGGTCGTGGCCGAAGGGCTTCTCGATGACCACCCGGCTCCACCTGTCGCCCTGCGGGCGGGCGAGCCCCGACCTGGCCAGCTGGTCACACACCACGGGGAACGACTTGGGCGGGATCGCCAGGTAGAAGGCGTGGTTGCCGCCCGTTCCGCGCTCGGCGTCGAGCTTGTCCAGGGTCTCGGCGAGCCGGCCGAACGAGTCGTCGTCGTCGAACGAACCATTGACGAACCGGAAACCCTCGACCAGACGGTCCCAGTTCTCCTGCCGGAACGGCGTCCGGCAGTGCTCCTTGACGGCCTGGTAGACCACCTCGCCGAAATCCTCGGTGTCCCAGTCGCGGCGGGCGAAACCCACCAGCGAAAAGGTGGGCGGCAGCAACCCGCGGTTGGCCAGGTCGTAAATCGCCGGCATCACCTTCTTGCGGGCCAGGTCCCCGGTCACGCCGAAGATCACCATGCCGCACGGGCCGGCGATCCTCGGCAGCCGCTTGTCGCGCTTGTCCCAGAGGGGGTTTTGCCAGCGTGTGGTTTTGCCCGGGCTCATTTGTCGGCGGAGTCCAGCTGTTTCTGCGTCTCCTCCAACAGCTCCGTCCAGGACCCCACGAACTTGTCCACGCCCTCGTTCTCCAGCACCTTGAACACGTCGGTCAGGTCGATCCCGATCGCGTCCAGCTTGTCGAACAGCTCCTGCGCCGCGCCGGCCGTGCCGCTCACCGTGTCGCCCTTGATCTCGCCGTGGTCGGCGACGGCGTCGATCGTCTTCTCCGGCATGGTGTTCACCGTGTTCGGCGCGACCAGCTCGGTCACGTAGAGCGTGTCGGAGTAGTCGGGGTTCTTCACGCCGGTGGAGGCCCACAGCGGGCGCTGCACGCGCGCGCCGCTGGCCTTGAGCGCCTCGAAGCGGTCGCCGCCCTCGAACACCTCCTGGTAGGCGGCGTAGGCCAGGCGCGCGTTGGCCACACCGGCCTTGCCGCGCAACCCGAGCGCCTCCTCGGAGCCGATCTTCTCCAGCCGCTTGTCCACCTCGGTGTCCACCCGGGAGACGAAAAATGAAGCGACGGAATGGATCTTGGACAGGTCGTGGCCGGCCTCGCGGGCCTTCTCCAGGCCCTCCAGGTACGCGTCCATCACCTGGCGGTGCCGCTCCACGGAGAAGATCAGCGTGACGTTGACCGAAATCCCTTCGGCCAACACCGAACTGATGGCCGGGATGCCGGCCTTGGTCGCCGGAATCTTGATGAATAGGTTCGGCCGGTCGACGATCTTCCACAGCTCGATGGCCTGCGCGGTCGTCTTCTCGGTCTCGGCGGCAAGGCGTGGGTCGACTTCGATGGACACCCGGCCGTCGACGCCGTCGGAGGACTCCCACTGCGGCCGCAGCACGTCGCACGCGTTGCGGACGTCGTCGGTGGTGACGGTGCGGATGGTCGCGTCCACGTCGGCACCGCGCTCGGCCAGCTCGGAGATCTGGTCGTTGTAGGTGTCGCTGTCGGCCAGCGCCTTCTGGAAGATCGACGGGTTGGTGGTCACGCCGACGACGCTCTTGGTGTGGATGAGTTCCTGTAAATTCCCCGAACGCAACCGTTCTCGCGACAGGTCATCCAGCCACACCGATACGCCCGCCGCGCTCAGCGCCGCCAGGTTAGGGTTCTGACCGGCCATGTGAACCACCCTTTCTAGTTATCCACGACTTGCTCCGCGGCCGCAGCGACGGCTTCGGCGGTGAAGCCGAATTCGCGGAACAACGTCTTGTAGTCCGCGGACTCTCCGTAGTGCTCGATCGAGACGATCCGGCCGGTGTCACCGACCAGTTTGTGCCAGCTCTGCGCGACGCCGGCCTCGACGGCCACCCTGGCCGACACGGATGGCGGTAGCACGCTGTCGCGGTACTCCTCCGGCTGGGACTCGAACCACTCCACGCACGGCATCGACACCACTCGCGCGACAATATCCTTGTCCGCCAACAACTTCTGGGCCTCGACGGCGAGCTGCACCTCGGAGCCGGTCGCGATCAGGACGACGTCGGGCTCCGCGCCGCTCGCGGCGTTGTCACCCAGGATGTAGCCGCCGCGCGCGACGCCCTCGATGTTGGTGCCCTTGAGTACGGGCACGCCCTGGCGGGTCAGGATCAGTCCGACCGGACCGCTGCCGTTGCCCCGGGCCAGGATGGTGCGCCAGGCGTAGGCGGTTTCGTTGGCGTCGGCGGGCCGCACCACGGACAGCTTGGGGATGGCGCGCAGCGCCGCCAGGTGCTCGATCGGCTGATGGGTGGGCCCGTCCTCGCCGAGTCCGATCGAGTCGTGGGTCCACACGTAAATGGTGTCGATGTCCATCAGCGCGGCCAGCCGCACCGCCGGGCGCATGTAGTCGGAGAACTGCAGGAACGTGCCCCCGTAAGCGCGGGTGGGCCCGTGCAGCACGATGCCGGACAGGATGGCGCCCATCGCGTGCTCCCGGACCCCGAAGTGCAGGGTGCGGCCGTACCAGTCGGCGGTGTAGTCTTTGGTCGAAATCGACGGCGGACCAAAGGATTTCACGTCGTCCATGGTGGTGTTGTTGCTGCCCGCGAGGTCGGCCGAACCGCCCCACAGCTCGGGCAGCTTCGGCCCCACCGCGGACAGCACCTTGCCGGACGCGGCCCGGGTGGCCAGCGGCTTGTCGTCGGGCGTCCAGGTCGGGATTTCCGCGTCCCAGCCCTCGGGCAGCTCCTCGGCGGTCAACCGGTCCAACAGCTTCTTGCGCTCCGGCTCGCGCTCGGCCCACGCGTCGAAGTCGGCCTGCCACTTCTGGTGGGCCTCCTTGCCGCGGTCCACCAGCTTGCGGGTGTGGGCGATGACGTCGTCGCGCACCTCGAACTTCTTCTCGGGGTCGAACCCGAGGATCTCCTTGACGGCGGCCACTTCCTCATCGCCGAGCGCCGCGCCGTGGGCCTTGCCGGTGTTCATCAACTTGGGTGCGGGGTAGCCGATGATGGTGCGCAGCGAGATGAACGACGGCCGGTCGGTGACGGCCTTCGCGTTGGCGATGGCCTCCTCGATCGCCACGACGTTCTCGCCGCCCTCGATCTCCTGCACGTGCCAGCCGTAGGCGCGGTACCGGGCGGCGGTGTCCTCGCACAGGGCGATGTCCGTGTCGTCCTCGATCGAGATCTCGTTGTGGTCGTAGAACACGATGAGGTTGCCCAGCTGCTGCACCGCGGCCAGCGAGGACGCCTCGGACGTGACGCCCTCCTCGATGTCGCCGTCGGAGGCGACCACGTAGACGAAGTGGTCGAACGGGCTCGTGCCCGGTGCGGCGTCCGGGTCGAACAGGCCGCGCTCATAACGCGCCGCCATCGCCATCCCCACGGCCGAGGCCAGCCCCTGGCCGAGCGGGCCCGTGGTGATCTCCACGCCCTTGGTGTGGCGGAACTCCGGGTGCCCGGGGGTCTTGGAGCCCCAGGTGCGCAACGCCTCGATATCGGCGAGCTCCAGCCCGAACCCGCCCAGGTATAGCTGCAGGTACAGCGTCAGGCTGCTGTGGCCGCACGACAGGATGAACCGGTCGCGGCCCAGCCAGTAGGTGTCGCTGGGGTCGTGGCGCATGGTGCGCTGGAACAGCGTGTAGGCCAGCGGCGCCAGGCTCATTGCGGTGCCGGGGTGGCCGTTCCCCACCTTCTGCACCGCGTCGGCCGCCAGCACCCGGATGGTGTCGACGGCCGCGGAGTCGATCTCGGTCCAGTCGTCGGGGTGGTGCGGTTGGGTCAGCGTGGAGATCTCGTCGAGTGTCGTCACAGAGTCAAGTTCCTTGGGTCATCGAGGTGATCGAGTCCCACCCTAGTGCGGGAGTGCTGGCTAATGCAGTCCAGGTTTCGGGTACCCACGCCGGGCCGTCGCGAAAATCGGCGAAGTAACGCGTTCGTTGCCGCTGTTTTGCATTCCGTTCGGATTTCTCGCAAGAATCCTCGTTAAGGACCCTGCGGGCGGGCGGCCGTCCCGTCGCGGTCTACCATCGTGCGTAGTAGTGCTGCGCCCCGCTGCGACCCCGAGGAGTTATTGCGTGAGCGTTCGCGGGCGCGTCGCGCCGAGCGGAACACAGACCCGGCTGCCGGGTCGCGTCCAGGGCACGCTGCTGGCCTACCTGGCGCTGACCAAGCCGCGGGTCATCGAACTGCTGCTCGTCACCGCGATCCCCGCCATGTTGCTCGCGCACCGCGGCGCCGTGCATCCGCTGCTGATCGTCAACACGTTGGTCGGCGGGATGCTGGCCGCCGGCGGCGCCAACACGCTCAACTGCGTGGCCGACGCCGACATCGACAAGGTGATGAAGCGGACCGCGCGCCGCCCGCTGGCGCGCGCGGCCGTCCCGACGCGCAACGCCCTGGTGTTCGGCCTGCTGCTGACGGCGGCGTCGTTCTGCTGGCTCTGGCGGACCACGAACCTGCTGTCGGGGCTGCTGGCCATGGCCACCGTCGCGTTCTACGTGTTCGTCTACACCCTGTTCCTCAAGCGCCGCACGTCGCAGAACGTGGTGTGGGGCGGTGCGGCCGGCTGCATGCCGGTGATGATCGGCTGGTCGGCGGTCACCGGCACCATCGATTGGCCGGCGCTGGTGATGTTCGCGGTCATCTTCTTCTGGACACCGCCGCACACCTGGGCGCTCGCGATGCGCTACAAGGACGACTACAAGGCGGCGGGCGTGCCGATGCTGCCGGCCGTGGCGACCGAGCGCCAGGTCACCAAGCAGATCCTGATCTACACGTGGTTGACCGTGCTGGCGACGCTGACGCTGGCGCTGGCCACCGGCTGGCTGTACGCGGCGGTCGCGGTGGTGGCCGGGTTGTGGTTCCTGGCGATGGCCCACCAGCTGTACGCCGGGGTGCGTGCCGGCGAGCCGGTCAAGCCGCTGCGCCTGTTCCTGCAGTCGAACAACTACCTGGCGGTGGTGTTCTGCGCGCTGGCGGTCGACTCGGCCATCGCGCTGCCCCACCTGTTCTGAATTAGCCGTTCTGAATTGGCGCGAATAAAACCCGGCGCGCGCCGGGCGGCTTTCGATTTGCGCCCGAATCTCTAGGTGCCGCAACGCAATACCGCTCGCATCGCCGCCGGCTGGGGTGCCACGCCCCGGGGCGGCCCGGTTGCGGTAACCCGCGTGCTGAGATCGGATCTTCCCTGTAATAGCTGGTCACTCGGGGCGGGGAAGGAGTTGTCTGGCATGACGTTGCATGTCGTTACCCAAGGACCGGGACGCTCCTGTCTCCCTCGACCGGGTGTCGGCTATCACCACGCGCCGGGCTGACGATGGCTGCGCCCATCTGGATGGCTTCGCCGCCAGAGGTGCATTCGGCCTTATTGAGCAGCGGTCCGGGACCGGCGTCGTTATTCGCGGCGGCCGGCGCCTGGAGCTCGCTCAGCGCGGAATACGCCGCGGCCGCCGACGAACTCACCGCGCTGCTGGCGTCGGTTGAGGCCGGATCGTGGGAGGGGTCCAGCGCCGTGTCGTACGTGGGGGCACACCTGCCGTACCTGGCCTGGCTCGCGCGGGCCGGTCTCGACAGCGCAGCCGCCGCAACCCAGCACGAGGCGGCGGGCACGGCGTACACGGCCGCGCTGGCCGCCATGCCGACGCTCGCCGAGCTGGCCGCCAACCACGCCGTCCACGCGGTGCTGACGGTGACCAACTTCTTCGGTGTCAACACCATCCCGATCGCCCTCAACGAGGCGGACTATGTCCGGATGTGGATCCAGGCCGCCACCACGATGGGGACCTATCAAGCGGTTTCGGACGCGGCGGTGAGCGGCACCCCGCAATCACCCCCCGCGCCGCAGATTGTGAAGTCACAGAATGCATCCGCTCCCACTGACCCGCTGCAGCAGATCGACCAGGTGTTTCAGCAGATCTCGAGCCTTCCGCGAGAACTGTTACAGCGCCTGCTGGCCGCCATGGGGTATGACTGGGACCCCGCGAATGGCACCATCAACGGGATTCCGTACCTGGACTACAACAACCCGCTGACGCTGATCTATTGGATAACCCGCGACCTCTCGTACGGTCAGGACTTCAACTCGTTCGTGCAGCTCCTGCTGACCAACCCGGTGTTACTGCTGCAGTACCTCGGCACGCTCACGCCGGCCCAGGTTGCTCTGTACCTGTCCTTGCATCCGCTGTTGGCCATCGCGATCGCTTTGGGTCCGGCCCTGTCGACACTGTCGGCGCTCCCCGCAGCGGCGGCAGCGGCCAGCGTGGCGGCGGTCGCCGCCCTGGCCGTCCTGCCGGTCGCCAGCGTGCCGGTCGTCGCACCGGTGCTGGCTCCCATCGTGGCGGTGTCGCATGTGATTCCGGCCATCGCGCCGACCGCGACGCTCGCCGGCAGCGTCGGCACCGGCGCACCGGCGACGCCAGCAACCGCGGCGGGCACCGTCGCCAGCTCAGCGCCGCCCTCACCGGCGGCGCCCGCCGGCCCGGGATTCTTCCCCTACGCGGTCGGCGGCTCGCCGGGAACCGGCTTCGACACGGGACACACGGCAACCGCCGCCGCCCGCGCCCGGGCGCGGGCAGCCGAGCCGGACACAGCCGCGGTCGCCACCACGGCGGCGGCACGGCGGCGGCGACGCAAGAGGCGGGAGCAGGACGAGCCGATGCGCAGCTACGCCGACGAATTCGCGGACCTCGACGCGGACTCCTCGCCGGGAGCATCCGACCGCGGCGGGGGACCGCTGGGCTTCAGCGGAACGATCGAGCAGGGCGCCGCGCGGGCGGCCGGCCTGACGGTGCTGACCGGTGACGCGTTCGGCGGGGGGCCGACGGTGCCGATGGTGCCGGGCACCTGGGAGCCGGACCCACCGCCCCAGGACTAGGGCAGCAGCACGATCGGGCCGGTGGTCTTGCGGCCCTGCAGGTCGCGGTGGGCCTGGGCCGCTTCGGCGAGCGGATACCGCCCGCCCACCTCGATCGTGATGTCCCCGCCGCCGATGGCGTCGAACAATTCCTCCGCCCGCCAGCCGAATTCCTGTCCGCTACGGACGAAGTGGGCCAGCGTCGGCCGGGTCAGGTAGACCGACCCCGCCGTGTTGAGACGTTGCGGATCGAACGGCGGAACCGGGCCGCTGGACGCGCCGAACAGCGCCAGGGTGCCGCGGATGGCGAGGCTGGCCAGGCTGGCGTCGAAGGTGGTGGCGCCCACGCCGTCGTACACCGCCGCGACGCCGGTGCCGTCCGTGAGTTCGCGGATCCGCTTGCCAAATTCCTCGGCGTCGTCGGGATAGTCGAGCACCTCGGCGGCTCCCGCCTGCCTCGACGCGCGCGCCTTCTCGGGAGTGGACACCGTCGTGATCACCCGGACGCCCAGCAGCGTGGCCCACTGCGTCAGGATCAGCCCCACCCCACCCGCGCCCGCATGCACCAGCACGGTATCGCCGGCCTGGACCGGGTATACCGACTTCAGCAGGTAGTGCGCGGTGAGGCCCTTGAGCAGCACCGACGCGGCCACCTCAGACGTCACGCCGTCGGGCACGTGCGCGGTCAAAGTTGCTGGGGCGTTAGCGTATTCGGCGTACCCGCCGGTCGCGGCGGCGCTGACCACACGGTCGCCTTCCCTGAACCCGTCGACGCCCTCGCCCGTGCCGGCGACGGTGCCGCACAGTTCCGAGCCGAGGATGAAGGGCAGCTCCACGGGGTACTGCCCGGACCGGAAATACGTATCGATGTAGTTGACGCCGATGGCCTCGGCCTTGATGAGCACCTCGCCCGGGCCGGGTTTGGGTTGGGGGGCATCGACGTAGCGCAGAACCTCGGGGCCGCCGGTTTCACCGACTTCGATTGCATACATGTGGATATCATGCCCGGGCATGAAGCTCGCCCGTCCGGACATCTTCCATCCCCGCATCGTGCTGGCGGGGACCGCCGGCGTAGACGACGCCGGACTGGTGGGCGCGCTTCGGCGCCGTGGCCTGCACGCTCGCTGGCTGTCCTGGGACGATCCCCGCACCGCCGACGCGGATCTGGTGATCCTGCGCACGGCCCACGACTGCGCCGAGTTCCGGGCCTGGACCACGCGCGTCCGGAATCTGCTGAACCCGCCCGCCGTCGTCGCCTGGAATCTCGACGGGCGGTATCTGCGCGACCTCGAGAGCGCCGGCGTGCCGACCGACCGCGGCGATCCAGCGGCCCGGACGGCGTTGATCTTTGTGGGCGGCCAGCCGTCCCACGCGTTCGACGACGCGGGGCCGGTCGAGCCCGACTTCGAGCTGTGGGAGCTGGGTTCGGCCGCCACGACGGCGGCCGCCGAACGGGCCGGAGTCGACGCGGCCCGGCTGCTGTACGCGCGGGCCGACGTGAGCGGGGGACGGCTGGTGAGCCTCGACCTCGTCGCGCCGTCGCTGGGTTGGCGGCGACTGGACGCCGACGGCCGCGACCGGGCGCAGCGGGGCTTCGCGCTGGCCGTCGAGTTAGCCCTCGAGCGACTGGGGCTGGGCCCGTTCTCGCATCGCGGCCCATAACGCGGCGGTGGCCGCCGTGCAGGCGGCGGCGCCGGCCACGTGGATCGCGACCAGGGCGGCGGGCACCCCGGTGAAGTACTGGGCGGCGCCGACCGCGGCCTGCGCGCAGACGAGGACGACGAGCACGCCCAGGCGGGCCAGGATGGGCCGGGCGGCGTGCACGGCCAGCAGCCCGAATCCCAGCCCGACCAGCAAGGCCAGGTAGGCGACCAGCAGCGACGAATGCGCGTGCACCAGCGTCTCGATCTCGACCTTCAGCCGCGGGACCGTCCGGCTGGCGCTGCGGTCGCCCGCGTGCGGACCGGCGGCCGTCACCAGCGTGCCCGTCACCAGGACCGCGGCGAGGTTCACGCCGGTCAACGCCGTCAGCGCACGCAGCGGTCCGGCCACCAGCGGGCGGACCACGCCGTCGTCCGGCTCGCCGACCTTCACGTACAGCAGCACCGACAGCCACACCATCGCCATCGACGTCAGCAGGTGGATGGCCACCGTCCACCACAGCAGGCCGGTGCGCACGGTGATGCCGCCGATCACCGCCTGGACGACGGTCGACGCCGGCATCAGCCACGCATACAGCAGGACTTCACCGCGGCGGCGCGCCCGCGTCACGGCCAGTACCGCCAGCGCCGCGGCGATCACCACCCCGATGCTGAGCACCCGGTTGCCGAACTCGACCGCCTGGTGCACGCGCGGCACCTCGGCGTGCGCTATGGGGGTGAAGCTGCCGGGGAAGCATTGCGGCCAGGTGGGACAGCCGAGCCCGGAGGCGGTGACGCGCACGATCGAGCCGGTCACGGCGATGCCGCCCTGGGTGAGGATGACGAGCGCGGCGATCGTCCGCTGGGCGCGCAAGGAGGGGTCGGGCAGCAGATCCACCAACCGCATCAGCGCTCGTCTCACGGCCCGATCGTAGGCCACCGAAAACTACGCCCTGTAGTACGGGTCTTCCACGCCGGGCTGGCGTCGGCATCGGCGTCGGCCCTGCCGTCGACGAGACGTAAACCTCGCATCGGCGCCCGCGTGTCGTGTGCGTGGTTTACGTGTCGTGAGCTCCGAGGTCAGCTCAGGTGAACCGGAACCACCGGAGCGCGGCCAGCGCCGCCAGCGCGCCCCACGCGGCCAGCACCGCGACGCCGAACCAGTCCACCGACAGCGCCATCGCCCGCGAGAGGGCCTCGGTGAGCGCCCCGGACGGGGTGAGCCGGGACAGCCATTTCACCGAGGCCGGGATCATCCGCGTTTCGACGGTCAGCGCGCCGAGGCCGGCGAAGACGAACCACATCAGGTTGGCGACGGCCAGCACGATCTCGGCGCGCAGCGTCCCGCCGAGCAACAGGCCCAGCGCCGCGAACCCCGCGGTGCCCAGCGCGATCACCGCCGCGCCCAATCCCAGCGCGGCCGGGGCGGGCCGCCAGCCGAGCGCGAAACCGATGGCGCCCAAGATGATCGACTGCAGGAACACGACGGTCACCACCGCCATCGACTTGCCGGCGATGATGCCCCACACCGGCAGCGGGGTGGCCCCGAGCCGCTTCAGCGCCCCATACCTGCGGTCGAACGCCACGGCGATGGCCTGCCCGGTGAACGCGGTGGAGATCACCGCGAGCGCCATGATGACGGGCACGAACGTGGCGGCACGGTTGTGGCCGAACTCGCCGAACGGCAGGAGTGTGAGCCCGACCAAGAGCGTGATCGGGATGAACATGGTGAGCAGAAGCTGTTCGCCGTTGCGCAGCAGAAGCTTGAGCTCCAGCCCGAACTGGGCGGCCAGCATCTTCGGCACCGCGTTCGGGCGCGGGTCGGGGGAGAAGGTGCCCGGGGGGAAGACGTTCGATTCGGTCACTGCCGCAACTTCCTGCCGGTGAGGTCCAGGAACACGTCCTCGAGGCTGCGTTGTTCGACGCGCATGTCGGTGGCGAGCACGTCGATCTGGGCGCACCACGCCGTGACGGTGGCCAGCACCTGCGGGTCCACCGGGCCCTCGACCAGGTACTCGCCCGGGGTCACCTCGGTCGCCTTGTAGTCCTCGGGCAGCGCCGAGGACAGCAGCGACAGGTCGAGCCGCGGCGGCGCGCTGAACCGCAGCTGATCCTTCGCGCCGGCCCGCATCAGCTCGGTCGGCGTGCCGGCCGCGACCGTCTGCCCGTGGTCGATGATGACCAGCCGGTCGGCGAGTTCTTCGGCCTCCTTGAGCTGGTGGGTGGTGAGCAACACCGTCACCCCGTCGCGCCGCAGCGCGTCGATGAGCTCCCACACCAACAGTCGCGCGTGCGCGTCCATGCCGGCGGTGGGTTCGTCGAGGAACACCAGCTCGGGTCGGCCGACCAGCGCGCACGCCAGCGCGAGCCGCTGCTGCTGGCCGCCGGACAGCCGCCGGTAGGTGGTGCGCGCCGCGTCGGTCAGGCCCAGCGTGTCCAGCAGCCACGCCGGGTCCAAGGGGTTGGCGGCGTACGACGCCACCAGGTCGAGCATCTCCCCGGCCCGCGCCGCCGGATAGCCGCCGCCGCCCTGCAACATCACGCCGATGCGGGCGCGCAGCCGCGCGTTGTCGGTGATCGGATTGAGCCCGAGCACCTCGATGGTGCCCGCGTCGGGCCGCGCGAAGCCCTCGCACATCTCGACGGTGGTGGTCTTCCCGGCGCCGTTGGGTCCGAGCAGGGCGAGCACCTCGGCCGCGCGCACCTCCAGGTCGAGGTTGCGGACGGCCTCGACGGCGGTCCCGCCGGACCCGTAGCGCTTGCTCACGCCGCGCAGCCGCACGACCGTTTCGACGATCTTCGAGGTCACGTGGAATCAGCGTAGGCGTCGTCGGGCGCCGCGCTCGCTTGCGGGGCCTCCGGGGTCGCGGCGGGACTGGTGGGCTCCGCCGGCGACCCGGGACCGGCGGCGGGTGGCAAATCCGTGTCCCTGCCCTCGCCGGGGAGCCGCCGCCACGGCAGGCGCGTGTACGTCAGGGCGATGAGCACCACCACGATGAGGGTGCTGGCCAGGGTCGCGTCGACGATCTGGAACAGCGCGAAGCGGTCGCCGTTGGCCGTCGGGCCGAAGATTCCGACGACGAGGGTGACGATGATCACGGCCACGCGGAAGCCGGGGCGGGTTGCCCAGGCGGCCAGCGGGATGATGGCCCACAGCAGGTACCAGGGCTGCACCACGGGGAAGAGCAGCACGGTGATGCCCAAGGCGACGCCCAGGCCGCCGATCGGATGCAGCCGGCCGCGGAAGACCGCGATCAGCAACCACGTCACCATCACGGTGATGATCAGCACGCCGATGCCACGCGTCAGACCCAGCACCGCGGTGGTGTGGTCGCCCAGACCCAGCAGGATGCCCACCTGCCCGGTGCCCAGGGCGAGCAGCGTCGGCGGCGACATCCAGCTGCGCACCACGTTGGCGGTGCCTAGCGTGTTGATCCAGCCGAAACCGAGCCCGCTGGCCCACCCGACCAGCGCCATCACGGCCAGCGACAGCGTGGTCATCGCGCCGCCCGCCAGCAGCAGCGCGCGCAGATTGCCCCCGCAGCGGTAGGCCAACGCCATGGTGACGAACCCGAGCGCGAGCAGCGACGGCAGCTTCACCTGCGACGACAGGACGATCAGCACGGAGCCGGCCAGCAGCATGCCCAGCGGTTCCCAGTCGGGTCCGGGCCGCCAGGAGGACGGCAGCAGTTTCGGGGAAGCGATCCCCCGCAGCGCGTACTCGGCCCCCGCGAGCATCAGGCCGAGCATCAGCGCCTCGTTGTGTACGCCGGCGACCAAATGCATGATCAGCAGCGGATTGGCGGCGCCCAGCCACAACGCGCTGACCTCTGCGACGCCGCAGCGCCGCGCCAACCGCGGCGTGGCCCACACGATCAGGCCGACGCCGGCCAGCTCCACCAGCCGGTGGCACAGCACCGCGGCCACGATGTTCTCGCCGGTCAGCGCCGAGATTCCCCGCCCGATCCACAGGAACAACGGCCCGTACGGCGCGGGCGTCTCCCGCCACAGCGTCGGCACGGACAGCGTGAACACATGGGACAGGCCGAGTCCGGACGCCGGACCGACCCGGTACGGGTCCAGCCCCTCCAGCGAAATCTGGCTCTGCGCCAGGTAGGAGTAGACGTCCTTGCTGTACATCGGCGGCGCGATGAGCAGCGGCAGGATCCACAGCAACAGCGTTCGGTCCAGATCGCCGCGCGACATCCGCCTGCTGCCCAGTGCGAACCGGCCCAGCATCAGCCAGGCGAGCGCCATCATGACCGCCCCGGTGGTGGTCATGGTCAGCGACACGGTCTGGATCCGGGACGGCAGGTTGAGCAACCGCACGCCGAATGTGGGGTCCTGCACGACGGGCCGGGCCCCGGCGCCCAGGGCCCCGATCCCCATCAGCACGGTGCCGGTGGCGCCGAACAGGCGGGTGCGGCGCAGCGCCGTGAGCTCGGTAGCGTTGAGCGGAGAGCCCACCGCCTGCTCGTCGCCGTGCAGGCTGGCGATCGACGAGCTGAGTGAATGGTGGCGGGCTGCCATCAGAGCAGCGTAGCGGCAGCGGGGCTCGCCGCCCGCCGCCATCACATCCCCGGCCGGGAACCACCGGCTTCGAGTTATGCGGTGTGCCCGAAGCGGATCCCGATGCCGGGTGGATTCCACGGACGAAATTGCGTTCGGCCACAGCGGCATTGGCTCGTGCCCCAGACCGGCCCCAGACCGGTCGTAGACGAACCCGGATCACCCGAAAGCGTTTGGTCCACAACGCTGAAGAGGAGCCGGCGATAGCCGGCCCCCCAGCGGTCTTGGCTACTTCTTTTCGCCGTCGGCCCTGCTCAGCGCCCGGTCGGCGGTCGAGACCAGCCTGCGGTTGAACTGATACTGGGCGGCGACGAGCTTGTCGGCCATTTCGATGGCGGCGTCGACAATCTTGGTGCGCAGCGGCTGCACCGCCTCCGGGATTGCCTCGTCGAGGGTCTTGTGGAACGCCCGAAGCGCCTCCGCCGCGGCGTGCTGGCCGGCTTTGGCCGATTCGCGTACCTCGTCGAGCAGGTCGCTCGAACGCGATGCGACGGACTTCGATTCAGTCGTGTCAGGCATGCCAATTCCTTCCTGGGATTTTGTTTTTCACTACCGCCGCCGACGCTATTCGGCGCGGTGGCCCGCGTGCTAAGGGCGAAGGTCCCCTCGTCGGTGCCAATGGTCTTCCGCCGTGCGCGGGAGTGTGATCAGCGCAACCCCGACAGAGGGGACCCTCGCTAGACCGATCCCCGGAATTGCGTCACACTGGTGTTGTGAAAATCCCCGCGGCATCGGCGCTGGCCGCCGGTCCGGTTCCCGACAAGCAGACCCGCCGGGCGATCGTGCGGCTGCTGGTGGAGTCCGGATCGATCACCGCCGGGGAGATCGGTGACCGGCTGGGCTTGTCGGCCGCGGGCGTTCGGCGCCATCTGGACGTGCTCATCGAGGCGGGTGACGCCGAATCGGCCCCCGCCGCGGCGTGGCAACAGGTGGGGCGCGGGCGTCCGGCGAAGCGTTACCGGTTGACGCCGGCCGGCCGGGCCAAGCTCGACCACGCCTACGACGACCTCGCGGCGGCCGCCATGCGGCAGTTGCGGGCCATCGGCGGTGAGGCCGCGGTGCAGACGTTCGCCCGGCAGCGGATCGACGCCATCCTCGCCGACGTCGCGCCGGCGGACGGCGCGGCGGAGGCGGACATCGAGGAGGCGGCGGGCCGGATCGCCGCCGCATTGACCGAAGCCGGGTACGTGGCGACCACCGCGCGGGTGGGCGGCCCGATCCACGGCGTGCAGATCTGCCAGCATCATTGCCCGGTGGCGCACGTCGCCGAGGAGTTCCCGGAGCTGTGCGACGCCGAGAGGCAGGCCATGGCCGAGGTGCTGGGCACCCATGTGCAGCGGCTGGCGACGATCGTCAACGGCAACTGCGCCTGCACCACGCACGTCCCGCTGACCCAGACCACGAGCAAGGCGCCCAGCCCGCGCCACACGACAAGCAACGAAGGAGCGTCGTTATGACCCTGGAGGTCGACAAGGCCGCTATCGAGGCCACCGAGCCGTTGACCCAGGAGCAGGCGATCGCCTCGCTGGGCCGCTACGGCTACGGCTGGGCTGACTCCGACATCGCGGGCGCCAGCGCGCAGCGCGGGTTGTCCGAGGCGGTGGTCCGCGACATCTCCGCCAAGAAGAACGAGCCGGAGTGGATGCTGCAGACCCGGCTGAAGGCGCTGCGGATCTTCGACCGCAAGCCGATGCCGAACTGGGGTTCGGATCTGTCCGGCATCGACTTCGACAACATCAAGTACTTCGTGCGCTCGACCGAGAAGCAGGCGGCGTCGTGGGACGACCTGCCGGAGGACATCCGGAACACCTACGACCGGCTGGGCATCCCGGAGGCCGAGAAGCAGCGGCTGGTGGCGGGCGTGGCCGCCCAGTACGAGTCCGAGGTGGTGTACCACCAGATCCGCGAGGACCTGGAATCCCAGGGCGTCATCTTCGTCGACACCGACACCGGCCTGCGCGAGCACGAGGAGCTCTTCCAGCAGCACTTCGGCACGGTGATCCCGGCCGGGGACAACAAGTTCTCCGCCCTCAACACCGCGGTGTGGAGCGGTGGCTCGTTCATCTACGTGCCGCCGGGCGTGCGCGTGGACATCCCGCTGCAGGCCTACTTCCGGATCAACACCGAGAACATGGGCCAGTTCGAGCGGACGCTGATCGTGGTCGACGAAAACGCCTACGTGCACTACGTGGAGGGTTGCACCGCGCCCATCTACACGTCGGACTCGCTGCACTCGGCCGTCGTGGAGATCATCGTGAAGCCCGGTGGCCGTTGCCGTTACACGACGATCCAGAACTGGTCGAACAACGTCTACAACCTGGTAACCAAGCGCGCCCGCGCCGAGGCCGGCGCGACCATGGAATGGGTCGACGGCAATATCGGCTCCAAGGTCACCATGAAGTACCCCGCCGTCTGGATGACCGGCGAGCACGCCAAGGGTGAGGTGCTGTCGGTGGCCTTTGCCGGCGAGGGCCAGCACCAGGACGCCGGCGCGAAGATGCTGCACCTGGCGCCGAACACCTCGAGCAACATCGTCTCGAAGTCGGTGGCCCGCGGCGGCGGCCGCACCTCCTACCGCGGCCTGGTGCAGGTGAACAAGGGCGCGCACGGGTCGCGCTCCAGCGTGAAATGCGATGCGCTGCTGGTCGACACGATTAGCCGCAGCGACACCTACCCGTACGTCGACATCCGCGAGGACGATGTCACGATGGGCCACGAGGCCACGGTGTCGAAGGTCAGCGAGAACCAGCTGTTCTACCTGATGAGCCGCGGGCTGACCGAGGAGGAGGCGATGGCCATGGTGGTCCGCGGCTTCGTCGAGCCGATCGCCAAGGAGCTGCCGATGGAGTACGCCCTCGAGCTCAACCGGCTCATCGAGTTGCAGATGGAGGGTGCGGTCGGATGACGTCTCCGGCGGCGGCCCTGAACAAGGGCGAGTTGTTCGCGTCGTTCGACGTGGACGCCTTCGAGGTTCCCAGCGGACGCGACGAGATGTGGCGGTTCACCCCGCTGCGACGGCTGCGCGGCCTGCACGACGGTTCCGCGCCCGCCACCGGCAGCGCGCGCATCGAGGTCGCCGACCGGGAGGGCGTGCGCGTCGAGACGGTGCGCCGCGGCGACGAGCGGCTGGGGGAGGCCGGCGTTCCCGCCGATCGCGTTGCGGCGCAGGCGTTCTCGTCGTTCAACTCGGCGACCGTGGTCACCGTCGGCCGGGGCGCGGAGATCGCCGAACCGGTCGGCATCACCGTGACGGGGCCCGGCGAGGGCGCGGTGGCCTACGGTCACCTGCAGATCCGGGTGGAGGAGCTCGGCGAGGTGGTCGTCGTCATCGATCACCGCGGCGGCGGAACGTACGCCGACAACGTCGAATTCGTCGTCGGCGACGCCGCGCGGCTCACCGTCGTGTGGATCGCCGACTGGGCCGACGACGTCGTCCACGTCGGCGCCCACCACGCCAAGCTCGGCAAGGATGCGGTGCTGCGCCACGTCGCCGTCACGCTGGGCGGCGAGGTCGTCCGCACCTCGGCCAACGTGCGCTTTGCCGCCCCGGGTGGGGACGCCGAGCTGTTAGGCCTCTACTTCGCCGATGCCGGCCAGCACCTCGAGTCGCGGCTACTGGTCGACCACGCGCAACCGAACTGCAGGTCCAACGTGCTCTACAAGGGCGCGCTGCAAGGGGATCCGGCGTCGTCGGCGCCCGACGCGCACACCGTCTGGGTGGGCGACGTGCTGATCCGCGCCACCGCTACCGGCACCGACACCTTCGAGGTCAACCGCAACCTGGTGCTGACCGACGGCGCGCGCGCCGACTCCGTGCCCAACCTCGAGATCGAGACCGGCGAGATCGCCGGGGCCGGACACGCCAGCGCCACCGGCAGGTTCGACGACGAGCAATTGTTCTACCTGCGCTCGCGCGGGATTCCCGAAGATCAGGCCCGCCGGCTGGTGGTGCGCGGCTTCTTTGGCGAGATCATCTCTAAGATCGCGATGCCGGACATCCGGGAACGCCTCACCGCGGCCATCGAAAACGAATTGGCGAAAACAGAATCGAGAGCAACAGCGTCATGACGACCCTGGAAATCAAAGACCTGCACGTCAGCGTCGAGGACCCGAACGCGCCCGAGGGTGGGCGCGAGATCCCCATCCTCAACGGCGTCAACCTGACCATCAAATCCGGCGAGACCCACGCGGTGATGGGCCCCAACGGTTCCGGCAAGTCGACGTTGTCCTACGCCATCGCCGGGCATCCGAAGTACCGGGTGACGTCAGGCTCGATCACCCTGGACGGCCAGAACGTCCTGGACATGAGCGTCGACGAGCGCGCCCGGGCCGGCCTGTTCCTCGCGATGCAGTACCCCGTCGAGGTGCCGGGGGTGTCGATGTCGAACTTCCTGCGCAGCGCCGCCACCGCCGTCCGCGGCGAACCGCCGAAACTGCGGCTGTGGGTCAAAGAGGTCAAGGCCGCGATGTCTGACCTCGGCATCGACCCGGCGTTCGCCGAACGCAGTGTCAACGAAGGGTTTTCGGGCGGGGAGAAGAAGCGTCACGAGATCCTGCAGCTGGATCTGCTCAAGCCGAAGATCGCGATCCTCGACGAGACCGACTCCGGACTGGACGTCGACGCGCTGCGAGTGGTCAGCGAGGGGGTCAACCGCTACGCGGAAGCCGAGCACGGCGGCATCCTGCTGATCACGCACTACACCCGGATCCTGCGCTACATCCGGCCGCAGTTCGTCCACGTGTTCGTCGGCGGCCGCATCATCGAGTCCGGCGGCCCGGAACTGGCCGACGAGCTGGAGGAAAACGGCTACGAGCGCTTCACCCAGGCCGGTGGCGGCGACCTCCGGAGCCCGGCTTCGCCGCGTTTGCGATCGCCGCAAGCCGCCGCGGGGGCGTAGGCATGGCCGCGAATCCACTGGACGTCGACGCCATCCGCGCTGACTTTCCGATCCTCAAGCGCACCATGCGCGGCGGAAAGCAGTTGGCGTACCTGGATTCCGGCGCCACGTCGCAGCGCCCGCTGCAGGTGCTCGATGCCGAGCGGGAGTTCCTGGTCACCTCCAACGGTGCGGTGCACCGGGGTGCGCACCAGCTGATGGAGGAGGCGAGCGACGCCTACGAGCAGGGCCGCGCCGACATCGCGGCGTTCGTGGGCGCCGGCACCGACGAATTGGTGTTCACCAAGAACGCCACCGAGGCGCTCAACCTGCTGGCATACGCGTTGGGCGACAACCGGTTTCAGCGTACCGTCGGGCCCGGCGATGTCATTGTCACAACCGAGTTGGAGCACCACGCCAACTTGATCCCGTGGCAGGAACTCGCCCGGCGGACCGGCGCCACGCTCAAGTGGTACGGCGTGACCGACGACGGGCGCATCGACGTCGACTCGCTGCGGCTCGACGATCGCGTCAAAGTCGTTGCCTTCAGCCATCATTCGAATGTGACCGGGGCGCTCGCGCCCGTGCATGAGCTGGTCGCGCGGGCCGGGGCGGTGGGCGCCCTGACCGTGCTTGACACCTGCCAGTCGGTGCCGCACGAGCCGGTCGATCTTCATGCGCTGGGCGTGGACTTCGCCGCGTTCTCCGGGCACAAGATGCTGGGCCCCACCGGGATCGGGGTGCTCTACGGGCGGCGCCCGCACCTGTCCGAGCTGCCGCCGTTCCTCACCGGCGGGTCGATGATCGAGACGGTCACCATGGAGGCCGCCACCTACGCGGCGCCGCCGCAGCGGTTCGAGGCCGGCACGCCGATGACCTCGCAGGTGGTCGGGCTCGGCGCGGCCGTGCGCTACCTCGGGGCGCTGGGCATGGACGCCGTCCGGGCCCACGAGCGCGAGCTGACCGCGGCCGCCCTCGAGGGTCTGTCCGGCATCGAGGGTGTGCGCGTCCTCGGCCCGACGTCGATGGAGGACCGCGGCTCGCCCGTCTCGTTCGTCGTCTCCGGTGTGCATGCGCACGACGTTGGGCAGGTGCTGGACGACGAGGGTGTCGCGGTGCGCGTCGGGCACCACTGCGCGCTGCCGCTGCACCGCAGGTTCGGCCTGGCGGCCACCGCGCGGGCGTCGTTCGCGGTGTACAACACCCCCGACGAGGTCGAGCGGCTGGTGGCCGGCGTGCGACGCGCGCTGGATTTCTTCGGGAGAGACTGACCTTGCGCCTGGAACAGATGTATCAGGACGTGATCTTGGATCACTACAAGCATCCGCAGCACCGCGGGCTGCGGGAGCCGTTCGGGGCGCAGGTGCATCACGTCAACCCGGTCTGCGGGGACGAGGTGACCCTGCGGGTCGCGCTGTCGGAAGACGGCGAGCGCGTCGCCGACGTCTCCTACGACGGGCAGGGCTGCTCCATCAGCCAGGCGGCCACCTCCGTGCTCACCCAGCAGGTGATCGGCCAGAGCTTGACCGAGGCGCTCGAGACCGTCGCCGCCTTCTCCGAGATGGTGTCCTCGCGGGGAACCGTCGAGGGCGACGAGGACGTGCTCGGTGACGGGGTTGCGTTCGCGGGCGTGGCCAAGTACCCGGCGCGCGTGAAGTGCGCGCTGCTGGGGTGGATGGCGTTTAAAGATGCGCTGGCCCAGGCCAGCTCGGCTTTCGAGGAGGTTGCAGATGAGCGAGACCGCCGCACCGGATGAAGAACTGCTCGCCGACGTCGAGGAGGCGATGCGCGACGTCGTCGACCCGGAGCTGGGCATCAACGTGGTCGACCTGGGGCTCGTCTACGGCATGAACCTCGAGGAGGGCGACGACGGCACGGTCGCCCTGATCGACATGACCTTGACGTCGGCGGCCTGCCCGCTGACCGACGTCATCGAGGACCAGTCGCGCAGCGCGCTGGTGAGCAGCGGCCTCGTCGACGACCTTCGGATCAACTGGGTGTGGAACCCGCCGTGGGGACCGGACAAGATCACCGAGGACGGCCGCGAGCAGCTGCGCGCCCTGGGCTTCACGGTCTGACCGGGCCCGCCCTACAGGTGTAGGTGCGGGAGGTGGGGGATGTGCAGGTGGTGGTGCGGCGCCCCCATCGGGGGGCACTGCTCCAGGCTGATCGTCACCGCCCGCAGCGCGCCGCCGTCTTCGGTGCCCTGGGCGCCCATGCACGCGCCGTTCGAGATCGCCTGCGCGCTGGACAGGGTCTGCTTCTTGTAGGACGTCGAGTCGTCGACGGTCACGCTGGTCGGGCCGCCGGGGCCGATCCCGCTGACCGCGAACGTGTTCCCTGAGACCGAGGCGACCGTGCCGTAGAACCCGGTCGGCGGCGGGCAGTTGCCGTCGACGGTCGGAGCAATCGTCACCGCCTGCGCGGTGATCCCCGCACCCGGTGCGCTCTGCGGGATCGCCCGCACGTTGACGCAGCTGCCCACGGTGACGTCACCGCGCTGGGCCGGGGCAACCTGGAAGACCGGCGTGGTGGGGGTGAAGTCGACCGTCGCCGCCCCGGTCCGCGTGCGCAGCGCGATCGTGTCACCCGACACCGACTGCACCATGCCCTCGACGTAGTCCTTGGCCGCCGGCGGAGGCGGCGGCCCCGGCGGCGCGGCGCTCGGTGGCGGGGCCGGGGCCGGGGGGACCGCGGACACCGTCGGCTTTCCGGTGTAGCTCGCCGTGTCGTTCGAGTGCCCGCACATGCTGAGTCCCAGGGCGACCAGCGCGACGACGAGCGCGCCCCCCGCGAACCGGAGCAGGCGCGGACTCAGTGGCCCGGCGGCTTCCCCGGGCCGCCGCATTTGCCGTCGACGGCCGCCCGCACGTTGATCGACGTGGCCTGCAGCGCGCCGCCGTTCTCCGTCGTGCCGCGCGCCATCACACACTTGCCCTGCGTGATCGTGGCGGGGGTGCCGGTGGCCAGCTTGGAGTACTTGGTCCGGTCATCGACCGTCACGGCCGTCTGCGTCGTGTTGCCGCTGCCGTCTGCGCCCGCGACGGTGATCGTGTTGCCCGACACCGAGGCCACCGAGCCTCGCAGCGCCTTGGGCTGCGCGGGCCCCGGCGAGGGCGGCCCGGACGGCGGCCCTGACGGCGGCGATGTGCTGGCACCGGGACCGGCCTTGGGCTCGGGGCACGTGCCGTTGACCGACGGGCTGAGCCGGACGGCCGCCGCGGTCACCGGCTGCCCCTGGGCCTGTTCCTTGGTGGGCCGCACGGTGACGCAGCTGCCCGAGGTGACGTCGCTCAACGTGGCGGGGGCGACCTCGGTGATCTTGGTCGTCGAGGTGAAGTTCACGGTGGCGTTGGTCTTGTCCTCCTTGGTGACCTGGATCGAGTTGCCGGCCACCGACGCGATCAGGCCGCTGACCTTCGCCTCGCCCTGGGCCGGCGCCGTGGTGGTGGAGGTCACCGTCGAGGTGGAGGTCGACGTCGGAGTCGCGTTGTTTGATGAACCGCAGGCGGCGAGGGAAAGCGCGGTGGCGCCCGCGACGGTCAGGATGGCGAACCGGGCGAGCCGGGGACTGGCGGACATCGGGGGCATCTCCAATCGTGGTGTGGACCACGAAAAGATGTACCCGCTGAAGCTGTGTCTGACCTGTGTATCAGAAGGCGTCTTCGGAGACACGCATGATGTCGTCGTCGATCGATTCGAGGACGACCCGCAAGGAGGTCAGCCTGGGCAGCACGTTCTTCGCGAAGAACGTCGCGGTCGCGACCTTGCCCCGGTAGAAGTGCTCGTCCTTCTGCGACGGCGAGTCGCCCAGCGCGGCGTGCGCAACCCCCGCGTGCACCAGCAGGCGCCATCCGATGAGCAGGTCACCGACCGCGAGCAGGTATCGCACCGACGCCAGCCCCACGCGGTAGATGTCGGTCGGTTGCTGCCCGGCGGACATCAGGTAGCCGGTCAGGGCGGCCGTCATCGCGGTGACGTCGTCGAGCGCGGTCTGCACCGCCTGCGCCTGGGGCTTGAGCGCCTCGTCGCAGGTGTCGATGGTCCGGCTGATCTGGCCCGTCAGGAACTGTAGGGCGGCGCCGCGGTCGCGAACGATCTTGCGGAAGAAGAAGTCCAGCGCCTGGATGGCGGTGGTGCCCTCGTAGAGCGAGTCGATCTTGGAGTCGCGGATGTACTGCTCGAGCGGATAGTCCATCAGGAACCCCGAGCCGCCCAGCGTCTGCAGCGACTCGGTCAGCACCTCGTAGGCCCGTTCGGAGCTCACCCCCTTGACGACGGGCAGCAGCAGGTCGTCGATGCGGTGCGCCATGTCGTGATCAGCACCCGAAACATGCTGCGCCACAGCGTCGTCCTGATGGGCGGCGGCGTACATATAGAGCGCGCGCAGGCCCTCGGCGTAAGCCTTCTGCGTCATCAGACTGCGGCGCACGTCGGGGTGGTGCATGATCGTGACGCGCGGCGCGGTCTTGTCCGCCATCTGGGTCATGTCCGCGCCCTGCACCCGCTCCTTGGCGAACGCCAGGGCGTTCAGGTAGCCGGTG
The DNA here is from genome assembly GCF_036409085.1 of Mycobacterium sp. 050134. Classification (NCBI taxonomy): domain Bacteria; kingdom Bacillati; phylum Actinomycetota; class Actinomycetes; order Mycobacteriales; family Mycobacteriaceae; genus Mycobacterium; species Mycobacterium sp. 050134. The sequence continues at coordinate 44,770 of NZ_JAZGLV010000028.1, forward strand.
GACAGGGTGCCCGCGGCCTTGACGCCGATCGTCATGCGGGCGTGCTCGATCACGGTGAACATCTGCGCGATCCCGTTGTGCACCCCGCCGACCAGGTACCCGACCGCGGGGACATCCGTTGCGCCGAAGGTCAATTCGCACGTGGGGGAGGACTTGATGCCCATCTTGTGCTCCACGCCGGTGACGAAAACACCGTTGCGCGAACCGAGTTCGAACGTCTCGGGGTCGAAGAGATAGTTGGGCACGTAGAACAGGCTGAGCCCCTTGGTGCCGGGGCCGGCGCCCTCGGGCCGCGCCAGCACCAGGTGGAAGATGTTCTCGGCGGTGTCGCCCACGTCGCCGCCGGAGATGAAGCGCTTGACGCCCTCGATGTGCCAAGTCCCGTCGGGTTGTTCGACGGCTTTGGCGCGGCCCGCGCCGACGTCGGAGCCCGCATCGGGTTCGGTGAGTACCATGGTGGCCGCCCAGCCTCGCTCGACGCCCTCGGCCGCCCAGCGCCGCTGCTCTTCGTTGCCTTCGGCATACAGGGCCTGGGCCATCAAAGGGCCGAGGCAGAAGAAGTTCGCCGACGGGTTGGCGCAGATGATCATCTCGTTGACACCCCACGCCAGCGGCGGGGGCGCCGCCATGCCGCCGATCTCCTCGTCCAGCATCAGCCGCCACCAGCCGGCTTCCTGGATCGCCCGCACCGTCTTGGCCAGTTCGTCGGGCACGCTGATGGTGTGGGTGGCCGGGTCGAACGCCGGCGGGTTGCGGTCGGCGAAAGCGAAGGTCTCGGCGACGGGTCCTTCGGCGAGGCGGGCGGCCTCCGCCAGGATTGTGCGCGCCGTGTCCTCGTCGAGGTCGCCGTAGTGCCCGCCGCCGAGAACGGTGCCGATCTCGAGTACCTCGAACAGGTTGAACTCGAGGTCACGGACGTTGGCGATGTAGTGACCCAATGTGATTCCCTCAGTCGGCGGATCGTCCCGCCTAGTGTGTCGGACGCGGGAAAGCGTACGCAACCGTAACCTCGGGAGTCGGTTCGTCGGGGCGGACCGCTAGACGAGGCCCTCGGCGATCAGGCTCCGCGCAGTGTCCAGCAGCGTCGTGGCCACCGGCCGCGCCGTCCAGCTGAGCAATCGCCGTGCCTTGTCCGAGCTGACCGACTGGTGGGTATCCAGACGCGGGACGATGTCCTTCATCAGCCCGCTGAACAGCGCGCCGGCCCGGACGACGGCGTTCGGCAGCGTGCGGCGCGGCACCTTCGCGGCCCCGTTGCCCAGGTTCTCCCGCAAGATCGCGGCAACGTCTGTGAGCCACAAGAATTCGCCGGATCCGATGAAGCGTTCACCGGCCGCTTCGGGATACGTCATCGCGCGCAGGTGCAGATCCACGATGTCGCGAACGTCGACGATGTCCCAGCCGACGCGTGGCAGGGCCGGGAACTTGCCGCGCAGCATCATCGCGACCATGTCGACCGAGCCCGAATAATCGGCGCCCAGGACGGGACCCTGCAGGAAACAGGGCAACACGCTGGTCAGCTCCAGGTCGCCGGTCGACGCGACGAAAGACCAAGCCTCCTGTTCGGCAACGGTTTTGGCGCGGGCATAGATATCCGCGCGGGAGGAGGTGGCGACATTGCTCCACACGGTCTCGTCGGCGACGCGGCCAGCCGCCTGGTCCGGCAGGGCGGCCATTGCCGAGGATGTCAGGACGACGCGCCGCACACCGGCTTCCCGTGCGGCCCGCAGCACGCGCCGGGTGCCCTCCACCGCGGGAGCCACGATGTCGCTGCCGCGGTATTCCCCGACCGGCATGGGTGACGCGGCGTGCACCACGAAGTCGGTCCCGTCGGCCGCCCGCTTCCAGCCGCCGTCGTCGAGCAGGTTCGCCTGCACGAACGACAGCCGGTCGGTGTCGCCGGTGCGGCGCGCGATCATCGACCGCACGGCGACCTCGCGCGCCGGGTCGCGGATTGTCGTGCGCACGCGGTAACCGCGCTCCAGCAACTCGACGATGGTCCAGCTGCCGAGATAGCCCGAACCGCCGGTGACGAGCACGGTCTGTCGATAAGGGGGAAAGTCAGTCATGGAGCCGACGCTAAGCCTTGACGTTAGCGTCAATGTCAAGGTCTGATGGGGCGATGCGGATCGGAGAATTGAGCGCGGCGACAGGCGTGAGCGCGCGCGCCCTGCGGTACTACGAAAGCCAGGGCCTGCTGCACAGTGAGCGGCGAGCCAACGGCTACCGCGAGTACGGTCCGGACGCCGCGCGCGTCGTCGCGTTCATCCAGGACCTGTACCGGGCCGGGCTGCCCTCGACGGTGATCCGCGACGTGCTCCCCTGCACCCAGGAGCCGGGTCCCGAGGTGGCCTGCTCGGCGCTGCGGGACCGCATCCGGCGGGTCCGCGACGCGCTGGCCGCGCAGGAGCTACGCATCGCCGAACGGCGCGCGACACTGGAGGCTTACCTCGAGGGCGCCGACGACCCGCGCGGCTGGGGCCGGGAACATCGGGCCAGGTCTGAGCGTTAGCGCCGGTGTGACAACTCTTGATCTCACCGCTGAGAAGTTCAACGACACCATCGAGGGCAACGACATCGTGCTGGTCGACTTCTGGGCGTCCTGGTGCGGGCCGTGCCGCCAGTTCGGGCCGACGTTCCAGGCGTCGTCGGAGAAGCACCCCGACATCGTCCACGCCAAGGTCGACACCGAGGCCGAGCAACAGCTCGCGGCCGCCGCTCAGATCCGTTCGATCCCCACGCTGATGGCCTTCAAGAAGGGCAAGCTGCTGTTCAACCAGGCCGGGGCCCTGCCGCCCTCGGCGCTGGAGGACCTCGTGCAGCAAATCCGGGCGTTCGACGTCGACGCGGTCCAGGAAGGGCAAGCCGAACAGGCCTGAGGCGCGGCTGCACGCTACCGTTCTCGGGTGAGCCTGGTACTGGTGGAGCACCCGCGGCCCGGGGTGGCGTTGATAACCCTCAATCGGCCCGAGCGGATGAATTCCATGGCGTTCGACGTCATGATCCCGCTCAAGGAGGCCCTCGAGAAGGTGACATACGACAACGCGGTCCGGGTGGTCGTGCTGACCGGGGCCGGCCGGGGCTTCTCCTCGGGCGCCGACCACAAGTCGGCCGGGAGCGTGCCGCACGTCGACGGGCTGACCCGGCCCACGTATGCGCTGCGCTCGATGGAGCTGCTGGACGACGTCATCCTGGCGCTGCGGCGGCTGCACCAGCCGGTGATCGCGGCGATCAACGGTCCGGCCATCGGAGGCGGGCTGTGCCTCGCCCTGGCCTGCGACATCCGGGTCGCCTCGACCAGCGCCTACTTCCGCGCGGCGGGCATCAACAACGGGTTGACGGCCAGCGAGCTGGGCCTCTCCTACCTGCTGCCGAGGGCGATCGGGTCGTCGCGCGCGTTCGAGATCATGCTGACCGGCCGTGACATCAGCGCCGAGGAGGCCGAGCGCATCGGCCTGGTGTCGAACCAGGTGCCCGAAGGCCAGCTCCTGGACACCTGTTATGCGATCGCCGCCCGGATCGCGGCGTTCTCCCGCCCCGGCATCGAGTTGACCAAACGCACACTGTGGAGTGGACTGGACGCCGGTAGCCTGGAGGGGCACATGCAAGCCGAGGGCTTGGGACAGCTTTTCGTCCGCTTGCTTACCGCCAATTTCGAAGAAGCGGTCGCCGCGCGCGCAGAGCGCCGACCTGCGGTGTTCACCGACGACAAATGACATGCCAAGGGAGCAGATGTGATCACGGCCACGGACCTTGAGGTCCGCGCGGGCGCGCGCATCCTGCTCTCGCCGGACGGCCCGGACTTGCGCGTGCAGCCCGGCGACCGCATCGGGCTGGTCGGCCGCAACGGTGCCGGCAAGACCACCACCCTGCGCATTCTGGCCGGGGAAAGCGAACCGTACGCCGGATCGGTCAGCCGGGGCGGTGAAATCGGTTACCTGCCACAGGATCCCAAAGAGGGCGACCTCGACGTGCTGGCCCGCGACCGCGTGCTGTCGGCCCGCGGGCTCGACGTCCTGCTCACCGACCTGGAAAAGCAGCAGGCGCTGATGGCCGAGGTGGCCGACGACGACGCGCGCGACCGGGCGATCCGCCGCTACGGGCAGCTGGAGGAGCGGTTCGTCGCCCTGGGCGGCTATAGCGCCGAGAGCGAGGCCAGCCGCATCTGCGCCAGCCTCGGGCTCCCCGAACGGGTGCTGACGCAGAAGCTGCGCACGCTGTCCGGCGGCCAGCGCCGGCGCGTGGAGCTCGCGCGCATCTTGTTCGCCGCGTCGGACACCGGCGCCGGGTCGTCCACGACCCTGCTGCTCGACGAGCCCACCAACCACCTCGACGCGGACTCGATCGGCTGGCTGCGCGACTTCCTGCGCGGTCACAACGGCGGGCTGGTGATCATCAGCCACAACGTCGAACTGCTTGCCGACGTGGTCAACCGGGTGTGGTTCCTCGACGCCGTCCGCGGCGAGGTCGACGTCTACAACATGGACTGGCGGAAGTACCTGGACGCCCGGGCCACCGACGAGCAGCGCCGCCGCCGGGAGCGTTCCAACGCCGAGCGCAAGGCCGCCGCGCTGCGCACCCAGGCGGCCAAACTCGGCGCCAAGGCGACCAAAGCCGTTGCGGCGCAGAACATGTTACGTCGGGCCGATCGGATGATGGCCTCGCTCGACGAAGAACGGGTGGCCGACAAGGTCGCCCGGATCAGGTTCCCCACCCCGGCCGCGTGCGGGCGCACGCCGCTGACGGCCTCCGGGCTGAGCAAGGCGTACGGGTCGCTCGAGGTGTTCGCCGGCGTCGATCTGGCGATCGACCGGGGCTCGCGGGTGGTGGTGCTGGGCCTCAACGGCGCGGGCAAGACCACGCTGCTGCGCGTCCTGGCGGGTGTCGAGAAACCCGACACGGGGGCCATCGAGCCCGGACACGGTTTGCGGATCGGCTATTTCGCACAGGAGCACGACACCCTCGACAACGACGCCACGGTGTGGGAGAACATCCGGCACGCGGCGCCCGACACCGGCGAGCAGGAGTTGCGCGGCCTGCTCGGCGCGTTCATGTTCAGCGGCCCGCAGCTCGAACAGCCGTCGGGAACGCTGTCCGGCGGCGAGAAGACCCGGCTCGCGCTGGCCGGCCTGGTGGCGTCCACCGCCAACGTGCTGCTGCTCGACGAGCCGACCAACAACCTCGATCCCGCGTCGCGCGAACAGGTGCTCGACGCGCTGCGCAGCTACCAGGGCGCGGTCGTGCTGGTGACCCACGACCCCGGGGCAGCCGAGGCCCTCGACCCGCAGCGGGTCGTGCTGCTGCCCGACGGGACCGAGGATCATTGGTCCGACGAGTACCGCGACCTCATCGAGCTGGCCTAGCCGGCAACGGATTCGGCCAATTCCGCCCGTTTTCGGCGGCGGGTTCTTACCCTATTTGCTTGACATCGTGTTCAAGCAGGGGTGTGGCGTAATGGAGAACTCAACGAAGACTCGTGAAGAGATGCTCGACGAGTTGCGCAACGCCTACGAGGGCGGGGCCAGCATCCGCAACCTCGCCGCCAGCACCGGCCGGTCCTACGGCGCGATTCACAGCATGCTGCGGGAGTCGGGAACCACGATGCGCGGCCGCGGCGGCCCTAATCACACGTCGCGGCATCGGTAGATCCACGCGAGCGCAGCGTCACTGCGAAATCATGTCCCCTTGTTCGTAGTGGCGCTGCGATCGCCGCCGGAGTCGTTGCGGCGCACCGAGGTCTCCACCAGATCCAGGACGGCGGACAGCCGCTGCGGATCTTCCCCCGATGCCAGCCGGGCGACCAGGCCGTCGAGAACCAGTTCCAGGTAGCACTGCAGCACGTCGCCTGGGACGTCGTCGCGCACCCGTTGCGCTTCCTTTTGCCGGCGCAGCCGGGCGGTGGTCGCGGCCGCCAGTTCCGCCGAGCGCTCCGCCCAGCCGCGGCTGAACGCCGGGTCGTTGCGCAGCTTGCGTGCGATCTCCAACCGGGTGGCCAGCCAGTCGAACTGGTCGGGCGCGGCGAGCATGTCGCGCATCACCTGGATGAGGCCCTCGCGGGACGCGACGTCGGCCATCCGCTCGGCGTCCTCGTGCGCCAGCGCGAAGAACAGCGCGTCCTTGTCGCGGAAGTGGTGGAAGATCGCCCCGCGCGACAACCCGATCGCCTGTTCCAGCCGCCGTACCGTCGCCCTGTCGTAACCGTATTCGGCAAAGCAACGGCGCGCGCCGTCCAGGATCTGGCGGCGGCGGGCCGCCAGATGATCCTGGCTGACTTTGGGCACAGGCGCTGACGACTACGACTTGAGCATGTTGCGCAACACGTACTGCAGAATGCCGCCGTTGCGGTAGTAGTCGGCCTCCCCGGGGGTGTCGATACGCACCACCGCGTCGAACTCGATCGGGTTGCTCCCGTCCTTGCTGGCCTTGACGTGCACCGTCTTCGGCGTTTTGCCGTCGTTGAGGGCCTCGATGCCGGTGATGTTGAACACCTCGGTGCCGTCGAGCCCCAATTCCGTGGCGGTCTTGCCCTCCGGGAACTGCAGCGGGATGACGCCCATGCCGATCAGGTTGGAGCGGTGGATGCGCTCGAACGACTCGGCGATCACCGCGCGCACGCCCAGCAACCGGGTGCCCTTGGCGGCCCAGTCCCGGGACGAGCCGGACCCATACTCCTTGCCGCCCAGCACCACCAGCGGGATGTTCTGCGCCGCATAGTTTTGCGCGGCGTCGTAGATGAACGCCTGGGGGGCACCGTCCTGGGTGAAGTCGCGGGTGTAGCCGCCGGAGACGTCGTCGAGCAGCTGGTTGCGCAGCCGGATGTTGGCGAACGTGCCGCGGATCATCACCTCGTGGTTGCCGCGCCGGGAGCCGAAGGAGTTGTAATCCTTGCGCGCGACGCCGTGCTCGTCGAGGTACTGGGCGGCCGGGGTGCCCGGCTTGATGCTGCTGGCGGGGGAGATGTGGTCCGTGGTCACCGAGTCACCCAGCAGCGCGAGCACCCGGGCGCCGCTGATGTCCTTGACCGGCTCGGGTTCGGCCGACATGCCCTCGAAGTACGGGGGCTTGCGCACGTAGGTCGAATCCTCGTTCCACTCAAAGGTGTTGCCGCTCGGGGTGGGCAGGTTGCGCCACCGTTCGTCGCCCTTGAACACGTCGGCGTAGTTCTTGGTGAACATCTCCTGGCTGATCGCCGCGGCGATGGTGTCGGACACGTCCTTCTGCGACGGCCAGATGTCCTTCAGGAACACGTCGTTGCCGTCCTTGTCCTGACCGAGCGGCTGGGAGTCGAAGTCGAAGTCCATCGTCCCGGCCAGCGCGTAGGCGACCACCAGCGGCGGGGACGCCAGGTAGTTCATCTTGACGTCCGGGTTGATGCGGCCCTCGAAGTTCCGGTTGCCGGACAGCACCGCCGCAACCGAGAGGTCGTTGTCGTTGATCGCCTTCGAGATGTCCTCGGGCAGCGGGCCCGAGTTGCCGATGCACGTGGTGCAGCCGTAGCCGACCAGGTAGAAGCCCAGCTTCTCCAGGTACGGCCAGAGCCCGGCCTTCTCGTAGTAGTCGTTGACGACCTGGGAGCCGGGGGCCATCGTGGTCTTCACCCACGGCTTGGACGTCAGGCCCTTCTCGACGGCGTTGCGGGCGAGCAGCGCCGCGCCCAGCATCACTTCGGGGTTGGAGGTGTTGGTGCACGAGGTGACCGCGGCGATCACCACCGCGCCGTGGTCGAGCACGAATTCGCCGCGCTCGTCGGACTTCACCGTCACCGGGTTGCTCACCCGGCCCTCGGCGTGCGCGGCCGCGGAGTGCACGGGAGTTCCGCCGGGCGCATCGTCGGCGTGGCCGTTCTCCAGTGCCCCCGGGTCGCTGGCGGGGAAGGACTCGTCGACCGCCTCGTCGAGCTTCGTGTAGCCCGTCTTCTCGGGGGCGTCGCCGACGTAACCCGGAATCTGCTCGCGGAAGGTGGCTTTCGCGTCGGACAACGCGATCCGGTCCTGCGGGCGCTTGGGGCCGGCGATCGACGGCACGACGTCGGAAAGGTTGAGCTCGAGGTACTCGGAGAAGGCCGGCTCGTGCTCGGGGTTGTGCCACATGCCCTGCTCTTTGGCATAGGCCTCGACCAGCGCCAGCTGCTCCTCGGAGCGGCCGGTGAACCGCAGGTAGGAGATGGTCTCCTCGTCGACCGGGAAAATGGCCGCGGTGGAACCGAATTCGGGGCTCATGTTGCCCAGTGTGGCCCGGTTGGCCAGCGGCACCTCGGCCACGCCCTCGCCGTAGAACTCGACGAACTTGCCGACCACGCCGTGCTTGCGCAGCATCTCGGTGACGGTCAGCACGACGTCGGTCGCCGTGACGCCGGCCTGGATCTCGCCGGTCAGCTTGAACCCGACGACCCGCGGGATCAGCATCGACACCGGCTGGCCCAGCATGGCGGCCTCGGCCTCGATGCCGCCGACGCCCCAGCCCAGGACGCCGAGGCCGTTGACCATCGTGGTGTGCGAGTCGGTGCCCACACACGTGTCCGGGTACGCGACCCCGTCGCGCTCCATCACGACGCTCGCCAGGTACTCGATGTTGACCTGGTGCACGATGCCGGTGCCCGGCGGCACCACCTTGAAGTCGCGGAATGCACCCTGGCCCCAGCGCAGGAACTGGTAACGCTCGCCGTTGCGCTGGTACTCGATCTCGACGTTGCGCTCGAACGCGTCGGCGGTGCCGAACAGGTCAGCGATCACGGAGTGGTCGATCACCAGGTCCGCCGGCGCCAGCGGGTTGACCTTCTCCGCCTTGCCGCCCAGGTCGCCGATCGCCTCGCGCATGGTGGCCAGGTCGACGATGCACGGCACCCCGGTGAAGTCCTGCATAACGACGCGGGCGGGGGTGTACTGGATCTCAATGCTGGGTTCCGCCTTCGGATCCCAGTTGGCGATCGCCTCGATGTGGTCTTTGGTGATGTTGGCGCCGTCCTCGTTGCGCAGCAGGTTCTCGGCGAGGACTTTGAGGCTGTAGGGCAGTTTCTCGGTATTGGGGACGGCGTCCAGGCGGTAGATCTGGTAACTGTTGTCGCCGACCTTGAGGGTGTCGCGCGCTCCGAACGAGTTCACCGAGTCCTTGCTAGTCACATCAGCTCCCTGAATTAAGTTCTTTCGCCGACGGGCCGTGTCGGCGGCGGTGCCACTTTAACAGTACGCTTGTCCTGCATTCGGGCGGGGCACTCGTATCGTCCAGTCTTGTCGCGTTCCACGGCGGTTTAAACCCCCCGGGGTGGACTCGCTTGGGACTTGCGCAGGGGCACGCTCTCGAGGCATAAACGTCGCACACCCGCGTCGGCGTGTCGTGTGCGACGGTTATGTGTCGTGAGGGCAAGGGCAAGGGCGGCGGCGCGGGTCCACGGTGCCACGACCGACGGGCGGGCGATCGCGAGCCCGCCTCGCGTACGGTGCCTGTAGCACTAGTCAGGGAGGCGAAATGACCGGGCACGACTCCTTCGTCCTGCCGCTCTACATCCCACAGGACGTCGACATGGCCGCCATCAAGGCGCAGGTCGCCGCCGAGGGCGTCAGCGCGCCGGCCGCGGTCGTGCCCGGCCTGCTCGACGTCGTGAATCAGGCGCACGCCCACGGCATCCACCTCAAGATCGTGCTGCTCGACCACAACCCCCCGAATGACACCCCGCTGCGCGACATCTCCACGGTCGTCGGGGCGGACTACCGCGACGCCACGGTCCTGACCCTCAGCCCGAGTTACGTCGGCACGTACAGCACCCAGTTCCCCCGCGTCACGCTCGAGGCGGGCGAGGACATCGCCAAGACCGGCAATCCCGTCGTCTCGGCGCAGCACTTCGTCAACGAGCTGGAAACGCCGGAATTCCCCTGGACCGGCCTCACCATTTTCCTGCTCGTCGCCGTGCTCGCGTCGGCCGTCGGCGCCCGGTTGCTGCAGCTGTGCGCCAAGCGTTCAGCAACGCCTCAGGGCCCCGGCCCGGCGGGCCTGGTGACACCGACTAACACCGCCTAAGGCCGCGTTTCGGTTCGCCTGGCCGCCCCGAGTCGGTCGGGCGGCAAACATCGCAGGTCACCATTCGGTCACAGTAAACGCACGTCCTGAGCGCAGTTTGTTTTGAGCGCTTGCATGGCGTCTCTTGTGACGTACGGTGCAAATGATGCTGGTGTTGTCTTGGGCGCCGTGGCCAGAAGCGTGGCCGGCGCCGCCGTCCGCGTTGAGCCGTAGGGAGACCTGAGTCGAATGAGACGCGCACGCTTGGGGTCTTCCGCGCGACCGGCCGCGAGGCTGGTTCGGCCGGTCGTGCCGTCGATCGTGAGTGCGGCCCTGTTGTTCTGCACGCCGGGTCTGGCGGACGCCGACCCGAATGTCGACGGCATGGCCGCGCTGATCGCCGACGTCGCCAAGGCCAATCAGCGCCTGGAGGACCTGAGCGCAGAAATTCAGTCCGAGCAGGAGAGCGTCAACAAGGCGCTGGTGGACGTCGAAACCGCGCGCGACAACGTGGCCGCCGCCCAACACGACCTGGACGACAGCCAAGGGGCCGTCAAAGATGCCAACGCGGCGATCGCCGCGGCGCAACAGCGCTTTGACACCTTCGCCGCCGCCACCTACATGAACGGGCCGTCGGGGAGCTACCTCACCGCGCGCAGTCCAGAGGACATCCTCGCCACCGAATCCGCCTCCCGGGCGCTGACGTCCAGCTCGCAAGAGGTGATGGCCAAGCTGCAGCGCGCCCGCACCGAGCAGGTGAACAGGGAATCGGCGGCGCGGTTGGCCAAGCAGAAGGCCGACAAGGCCGCGGCCGACGCCAAAGCCAGCCAGGACGCCGCCGTCGCGGCGCTGACCACTTCCAAGCAGAAGTTCGACGACCAGCGCGGGCAGATCACCCGGCTGGCGGCCCAGCGTGACGCCGCCCAGGCCAGGCTGGACGCGGCGAAGCGCGAGGCCGCCTCGCGGCAGTGGTCGGCTGGGCAGGGCGGCTCCGGCGCCCCCACGTCGGGCGACCGCTGGGACGGCGGGTCGCCCGGCGCGCTCGCGCCGCAGGGCGGCGCCCGCCGCTGGGATGGCTGGGACCCGACGCTGCCCATGGTCCCGAGCGCGAATGTCCCCGGCGACCCGATCGCGGTGATCAACCAGGTGCTGGGCATCTCGGCGACGTCCACGCAGGTGACCGCCAGCATGGGCCGCGGATTCCTGCAGCAGCTCGGCATCCTCAAGCCCGACGACACCGGCATCACCAACGCGGCCGGCGGCACCGCGGGGCGCATTCCGCGGGTGTACGGGCGTCAGGCCACCGAGTACGTGATCCGGCGCGGGATGTCGCAGATCGGCGTGCCCTACTCCTGGGGTGGTGGCAACGCGGCCGGTGCGAGCCGCGGTATCGACTCCGGCGCCGGCATCACCGGCTTCGACTGTTCGGGCCTGGTCCTGTACTCGTTCGCCGGGGTGGGCATCAAGCTGCCCCACTATTCGGGGTCGCAGTACAACCTGGGGCGCAAGATCCCGTCCTCCCAGATGCGGCGCGGCGACGTCATCTTCTACGGCCCGGGCGGCAGCCAGCACGTGACCATCTACCTCGGCGACGGCCAGATGCTCGAGGCGCCCGACATCGGCCTGAAGGTCCGCGTGGCGCCGGTGCGCACCAGCGGCATGACTCCCTACGTGGTTCGGTACATCGAGTGGTGAACGAGTGAGTAGCAAACGAGGAGCCATGCGTCACAAGCGTTTTCGCCCGATGACCTTCGCCTGGATCGCCGCCGTGGTGACCGGACTGATGCTGTCGGTGGCCGGTCCGGCCCCGGTGGCCGCGGCCGACCCCGGCGGGTGGGACCCCACCCTGCCCGCGATGATCAGCGCCGGTGCCCCCGGCGACCCGCTGGCCGTCGCCAACGCCTCGTTGCAGGCCACCGCCCAGGCCACCCAGACGACGTTCGATCTGGGCAAGCAGTTCCTCGGCGGGCTCGGCATCAACATCGGTGGCAACGACGCCCCCGCACCCGCCGCCGCCGCCAACCCGGGCGGCAAGATCCCGCGGGTCTACGGCCGGCAGGCCGTCGAGTACGTGATCAAGCGGATGGGCTCCCAAATGGGGGTGCCGTACTCCTGGGGTGGCGGCTCGCTGGACGGTCCGAGCAAGGGCGTCGGCGACGGCGCCAACATCAACGGGTTCGACTGCTCGGGCCTGATGCGCTACGGCTTCGCCGGTGTCGGCGTGCTGATCCCGCGGTTCTCCGGCGACCAGTACAACGCCGGCCGGCACATTCCCCCGGACCAGGCCCGGCGCGGCGACCTCATCTTCTACGGGCCTAATGGTGGCCAGCACGTGACCATGTACCTGGGCAACGGCCAGATGCTCGAGGCGTCCAGCCTCGCGGGCCACGTCACCGTGAGCCCCGTCCGCAAGCCCGGTATGACGCCGTTCCTGACTAGGATCATCGAGTACTGATCCTGGTATGGCCTCCCGGTGTTAGCCGGGGGCCGGCGACCAGCGTCGACGGATTCCGGACCGCCTGGAATAGTTGAACGCGGGCACAGCGCTGCCCCTCGACATTGGTCGTGCCAGCAGTCGTGTCCCGTTCTAGCCGTGGAAGGTAGTAGTTCATGACAACAGCAGGTGGGCCGCCCCCGGGCGCCAGCGGTTACTCGGCCCCTGGCGGTCATCCCGGCCAGCCGGCCCACGAGGCGTCCTCGGGTGGCGGCGACAACCTGGCCGCCGAGGTGCACACGCTGGAGCGGGCGATCTTCGAGGTCAAGCGGATCATCGTCGGCCAGGACCAGCTGGTGGAGCGGATGCTCGTGGGCCTGCTGTCCAAGGGCCACGTCCTGCTCGAGGGCGTCCCCGGCGTCGCCAAGACGCTGGCGGTCGAGACGTTCGCAAAGGTCGTGGGCGGCACGTTCGCCCGCATCCAGTTCACGCCCGACCTGGTGCCCACCGACATCATCGGTACCCGCATCTACCGGCAGGGCAAGGAGGAGTTCGACACCGAGCTCGGTCCAGTGGTGGTGAACTTCCTGCTCGCCGACGAGATCAACCGCGCGCCGGCCAAGGTGCAGTCGGCGCTGCTGGAGGTCATGCAGGAACGTCAGGTGTCCATCGGTGGCAAGAGGTTCCCGCTGCCCAACCCGTTCCTGGTGATGGCTACCCAGAACCCGATCGAGCATGAGGGCGTGTACCCGCTCCCCGAGGCCCAGCGGGACCGCTTCCTGTTCAAGATCAACGTCGGCTACCCGTCCCCGGAAGAGGAGCGGGAGATCATCTACCGGATGGGTGTGCGGCCGCCGGAGCCCAAGCAGATCATGGACACCGGCGACCTGTTGCGGCTGCAGGGCATCGCGGCCAACAACTTCGTCCACCACGCGCTCGTCGACTACGTGGTGCGCGTGGTCACGGCCACCCGGCACCCCGAGCAGCTCGGCATGAACGACGTCAAGATGTGGATCTCGTTCGGTGCGTCCCCGCGCGCCTCGCTGGGCATCATCGCCGCGTCCCGGTCACTCGCGCTGGTGCGGGGCCGCGACTACGTGATCCCGCAGGACGTCGTCGACGTCATTCCCGACGTCCTTCGGCACCGCCTGGTCCTCACCTATGACGCGCTCGCCGACGAGATCTCGCCGGAGATTGTCATCAACCGGATCCTGCAGACGGTCGCCCTGCCGCAGGTCAACGCCGTTCCGCAGCAAGGTCAGTCGGTACCGCCGGTGATGCAGGCCGCCGGAGCGGCCGGCGGTCGGTGACCGACCCCAACCCGGCGGTGCGCCACCCACCGTCGATGCAGCGCGGCCAGATCGACGACCCGAAGCTGTCGGCGGCGCTGCGCAACCTCGAGCTGGCCGTCCGCCGCAAGCTGGACGGCGTCCTGCACGGGGATCACCTGGGCCTGATCCCGGGACCCGGCTCGGAGCCGGGGGAGTCGCGCGAGTACCAGCCCGGCGACGACGTCCGGCGCATGGACTGGGCCGTCACCGCCCGCACCACGCACCCACACGTGCGACAGATGATCGCCGACCGCGAGCTGGAGACGTGGATGGTCGTCGACATGTCGGCCAGCCTGGACTTCGGCACCGTCGGTTGCGAGAAGCGCGACCTTGCCGTCGCGGCCGCCGCGGCGATCACCTACCTCAACAGCGGCGGCGGCAACCGGTTCGGCGCCGTGATCGCCAACGGCGCGACCATCACCCGGGTGCCGGCGCGGTCGGGGCGGCAGCACGAGCAGACGCTGCTGCGCACCATCGCCACGACGCCCCGGGCGCCGGTGGGGGTGCGCGGTGATCTGGCGCTGGCCATCGACGCGCTGCGCCGGCCCGAACGTCGCCGGGGGATGGCGGTGATCATCAGCGACTTCCTGGGGCCGATCAACTGGATGCGCCCGCTGCGCGCGGTCGCGGCCCGGCACGAGGTGCTGGCCATCGAGGTGCTCGATCCGCGTGACGTCGAGCTGCCCGACGTGGGCGACGTGGTGCTGCAGGACGCGGAATCGGGCGTCACGCGCGAGTTCACCATCGACGCCCAGCTGCGCGACGATTTTGCCAAGGCCGCGGCCGCGCACCGCGCGGAGGTGGCCCGCACAATCCGCAGCTGCGGGGCCCCGGTGATGACCTTGCGCACCGACCGCGACTGGATCGCCGACATCGTCCGCTTCGTCGAATCCCGGCGGCGGGGGGCTATGGCGGGACGGCAGTGACGCTGCCGTTCTTCGGCGCGATGTCGTTGTCGGGTTTCGCGCATTCGTGGTTCTTCCTCTTCTTCGTCGTCGTCGCCGGGCTGGCCGCGCTGTACGTGGTGATGCAGCTGGCGCGCCAGCGGCGGATGCTGCGCTTCGCCAACATGGAACTGCTGGAGAGCGTCGCCCCCAAACGGCCCTCCCGGTGGCGGCACATCCCGGCGATCCTGCTGGTGATCGCGCTCGTGGCATTCACCATCGCGATGGCCGGCCCCACCAACGACGTCCGGATCCCCCGCAACCGCGCGGTGGTGATGCTGGTGATCGACGTGTCGCAGTCGATGCGCGCCACCGATGTGCAGCCCAACCGGATGGCGGCCGCGCAGGAGGCCGCCAAGCAGTTCGCCGGCGAGCTGACGCCGGGCATCAACCTCGGGCTGATCGAATACGCGGGCACCGCGACCGTGCTGGTGCAGCCGACGACCAACCGCGACGCGACCAAGGCCGCGCTGGACAAGCTGCAGTTCGCCGACCGCACCGCGACCGGTGAGGGGATTTTCACGGCCCTGCAGGCCATCGCCACGGTCGGCGCGGTGATCGGCGGCGGTGACACCCCGCCGCCGGCGCGCATCGTGCTGTTCTCCGACGGCAAGGAGACGATGCCGACCAATCCGGACAACCCCAAGGGGGCGTTCACCGCCGCCCGCACCGCCAAGGACCAGGGTGTGCCAATCTCGACGATCTCGTTCGGTACCCCGTACGGGTTCGTCGAGATCAACGACCAGCGCCAGCCGGTGCCCGTCGACGACTCCACGATGAAAAAGGTCGCCGAGCTCTCCGGGGGGACCTGGTACAACGCGGCGAGCCTGGCCGAGCTGAAGGCCGTCTACGCGACCCTGCAGCAGCAGATCGGCTACGAGACCATCAAGGGTGACGCGAGCGTGGGTTGGGTGCGGTTGGGTGCGCTGGTGTTGGCGCTGGCGGCGCTGGCGGCGCTGCTGATCAACCGTCGCTTGCCGACCTGATCTCCGCCACCCGGAGTACGTTCGATTGATCGAACAGAACGGCGTCGACCGTGTCCTTCGAGTCTTCTTCGACGTTCGCATAGAGTCGGCCTGCGATTCGCAACGCCGTAGCAAGACGGGCTGAGACATCAGCCATGGCGACACCCGCGGCGCGGCGCACGTTCACACAGCGGCCCGCCGCAGTGTTGGATAATCCGCTGATTACGCCATGGGTCACCCAAAGGTTTGTGGCGGTTTCCTCGGCTGCCGTGGCCCCGCTACTGGAGTGGACCGCGGCTTGGTCTTGATACTGCGCAAGCTCTTTCAGGTAACGCGGGTCGACGGTCAGATCGATCATGGAGTTGTCCCTAGGCTCGGAGTTGTCTGGGTCTGAGTGCGTTGCGGTGCTCGAAGCGTGCCAAGAAAAACTCGCGGTCCGCGTATTCAACAGTGCGAGCCGTCCGATCAGAGTTTTGGGGCCGCCGTTTGGGCCGTACTGAGGGCTGCGCATGTGGTTGCGGCTCGAGTGATCGGTACGTCGAGTAGCGCACGCTGTGCGTCTCCGGTATCTACCTTCGGCTCGGCACCTTCCCCCTCGGCGGCACAGTAGACGTGCTCGGAGCCGACCTGCTCAGTCTTTGTTGTGTGCACCGCTGCTTGGCCTCGTTGAGCCCCAGGGGTCGGCGGCCATCCATACAAGCGTGCCGAACCAAGTGCGGCGGAGCGCAATTCGGCATCGCCGACCTCAATGGCCATTAACGCGTGATCTGATATCTCTGCGTTTCCTGCCGGCTCGAGATCGCACGTCGAAGTGCCGGGGGCAGCGCGACCGCCCGTCGATGTCTTTCCAGCGATGTGTGCCAACGACATGACTGTCGGTCTAGCGCTCGGGCCCGACATCATGGATATGGTGGTGGAGGTGGCCGGATTGGGGGGAATGCTCTTCTCTGGAGTTTCGGGGATCTCACCCGCGGCGAATGCTGCCAGAGCCGTCGCTCGGTCGAGCACATCGCTGTAGTCGTTGGTCACCGCCTCGATCAACGCTGATTTGTCGTGCGACGATCTGACTACGGCGTGTTCGGACTGGCAGACCGTTAGCAGTAACGTCGTGACAGTCGCTATTTGGAATGCCACCGACCAGTTGGGTCCGATAACCGGCCACGCCCACATGAGTAGCGCTATGCCCTCAGCGATGAAAAGAGACATCACCGCCAGCGCAATAACTTCGTGCGCCTTCTGGACCGCTTCGCCGTGTTCCTGCAGGCACGTTTGCATTTTTGTATCTAGCATCTGCATTTTTGCGGCGAGGTCTTGAAGTTCTTTGTTCAGGGTGGCGTAGCGCCTTGCTGCATCACCATCCCATTTCGACACATCCGATTGGCCGAGTTCTAGGTTGAGATATGTGTTTTCAAAATCCTTATGACCTGTGTCAAAATCAAGTCCGTCGTCGGGCACCCAAAAACCGTTAAGTAGATCCATAAGCGAGATCAATATCATCGCGGTGTCAATAATAGTTGTCGGCGTGGGCGTGGGCCCTGGTGCCTTCAATCCGTCGGCCAGTTTGGGCAGTTTATCCCTCAAATACCAGGTGGCTTTGCCGCCGACCGCACCCAGATTGGCTCCGAAGCTAAGCCAATCTTCTTGATAGGCAGCGGCGGTCGCGCCCTGCCCTCTTTGAACCGCGTAAACGAGATTGTGGATCCCGTTAAACCAACTGGTTCCCGGCATACCGCTATTTGTCCCTCCGCGCTCTTCGATCGTGTGCGCCATTTTTGTGCACGATTGACGAGCTTAGTGCTCAGCGGCAAAGGTCCATGCAGAAATCATTCGCCCCGGTATGCGTATCCACCGATCACGTCGCTCGCTGGCGTGCAAAAGCCGTGAAAAGACCTGTTCAGGGCTGGGAATAGTTGCCTTGGGACAAGGGCGACCCTTGCGGCGCTTGATTTAATCAGGGTGATCAATAGGCCCCGCCGGTAGCGGGCGTTGATCGATTCCACGGCAGGCGGCCTATGACCCGCGGACGCTGTTGGGGTTGCTGGTGTATGCCTATTGCGGTGGGGCGCGTCCGTCTCGTCAGATCGAGCGGTTGTGCACCACCGATGTTGCCTTCCGGGTGCAGGGAAGTGTGCCATGACCACCCACATCGCATCCGAGCGTAACCGCACCGCGAAATCGGAACCCAAAAATCGCAACGTGGTTACGCTCGCGGCCTGGCAGGGGGGAGATTTCAACCCCGCCCCATCGAGGCGATAGGTTGGCCGGGTGACTGACACGGCCACCGAGAACGCCACCGACGTCGCCGCCGACGGCGGCAGGCCCGCATTCGTCTCCCGTTCGGTCCTGGTGACGGGCGGAAACCGGGGAATCGGCCTCGCGATCGCACGGCGGCTGGCCGCCGACGGCCACCAGGTGGCCGTCACGCACCGCGGATCCGGCGCGCCCGAAGGCCTGTTCGGTGTCGAGTGCGACGTCACCGACAACGATGCCGTCGACCGGGCCTTCAAAGAGGTCGAGGAACACCAGGGCCCGGTCGAGGTGCTGGTGTCCAACGCCGGCCTGTCCGCGGATGCCTTCCTCATCCGGATGACCGAGGAGAGGTTCGAGAAGGTCATCGACGCCAACCTCACCGGGGCGTTCCGGGTGGCGCAGCGGGCGGCGCGCAGCATGCAGCGAAAGAAATTCGGCCGCATGATCTTCATCGGCTCGGTCTCCGGCAGCTGGGGCATCGGCAACCAGGCCAACTACGCGGCCTCCAAGGCCGGGGTGATCGGCATGGCCCGCTCGATCGCCCGCGAGCTGTCGAAGGTGAACGTGACGGCCAACGTGGTGGCCCCGGGGTACATCGACACCGACATGACCCGTTCGCTGGATGAGCGGATCCAGGAGGGCGCACTGCAATTCATCCCGGCGAAGCGGGTCGGCACGGCCGCCGAAGTCGCCGGGGTGGTCAGCTTCCTGGCGTCCGAGGACGCCAGTTACATCTCGGGTGCGGTCATCCCGGTCGATGGCGGCATGGGCATGGGCCACTGATCTTCACGACGGCGTAGGGCGCACGACGGCACAAGACATTAAGGACGGACATGGCAGGACTGCTCGAAGGCAAACGGATTCTGGTCACCGGGATCATCACCGACTCGTCGATCGCGTTCCACATCGCGCGGGTGGCCCAAGAGCAGGGCGCCGAACTGGTGCTCACCGGGTTCGATCGGCTGCGGCTGATCCAGCGCATCGCCGACCGGCTGCCGAACAAGGCCCCGCTGGTCGAGTTGGACGTGCAGAACGAGGAGCACCTCAAGACGCTGGCCGACCGCGTGACCGAGGTGATTGGCGCGGGCAACAAGCTTGACGGCGTGGTGCATTCGATCGGATTCATGCCGCAAAGCGGGATGGGCATCAACCCGTTCTTCGACGCGCCTTACGAGGACGTGTCCAAGGGCATCCACATCTCCGCCTACTCCTACGCCTCGCTAGCCAAGGCGCTGCTGCCGATCATGAACCCCGGCGGCGGGATCGTCGGCATGGACTTCGACCCCACCCGGGCGATGCCGGCCTACAACTGGATGACGGTGGCGAAGAGCGCGCTGGAGTCGGTCAACCGGTTCGTCGCACGCGAGGCCGGCAAATACGGCGTGCGGTCCAATCTCGTTGCGGCGGGCCCGATCCGGACGCTGGCGATGAGCGCGATCGTCGGCGGAGCCCTCGGCGAGGAGGCCGGCGCGCAGATCAGCCTGCTCGAGGAGGGCTGGGATCAGCGGGCCCCGCTCGGCTGGAACATGAAGGACGCCACGCCGGTGGCGAAGACGGTGTGCGCCCTGCTGTCCGACTGGCTGCCGGCCACCACGGGAACCGTCATCTTCGCCGACGGCGGCGCCAGCACCCAGTTGTTGTAGCCACCAATGGAATTCGACGCCGTCCTGCTGCTGTCCTTCGGCGGGCCGGAGGGCCCCGAGCAGGTGCGGCCGTTCCTGGAGAACGTGACCCGGGGCCGCAACGTGCCGCCCGAACGCCTCGACGAGGTCGCCGAGCACTACCTGCATTTCGGCGGTGTGTCCCCGATCAACGGAATCAACCGCGCCCTGGTCACCGAGCTCGAAGCCGAGCTCGAGCTGCCGGTGTACTTCGGCAACCGCAACTGGAACCCCTACGTCGAAGAGACCGTCGCGACCATGCGCGACAACGGCGTTCGCCGCGCGGCGGTGTTCACCACGTCGGCGTGGAGCGGCTACTCGAGCTGTGCGCAGTACGTGGAGGACATCGCCCGGGCGCGGCGCGCCGCCGGCCCGCGCGCCCCTGAACTGGTGAAGCTGCGGCCGTATTTCGACCACCCGCTGTTCGTCGAGATGTTCGCCGGGGCGATTACCGACGCGGCCGGCGCCGTGCCCGCCGGCGCGCGGCTGGTGTTCACCGCGCATTCGATCCCGGTGGCCGCCGACGGTCGTTGCGGCCCGAACCTCTACAGCCGCCAAGTCGCCTACGCCGCGAGCCTGGTCGCGGCGGCGGCCGGCTACGCCGACTATGACCTGGCGTGGCAGTCGCGCTCCGGTCCGCCCCAGGTGCCCTGGCTCGAGCCCGACGTGGCCGACCACCTCACGGCGCTGGCCGACGACGGCGTCCGGGCCGTCGTGGTCTGCCCCATCGGGTTCGTCGCCGACCACATCGAGGTGGTGTGGGACCTCGACAACGAATTGCGGGTGCAGGCCGAGGCGGCGGGAATTGCGCTGGCCCGGGCCACAACCCCAAACGCCGACCGCCGATTCGCCCGGTTGGCTGCGGGTTTGATCGACGAGCTGCGTTCCGGTCAAGCGCCCGAACGGGTTTCGGGCCCGGAACCGGTGGCGGGATGTCTCGCCAGCGTCAACGGCGAGCCATGTCTGCCGCCGCATTGCGTCGCGCGAGCGACCTAACAGACTAGTCCGTCCAGGCCGAGTGCAGGATCGCGGTGACCGCGGCCATCCTCGCCGACCGCACCACGGCGCTCAGCGGCCGCAGCGCGTCGCTCGCGATCCGGGCCTCCGACGACGACTGCGCGCCGATCGGTTCCATCCCCGCCACCACCGGCGCCGCGCAGCGGTCCGGCGAGTCGGCCGGCCGGTTCAGCCCCGCGCTGACCGCGATGATCGCGTCGACGTGCGCGGCGTTCTCCAGCACCCGCAACGCACGCGTCGGCGCGTGGTCGGGAATACGGTGCTGGCGAGCCGATTCCAACAGCTGCTCGATGAGGGCGCGGGGATCGTCGACGTCGGCGGCGGAAGCCAGCCCGATCTCGCCGAGCGCGTCGGCGGCCGACCGCACCGCCGAACGCAAGCTGTATTCGGCGTCGCCGAGCTCGTAGTGGTCGAACGCCGGCGCGGCGGGCAGCGAGTACACCGTCCACGCCAGCGATTCGGGGATGTCCGACTCGTCGAACTCGTCGTAGAAGAACTCGGGAACCAGGCCGACGGCGGTGGCTGGGTCGTCCGGGCTGGCGATAATCACCGCCTCACCCGAGGCCAGCGCGTCACGCGAGAACTGCGTTCCCGCGGCCAGCCCGCGCACGTCACCGGGGACCGGCATGACCACGTTGATCGACCCGCGCAATCGCCCGGGACCGTCCGCCCGCCGGCCCACCGCCGCGCGCAGCGTCTGCAGCAGCGACACGGTGCCGGCGTCGTGCACGTCGGGCCACGGCAGCCCGGTATGACCCGCGGCGACGGCATCATACGCGGTGACCGATTGCTTTGGCGCCCATATCGATAACGCGTCCAAGACGTCGTCGGGCGCGGCCTTGCCGGCGAGCCAGGCGTTGGCCCACAGGGACAGCGAGACACTAGGACACCACATGATTTCGCAGTGTAGTTGTTTGATCCGGCAAAGGCGGGGGGCGCGCGTATTCTGACCGCATGCCCGCCGCGGTCGCCTGGCTGATATTCGCGCTGGTGCTTGCCGGTGCCGAGGCGCTCACCGGCCATTTGTTCCTGGTGATGCTCGGCGGCGGCGCGTTGGCCGCCTCGGCGACGAGTTGGCTGACCGATTGGCCGGTGTGGGCCAACGGCGGGGTGTTCCTGATCGTCTCCCTCCTGCTGCTGGTCCTGGTCCGTCCCGCCCTGCGGCGGCGACTGACGCCGGCGGTTGCGCTACCGGCCGGAGTCAAGGCGCTGGAGGGCAGGAACGCGCTGGTGCTCAACCGCGTAGCCCGCGAGGAGGGCCGGGTGAAGCTCGACGGCGAGGTGTGGACGGCGCGCCCGCTGAACGAGGCTGACGTTTTCGAACCCGGCGAGTCGGTGACCGTCATGCGCATTGATGGCGCCACGGCGGTGGTCTTCCGGAGCGGTCTTTAGCGGCCGCGAGAGGCACTGCGAGAGAAAGGAACCGCCGTGGAAGGTGCGGTAGCTGGGTTGGTGTTGCTGGCCGTTTTGGTGATTTTCGCCGTCGTCGTGGTGGCCAAATCGGTGGCGCTGATCCCTCAGGCCGAGGCGGCCGTGATCGAACGGCTGGGCCGCTACAGCCGCACGGTGAGCGGGCAGCTGACGCTGTTGGTGCCGTTCATCGACCGCGTCCGCGCGCGGGTGGACCTGCGCGAGCGGGTGGTGTCCTTTCCGCCGCAGCCGGTGATCACCGAGGACAACCTGACGCTGAACATCGACACCGTCGTCTATTTTCAGGTCACCAACCCGCAGGCGGCGGTCTACCAGATCAGTAACTACATCGTGGGGGTCGAACAGCTGACGACCACCACGCTGCGCAACGTGGTCGGCGGGATGACGCTCGAGCAAACGTTGACCTCGCGCGACCAGATCAACGGCCAGCTGCGCGGCGTGCTCGATGAGGCCACCGGCCGGTGGGGCCTGCGGGTGGCCAGGGTGGAATTGCGCAGCATCGACCCGCCACCGTCGATCCAGGCGTCGATGGAGAAGCAGATGAAGGCCGACCGGGAGAAGCGGGCGATGATCCTCACCGCGGAGGGCACCCGGGAGGCGGCGATCAAGCAGGCCGAGGGCGCCAAGCAGGCCCAGATCCTGGCGGCCGAGGGCGCCAAGCAGGCCGCGATCCTGGCCGCCGAGGCCGACCGGCAATCCCGGATGCTGCGCGCCCAGGGCGAGCGCGCCGCGGCCTACCTGCAGGCGCAGGGGCAGGCGAAGGCGATCGAGAAGACCTTCGCGGCGATCAAGGCGGGCAGGCCGACCCCGGAGATGCTGGCCTATCAGTACCTGCAGACGCTGCCCGAGATGGCGCGCGGCGACGCCAACAAGGTCTGGGTGGTGCCCAGCGATTTCAGCGCGGCGCTGCAGGGGTTCACCAAGCTGCTCGGCGCGCCGGGCGACGACGGGGTGTTCCGGTTCCAGCCATCCCCGGTCGAGGACGCTCCCAAGCACAGCGCCGACGACGACGCCGACGTCGCCGACTGGTTCTCCACCGAGACCGACCCGGCGATCGCGCAAGCGGTGGCCAAGGCCGAGGCGATCGCGCGCCAACCGGTGGACGGCGCGCACGGGGCTCCTCCGGAACTGACGCAGTAGCGCAATAGGATTGCCGGATGACTGCTTTGACGTCGCCGAAAACCTATGCGGGACTTGCCGCGTTCCACGCCGTCGACGCGGTGGCCTGCGCGGTCCCGCTCGCCCCCATCAAGAAGACCCTGGACGATGTGGGACTCCCGGAGAACGTGCGGCCGGTGCTGCCGGTCGTCAAGGGCGCGGCCGCCATCGGGCTGATCTCGGTCACCTGGTTCCCGGCGTTGGCCCGCCTCACGACGGCGATGCTGACGCTGTACTTCACCCTTGCCGTCGGCGCCCACGTCCGGGCGGGCGACAAGCCGGTCAAGGCTCTTCCGGCCGCGTCATTCCTGGCGCTGTTCGCCGCGATGACGGTCAAGGGGCCCGAGCGCGGCTAGCGCAGGCGCAACTCGACCATCGGCAGCGGCGTCCCGGTCTCGGTGACGGGCGCCCCGAGCGTCGCCTCGAGCACCGGCCTGAATCGTTCCCACGCCCGGGGGTGACCCGTTCGGTAGGCGGCCAGCGTGCGGTCGACCTCGTCCTGGGTCAGCGGGCGGGCGGTGGCCTGCCGGGGCGGCTTACTGCCGACATAGACCCGCACGCGCGGGTTGGCCTCAATGTTGCGGAGCCACTGCGTTTTCCGGCCAAATCCGGAAACCACTATCCAGGCGTTGGGCGATGGGTGGCCGACGACTTCGAGGACCGCGTGCCGCGGCAGGCCCGACTTGCGCCCGGTGTGCTCGAGCATCAGGATCCGCGAGCCGAACAGCGCACCGGCCCTGGCCCTGAAGATCCAGATCGGCGCACGCATCAGGCGGCGCGACCGCAGCAACCGGGCGCCGAGGGCGGCCAAGCGGGCTTCTGGCATCCGTTACATCCTTGCAAACGCCGCATGGATGCAGGCAGTTCAGGGTATGAAGCATTCTCAATGAGTCATTCTGCTGGGGCCTCCGACGAAGCAATCGTCGTCGACAGTGGTGCGACACACCGGTCGATCCAGGGCACCGCGATCGGCAACTTCATGGAGGCGTACGACTTCACCCTCTTCAGCCTGGTCGCCACCCTGCTGGCCGAGACGTTCTATCCCGGTCACAACGCCGGGGCCGGCAACCTCATCGCCACCTTCGGCACGATGACGGCCGGCTTCGTCGTGCGGCCGCTCGGGGGGTTCATCTTCGGCCCGCTCGGCGACCGCATCGGGCGCAAGCCCGTGCTGGTGATGACGATCTCGATGATGGCGGTGTGCGCCGCCGCGACCGGCGTGCTGCCCGGCTACAGCACCCTGGGGATCGCCGCGCCGATCCTGCTCACCGCCATCCGCGTCTGTCAGGGCTTGTCCTCGGGCGGGGAGTACGCCGGCGCGATGACTTACATCGACGAACACGCTCCGGATCACCAGCGCGGGATGCTGGCCGGGTTCCTGCCGCTCGGCACGCTCGGGGGGTTCGTGGCGGGGGCGGTGCTGGTCACCGTCCTGGACACCGCGCTGCCGAAGGACGCCATGCTGGCCTGGGGCTGGCGGATTCCGTTCCTGCTGGCCGCCCCACTCGGGCTGATCGCGCTGTACCTGAGGTCGAGGATCGACGAGTCGCCCGTCTACGAGCGGGCGCACCAAGACGCCCTGGCCCATCCGCAACGCGGGCAGTTCCGGCGCACGGTCGTGGAGCAGTGGCGGCCGCTCCTGCTGTGCGTTGGGCTGGAACTGGCCATCAGCGACACGAGCTACATGATCAGCGGCTACGTGCCGACTTACCTGAAGAAGACCGTCGAGTTGCCGGACACGATGGCCCTGGCGATGGTCCTGGTGCTGCTGGCGCTGCTGATGACGGCGGTGGTGTCCGTCGGCAAGCTGTCGGACCGCATCGGGGTGAAGCCGCTGATGTGGACGGGATGCGGGCTGCTTCTGGCGGTGTCGGTCCCGGCGTTCTCGCTGATGCGGTACGGCGACGGCTATCTCACCAAGTTCACCGGCGTGCTGCTCGTCGGCTCGGCGATGCTGTTCCTGAGCAGCCTCGAGCCGGCGATTCTCCCGGCGCTGTTCCCGACGAGCGTGCGCTACGGCGCCCTGTCGATCGGGTTCAACGTCGCCGTGTCCGCGTTCGGCGGTACCACGCCGCTGATCGCCGAGTCGCTGGTCGCTGGCACCGGCAACCCGATGTGGCCGGCGTACATGCTGATGTTTGCGGGCCTGATCGGCACCGTCACGCTGTTCTTCACCCCGGAAGTGGCCGGCAGGCCGCTGCCGGGCGGTGAAACGGCCCGCGCCGTGCTGGAGGAACAGCCTTCGGACTAGCTTCTGCGCCCGCGCTCGGCCTTATCCGGGTCAGCGCGGAGGGCCCGGCGGTAGCGGGGGCGCGGGCACGGCGCTCGGCGCGGTGGGGGTAGCCGACGGAGTCAACAGCACCGACGGGTACGGCGGCGGGGGAAGTTCGACGCGGACCCTGAACACGAGCCCGGTCAGGGCGAACGCCGCGATCGCGCCGAGGACGAAGCCCGCCAGGGCGGCGGTGACCACGACGGCCGTCGAGTGGCGACGGACCGGGTCGGCCGTGGCGGGCGGGGGTGGCAGGTTGCTCATGTGACGTCCCGAAGTAGTCGTGTGCGGCCAACCCTAACTGCGGCTTGCGGCTTGCTGCGCGAGCGCCTTCAGCTGGATCTCAGGATCGCGGCGCTAAGAATGGGACATGGCTGAATCGCGCCGCGGCGCACCGCGGGTGCTGGTCGTCGAGGATTCCGAGACGATCCGGGAGATGGTGGGCGAGGCGCTCACGGACGCCGGCTATCACACCGACGTCCGGTGCGACGGCGCCGGGCTGGAAGACGCCCTCGAGGGGCTGCGGCCCGACCTGGTGGTGCTGGACGTGATGCTGCCGGGCCGCGACGGCTTCGCGCTCATCGACGTCATCCGCGAGTGGTGCGACATCGGCATCGTCATGATCACGGCCCGCGACGCGCTGCACGACCGGGTGCGCGGCCTGGACGGCGGCGCCGACGACTACGTGGTCAAGCCGTTCGAGCTGGCCGAACTCGTGTCGCGGGTGGGCGCGGTGTTGCGCCGGCGCGGGCGGCTGCCGCGGGCGCTGCAGGTAGGCGACCTCGTGCTCGACGTCGAAGCCGGCGTCGCCGCCCGCGCCGGCCGGCCGCTCGGCCTCACCGCCACGGAGCTGCGGCTGTTGAACTTCCTGGTGGAGCAGCGCGGCCGGATCGTCAGCGCCACCCAGATCCTCAACGCGGTCTGGGGCTACGACGCCTATGACCCGAACCTGGTCCAGGTCCACGTCAGCGGGCTCCGGCGCAAGCTCGAGGCACACGGGCCTCGGATGCTGCACACGGTCCGCGGCATCGGCTACCGACTGAACCCGCCCCGGTCATGACGGCCGATCATCCGGCGACGGTCGATCCCGCCACGCCCACACCGTCGCTGCAGCGCCGGGTCACCGTCCTGGTGCTCGGGCTGCTCGCCGTCCTCTTACTGGTGCTGGGTCTGGTCATCGACTTCAGCCTGCGCGCTCAGGCGCGTCGCGACCTCAACGACCGGCTACTCGCGGCGACGTCGCGCGCCGACGCGCTGGTCCTGGCCCGCACCCCGCCGAACCAGATCGCCGCCCAGCTCAACGGCGGAACGGTGCGGGCGCTCGTGGTCGCGGCCGACGGCACGGCGTACGGCGACACCGCGATCGACCCGCGCGGCGCGGGCGGAGCTTTCGTCCCCCCGATCGGGCCGCCCGGCTACCCGCCCCCGCCGCCGGGCTACCTGCCGTCCGGCTACCCGCCCCCGCCGCCGGGCTATCCGCCGCCCCCCGACGGGCCGCCCGCACCCCCGGACGCGACGGCCACCCAGGTGGTGCACCCCTTGTCCGACGGCGGCCGGGTCATCCTGGTCGCCGACACCACGCAGACCACCCAGGTGACGCGCCAGCTCCGGCAGCTGATGATCGGCGCCGGTGTGGTGACGTTGCTGGTGGCGGCGCTGCTGTCGCTGGCCGTCAGCCGGGTCGCGCTGCGGCCGCTGGAGCGGCTCACCGCGCTGGCGACCGACATCACAACCGGCGACCGCGGCCGGCGGTTGCGCCCAAAGCGGACCGACACCGAGCTCGGCCGCGCGGCCGGCGCCTTCGACGGGATGCTGGAGGCGCTCGAGACCTCCGAACGCCGCGCCCGACAGGCCGCTGACGCCGCCCAGCGCGCCGAAACCGCCACCCGGCAATTTCTCGTCGACGCCGCACACGAGCTGCGCACCCCGATCGCCGGCATCCAGGCCGCCGCCGAACAGGTCGCGAGCAGCGCGGCGCAGCACCAGGACGACGCGGCGGCCCGGGGGCAGTACCGGCGGGCCAGCCTGCTGCTCTCCGATGCGCGGCGCGCCGGTCGGCTGGTGGCCGACATGCTGGACCTGAGCCGGGTGGACGCCGGCCTTCCGCTGGACGTGCAGGACGTGGATCTCGCCGCGATCGTCGACGCCGAGTCCGACCGCACCGCCATGCTCGCGCCGCGGCTCACGGTCATCCGGACCGGCCTCGGTGACCTCGAGGTCAGGGCGGACCCGAGCCGGTTGGCGCAGATCCTGTCCAACCTGCTCGACAACGCCCGCAGGCACACCCCGGCGGGCGGCGCGATCACCATCGACCTCCGGAGCTCCGACCACACCGCCGAGGTCACCGTCAGCGACACCGGGCCGGGCGTCCCGATCGGCGAGCGGGAACGCATCTTCGAGCGGCTCGTGCGGCTCGATCCCGGGCGGACCGGTGACCACGGCGGCGCCGGCCTGGGCCTGCCGATCGCCCGGGCACTGGCGCGTGCCCACGGCGGCGACCTGGTGTGTCTTTCGCGGGATGACGGCGGGCATTTCCGGCTCACCCTGCCGCTCGCCGGGGCCGGCTAGAACCCCGGCTGCGGCATTCCCGGCTGTGGCGGCCCGAAGGGCCCGCCGGGGCCACCCGGTCCGCCCGGTCCTGGCGGCGGCGCGAACTGTCCGCCGGGAAAGCCGGGACCGCCGGGCGGCGGGGGCCCGGGTTGTCCCAGTCCTGGCGGCGGGGGTGGCGGCTCGGCGCCGGCCACCGCCGTGCCGAGCCCGGACGCGGTCACCCCGAGGGCGCCCGCCAACAGCGAACCAGCGATCAATTGCTTCAACGTCATCGACTTTCTCCTTATTGTTCGGTGGGGTCAGCGGCTCGGTGGCGGCGGGGGCGTGGCGGGGGCGGGCGGTGGCCCGGGAGGCTGCGGCGGCTGGCCGGGCGGGGGTGGAACGGCCGAGGCTCCCGGCGGGGGTGGAACGCCCCACGGTCCCTGGGGCGGGTGGAAGGCGAAGGGCGGCGGGGGCGGCGGGGGTCCCCACGCCCCGGGGGGCGGTGGGCCAAAGCCCGGGGGCGGCGGAGGCGGGGGCCCGCACAAGCCGACCAGGGCGGCGGCCCCGAAGGCCCCCACCACCAGTCCGATCAGCCCGCTGCCGACCGCGACGCCGACGGGATGCCGGTGGATCACGGATGGGTTCGGGGTGTCGGTGCGAAGGGCGGCCTTGTCCTGCGGAGCCGCCGCGCTGGGAGTGGGTTCCTCGCTGATCACTGTGCCTCCTCGTCGTCGTGGCGATAACGGCGACGCTAGGAACGCGGCCTGAACCCAACCTGAAGAGAGCGGGTGAGGCGCAGATCTTCAGGTTCGCTTCAGCAACCGGCCGGTTCCAGCTATTCGGGGCCGAGATTGCCGCAGTGGTCGCGATGCCGGCGGTGGTTTCAAGGGATCGATGCAACACCCCTTTTGGCTTGAGGAGTGTTGTGGGTTCGAGTGTGGTGTTGCGTTCGAGGATGCCGGCGTTTTGG